>CAZSTF010000034.1:0-9245 GCA_964609555.1 uncultured Alcaligenaceae bacterium | reverse complement strand
ACAACAACATCGCCGACAGCCTGTTCTCGCAGATGGCGCGCGAGCGTCACCCGATCCCCACCTGGATCGTGGTCGGCGCCGGCACGGGCGGCACGAGTGCGACGATCGGCCGCTACGTGCGCTATCACCGTCACGCGACGCGCCTGTGTGTGGCCGATCCGGCAGGCTCGGTGTTCCTGCGCTATTGGCAGAGTGGGGATGCCACGCTCACTGCGGCCGGAGGCCGCATCGAGGGCATCGGCCGACCGCGCGTGGAGCCGAGTTTCATCCGTGCGCTTGTCGATCACATGATCGAGGTGCCGGATGCGGCCTCGATCGAGGCGATGCGGTCGCTCTCGGCCACGCTCGGGCGCAAGGTGGGGCCCTCGACGGGCACCAACTACCATGCGATGCGAACGCTCGCAGAGGCAATGAAGGCCCGCGGCGAGCGCGGCTCGATCGTCTCGCTGCTCTGCGACGCGGGCGAGCGCTACCTCCACACCTACTACGACGACCGTTGGGTGGAGACGATGCTCGCGAGCTGAGCCCGCCAGCTGGCGGGCGGTTTGATCAGCCCGCGAGCCGTGCGGCGAGTCGCGCCTTCGTGGCCGTGAGCGCGGCTGGAAGACCCTGCGCGAGCTGCTCGAAGAGGTCGTCGTGCAGTTTGAGCTCGGCCCGCCACGCGTCGTGATCGATCGAGATGACCGACGCGAACTGCGCTTCGCTGAACTCGAGACCATCCCAGTGGAGGTCGGCGTGGCGCGGCGAGACGCCGATCAGGTGCTCTTCGCCCGCCGCCGTGCCTTCGATGCGCTCGAGCATCCAGGCGAGCACGCGCAGGTTTTCGCCAAAGCCCGGCCAGACGAAGCGGCCCTCGGCATCCTTGCGGAACCAGTTGACCTTGAAGATGCGCGGCAGGGGGGCGCCCGATGCGGCGAGCCGCTCACCGAGCGCGAGCCAGTGGCCGAAGTAGTCCGCCATGTTGTAGCCGGCAAACGGCAGCATCGCGAAGGGGTCGCGGCGCACCACGCCCTGCTGGCCGAACGCGGCCGCCGTGGTCTCGGAGCCCATGGTGGCGGCCATGTAGACGCCTTCGACCCAGTCACGCGCCTCGGTGACGAGGGGCACCGTGGTCGAGCGCCGGCCGCCGAAGATGAAGGCATCGATCGGCACGCCCGCCGGATCGTCCCAGGCCGGGTCGAGCGCCGGGTTGTTGGTCGCGGCCACGGTGAAGCGCGCGTTCGGGTGCGCGGCCTTCGCGCCGGTCGCCTTCGCGATTTCCGGCGTCCAGTCCTTGCCCTGCCAGTCGATCAGGTGCGCCGGGGGCTCCTTGGTCATCCCTTCCCACCAGACGTCGCCATCGTCGGTGAGAGCGACGTTGGTGAAGATGACGTCGCGCTTCAACGAGGCCATGCAGTTCGGGTTGGTCTGCTCGTTCGTGCCCGGGGCGACGCCGAAGTAGCCTGCCTCGGGGTTGATCGCGTAGAGGCGGCCGTCCGCGCCGGGTTTGATCCAGGCGATGTCATCGCCGATCGTCGTGACCTTCCAGCCCTCGAAACCGCGGGGCGGAATGAGCATCGCGAAATTGGTCTTGCCGCAGGCCGAAGGGAAGGCGGCTGCGACGTGGTACTTCCGGCCGTCGGGACGGGTGACACCGAGGATCAGCATGTGCTCGGCCAGCCATCCGCGGCCATCCTCGGCCGCCGCCGCACGGCCCATGGTCGAGGCGATGCGAAGCGCGAAGCACTTCTTGCCGAGCAGCGCATTGCCGCCGTAGCCCGAGCCGAAGCTCCAGATCTCGCGTGTCTCGGGGTAGTGAACGATGTATTTGGTCTTGTTGCACGGCCACGGCACGTCCTTCTGCCCCGGCGCGAGCGGTGCGCCCACGGTGTGCACGCAGGGGACGAACTCGCCCGCCTCACCGAGCACGTCGAGCGCGCCACGGCCCATGCGGGTCATGAGCCGCATGTTGACCGCGACATACGGCGAATCGGAGAGCTCGACGCCGATGTGCGCGATGGGCGAGCCGAGCGGGCCCATCGAAAAGGGCACGACATACATCGTGCGGCCGCGCATCGCGCCCGTGAAAAGCGGCGTGAGCGTGGCGCGCATCGCCTCAGGCGCCATCCAGTTGTTGGTCGGGCCGGCGTCCTCCTGCCGCTCGGAGCAGATGAAGGTGCGATCCTCGACGCGGGCGACGTCGGAGGGATCGCTCCAGGCCAGGTAGGAGTTCGGCCGCTTCGCCTCGTTGAGCTTGCGGAAGGTACCGGCGCGGACGAGTTCGGCGCACAGCTGGTCGTATTCCTCGGCCGAGCCGTCGCACCAGTGGATGCGCTCGGGCTGCGTGAGGGAGGCGATCTCGCGCACCCAGTGGAGCAGGCGGAGGTGACGGACATGCGGCGGCGCGTTGACGGCGGCCTGAAGCGTGAGGAGGGTTTCCGGCTGATTCATCGTGAATGCGGTGCGGCCCACGCCGTCGAGACCGGGATCATGACGGAGGCGCGAGCAGGTGGTGCGTTGATGGGCGTGAACGGGGCGGCGGGACGGCAGAACCTTGGACCCCCGGGGTTCGGGGGGCCGCCTGCGCCGGGGGTGCGAGCCGGTGAGCCAGCAAACGGCGATTCTAGGCGCCGACTACAGGCAACTACCGCCGGGGGTATGCGTGTCCTGCATGAGACGATAACTTGGGTAGTGCGACAACTTGCGGCCGGGACGTCAAGGGCGACGGCGCGGGCGCTGTCGTGCGTTGTGCTGCGGTGCAGCAGCCATCGGCAACCGTCCGTCGCTCAATGGCTTTTTGTGCGAAGCTTTATTTCGTGCGGCGTAGAGCGCGATTTCGCATCGAGTCGACTTTTCGGTTTTCTCCTCGTGATGCCTATTGGAATCGGGCATCCAATGAAAAGCTGCTGACTCGCGTGCCGGATGCTGCAGAAACAAAAACGGCACCCGAAGGTGCCGTTTGTAGTGAGCCGTAGCCCCGAAATCAAGACTTGGGCTTGAACTCTTTCGGGCACTCGCTCGGCTTGATCGACATGACCCAGTCGACGATCTTGGCCAGGTCGGCGTCCGACACCTGCGGGTGCGCGGGCATCGGGATCTGGCCCCAGACACCGGCACCACCGGCCTTGATGTGCTTGACGAGCGCGGCCTTGTTGTCGGCGAGTTTCTTGCCTTCGGCCTTGTAGCAGGCAGCGACCTGGGCGTAGGACGGGCCGATCATCTTCTTGTCGACGGCGTGGCAGGCGGTGCAGCCCTTGGCCTTGGCGAGCGCCTCGTCGGCGTGGGCCGTACCGAGGGCGACGAGCGGCAGCGCGAGCGCGGCCAGCATGCGAACAGCGAGTTTCACGTGATAGCTCCTTGATGCATCAAAACAGAGTTCGACCGGTGCAGCACGCGACGCCCGCTCGGATGAACCAAGGGGCCCCGTCGGGCCCCTGCGCCGGTAGCACACGCAATCGAACTACTAATTGAATTGTGTCAGTTTTCGTTGACACGCGCAGCGCTCACGCGCGACGAAATCGGACGATCCGAATATGCGGATGGGTGCCGGCGCACGTCCGGCACCCGGTCAAGTGCGCCCGGAAGCGCTGGACAATCGTCGCGAGCAAGCCCGAGTGCGCGAAGCCGCGCAGCGAATCGCGAGACATACCTTAAGGGTAGGCGAGCGGTGAGCGAAAACGGAGTTTCGGCGAAGGCTAACCTCGGCTCAGCCGAGGTTAAGCAAAGCGGCCGGAGCCAACATGCGACAAAGCGATCGGGCTGCACAGCAGATTGTCAGGCGCTCTTCCGGACGTCGAAGCGGTCGAGGTTCATCACCTTCGCCCACGCCGCTGCGAAGTCGCGCACGAACTTGGCCTGGTTGTCGTGCTGGGCGTAGACCTCGGCCAGTGCCCGGAGCTGCGAGTTCGAGCCGAACGCCAGATCGACCCGCGTCGCGCTCCAGCGCACCGCGCCGCTTGCGCGATCCCGGCCCTCGTAGGCGTTGTCACCCACGGGCCGCCACTCGATGCCCATGTCGACCAGATTCACGAAGAAATCGGTCGTGAGCTGACCGACGCGGTTCGTGAACACGCCGGCCTTCGAGCCGCCGTGGTTCGCCCCGAGCACGCGGAGCCCGCCCACGAGCACGGTCATCTCGGGCGCCGAGAGCGTGAGCAGCTGCGCGCGATCGACGAGCATTTCCTCGGGCGAGACCGAATAGGCCTTCTTGCGGTAGTTGCGGAAACCGTCGGCCACCGGCTCGAGGTAGGCGAAGGATTCGACATCGGTCTGCTCCTGGGTCGCGTCCGTCCGGCCGGGCAGGAAGGGCACGCTGACCGGGTATCCGGCCGCAACGGCGGCCGCTTCGACCGCGGCGTTGCCCGCGAGCACGATCAAGTCCGCGAGCGAGACCTGCTTGCCGCCCGTGGCCATGGCGTTGAAGTCGCGCTGGATGCCCTCGAGTGTCGCAATCACGCGGGCCAGCTTCGCCGGCTCGTTCACCTCCCAGTCCTTCTGGGGCGCCAGGCGGATGCGTGCGCCGTTCGCGCCACCGCGCATGTCGGAGCCGCGGAAGGTGGAGGCCGAGGCCCAGGCGGTGGCCACCAGCTCGCTGACCGTGTGGCCCGAGGCCATGATGCGGGCCTTCAGTGCCGCCGCGTCCGCCTCATCGATCAGGGCATGGGTGCGCGCAGGCAGCGGGTCCTGCCAGATCAGGTCTTCGGCCGGCACCTCGGGGCCGAGGTAGCGGCTCTTCGGGCCCATGTCGCGGTGGGTCAGCTTGAACCAGGCGCGGGCGTAGGCGTCCGCGAACTCCTCGGGATGATCGAGGAAGTGCCGCGCGATCTTCGCGTAGGCCGGATCCATCTTGAGCGAGAGATCGGCCGTGGTCATCATTGGCGCGTGCTTGACGCCCGGGCGATGCGCATCCGGGATCATGTCCTCGGGATCGACGTTCTTCGCGCGCCACTGGTGCGCACCCGCGGGGCTCTTCACAAGCTCCCAGTCGTATTTGAAGAGCACCTTCAGGTAGCCCATGTCCCAGGTCGTCGGGTTGGGCTTCCAGGCCCCTTCGATGCCCGAGGTCGTCGTGTCCGCGCCCTTGCCGGTGCCGTGCGCGTTCAACCAGCCGAAGCCCATGGCCTCGATCGGCGCGGCCTCAGGCTCGGGGCCGACGAGCTTGGCGTCGCCTGCGCCGTGGGCCTTGCCGAAGGTGTGGCCGCCTGCAACCAAGGCCACGGTTTCGTAGTCGTTCATCGCCATGCGCTTGAAGGTCTCGCGCACGTCGTGGCCCGACGCGATCGGATCGGGGTTGCCGTCCGGCCCCTCGGGGTTCACGTAGATCAGGCCCATCTGCACGGCCGCGAGCGGGTTCTCGAGCTCGCGCTCGCCGCTGTAGCGGCTGTTCTCCTCCTTGCTGCTCGCAAGCCACTTCTTCTCCGCGCCCCAGTAGATGTCCTCCTCGGGCGCCCAGATGTCGACGCGACCGCCGCCGAAACCGAAGGTCTTGAAGCCCATCGTCTCCATCGCGACGTTGCCGGCGAGGATGAACAGATCGGCCCACGAAATCGCGTTGCCGTACTTCTGCTTGATTGGCCAGAGCAGGCGCCGCGCCTTGTCCAGGTTGCCGTTGTCGGGCCAGCTGTTGAGCGGCGCGAAGCGCTGGTTGCCGGTGCCCGCCCCGCCACGGCCATCGGCCACGCGATAGGTGCCGGCCGCGTGCCAAGCCATGCGGATGAAGAGACCGCCGTAATGCCCCCAGTCGGCCGGCCACCAGGGCTGGCTGTCGGTCATGAGCGCGGCCAGATCGCGCTTCAGCGCGGCGTAGTCGAGCGTGCCGAAGGCGTGCGCATAGTCGAAGTCCGCGCCCATCGGGTTCGACACCGGCTGGTGCTGATGCAGGATCGCGAGGTTGAGTTGATTGGGCCACCAGTCCGCGTTCGAGCGGGCGCTGTGCGTGGCGCGGGCGCCGCCGGCGGCGTGGAAGGGGCATTCGGTGATGGCGTTCATGGGGCTCTCCTTGAGATCGTCACGAGGGCGACGAATCCGGTTGACGGTTCAGGTCGGACCTGAACCATAGCCCCGCTGTTCAATCGTGAAAAGCGACTGTTTTCTGTCTTTTTGATCGGCTTCGGCAATCAGACGCCATCCTGGCTCCGGTGCCTGGTCCACCTGTGCAATGGCCTCCTGCCACCGGGCCGCGCTAAGATCGTCGACGGGTTTCCGATCGGGGGAGCGGAGCCGCAGTGCGTGTGCAGTGCATGCCCAGTGCATGCCGTGCGCGTGCCGCATGACCGACCTCGTTCTCGATGCGATGCCATGATGCGCCTTTTCCGCCCGCTCCTCCTGGCCCTGTCCGCCGGCGCCATTTCGGCCAGCCTCCCCATCGCCGCACAAACGCTGCTGCCCGCTCCGGACTTCGGCGGCATGTACCGAGCGACTATCCCCTGGGGTGTCGCGCGCGATCCGGAGCGCGGCTGGACCTACGTGAGCGGCCCCACGCATGTGAACGGCGTCCAGGCCTGCGGACCCGTGAGCCGCGTGTCCGATATCGGCCTCATCGACACGCGCTGGTGTACGCCGCCGACGGCCTCGGGGACGTCGCCCCCCGGCGATCTCCGGGTCACGCCCGCAGGCACGCTGCTCGTGCGGATCGCAAGCGATTGGTACCGGGCGATCGTTGATGAGCACAGTGCGGTCCGGTATACCCTGCCGCTTCCGGGGCAGCGCATCCTCCAGCTCGCGGTCGGGCCAGGCGAGGAGATGTTGGCTCTGGCGTCCGCTTCGGCGGACCGCACGCAGATCCGCCGACTGATCGCAGACGGCACGCCGGATCCCGCATGGCAGATCGACGTGCCGCCCTCCGTGGCGCTTGCCCCGGATGCACATGGCCTTTCCTTGATCACCCCGCAGAGTACCGGTGCGAGCACGGAGCACGCGCTGGTGCGCCTGGATCGCGCCGGCCGCGAGCTGTGGCGATTGCGCCTGCAGGGTTTCGTCCGGCAGATCGTGACTGACCGGCTGGGCGCGACCTACGTCGACCTCGAGTCCACGTCGACCAGCGCGCCGATGCTCCTGCGCGTCACCCCCACCGGTCAGCTGGATGCCGCCTGGCCTACGCCGGCGCTCTCGGGTTTGGGTGTCGAGCGCTGGGCGCTGGTCTCCGATGGCCGCTCGGGTGACACCGTGCTGCTCTCTGGGCAGACGGCGTCCGGCACGCTGCTCGTTCGCTACGACCCGGCGGCCGAGCGCGTCGTCGCACAGTCCGCGCTGCCCGCAGGCGTGAGGTCGACCGGGGTGGATGCGCAAGGCAACCTCTTCTGGGCGACGACAGGACACCTCTGGCTGCGCCCGGGCGCGCTGACGGCGGACGGCAGTCCGGGCGCCGATCGTGCGATCGCTGATCTCGGGGGCTGGGCGCCTCAACCGAGCGTCTCCCGCTGGGGCGAGGGCTGGGCCGTGCTCGGCGATTTCAGCTACTGGTTCGAAGGCCTCCGCTACAGCGGCGCGCTGCGACTCGACGCGGCGTTCCGGCCGCTGCCGTCGTGGCAGCCGCGGTTCACTGCATTGCGCGATGAAGATCCTCCCCCCTTCGCCTTCGCCCCCAGAACGATCGTCGATGCCCGTGGCGGCCTGATCGTGGGCGGGTACATGCAACTCGACGGGGCACGCCATCTGGTGCGCTTCGACGGCAGCGGTGCCCCCGACACGGCCTGGCGCCCCCAGCCGGACGGCCCGATCACCGCGCTCGCGAACGCGCACGACGGCCGTGTGCTGGCAGCAGGCACGTTCACGACGATCGGCGGCCAATCGCGCGCGGGGCTGGCACGCATCGACGCCTCGGGGCGCGTCGACCCGGCGTGGGGCAGCAGCCTGAGCCTCCCGGCACAGGCCGACGTGTCGCAGCTCATGGACACAGGCGCAGACGGCGTGCTCGTGGTGTGGTCGACCCTCGGGGGAGAGACGGCTGCGCCGTTGTTGATCTCGCGCATCACCCGCGTCGTGCGCGATGCTCACGGCAACGAGCGTGCGGAGGAGGTGATGCCGCCCACCGGACGGAGCGATGGCGCGCGGCCGCGTCTGCACTTCGATGCCGCACGCAAGGCGCTCTTCCTGCTGCGGCCCCTGCCCCGAACGCCCAGCGCGCCGACGGTGCCCACGGAACTCGCGCGGGTGGACCCGGCCACGCTCCTGCCCGATCCGCGCTGGCCAGTGTTCCGCGGCGAGGGTCGCGTGCAGCTGGTCGGGGCGGACGACCGCTTTCTCTATGTCAATGACGGCGCGCGGAGCTTGCGCATCGCGATGGATGACGGCGAGATCGACGCCGGCTGGCGGCAAGACGTCTTTCAGCCGTGGGCCTGGTGGAGCAGCGCCGGCACACGCGCGCTGGCGTTTGGTGGCCCGGCGAGCGGAGCGACCCCGGCCCGCCTGACGGTCGTGAGCACCGACCCCTCCTCGCTGTCCGAGCGCACGATCATCGAGTACTACGCGCGCGAGGTGGATCGCTTCTTTCTCACCGGTCGTGCCGAGGAGCAGGCACTGCTCGATGCCTTGCCACATGCTTTCGTGCGAACCGGCATGCGCTTCTCGGCACCGGATGGCGCCACCGCGCGCGCCAGCCTCGTCCCGATCTGCCGGGTCCACGCCTCACGCGAACGCGGCGGCAGCAACACGCACTACTACGGCCGTGCGGTCGACTGCCAGATCCTGCACGCCTTCACGCGCTTTGCCAACGAGGGTGTCGATTTCGCGGTCGAAAGCCCGATTGGTGGGGCGTGTCCGGCCTCGGCCCCCCGGCCGGTCTGGCGCCTCTTCAACGACCGCGTGGCAACCAACGACGGCAACCACCGCTACGTCGTCACGACAGCGCGCCGCGACGAGATGGTCGTGCGCGGCTGGAAGGACGAGGGCGTGATGTTCTGCGTGGCCGATGCCGTGGACTCCCCGCCCTTCGGCATGTGGTGAATCGACAGCGCGGCGCTAGGGCAGCCCCAGCGCCGTCCGGATGCGCGCTTCGATCGTCACGGCCGAGGTGATCGTGGCGTTGAGTCCAAGCGCACCGCTCACCAGCGCCGCGCCGCGCAGGCCGAGCTGGTAGCGCGTGAACATCAGGAGGTCGGTCGTCGGCAGGATGCGATCATCACCGTCCACATCCATGAGCAGTCCGAAGCCACCGATCTGCACCCGGTAGAGCTCGTTGACCGTGTCCGTGTCCTTGTCCGCCATGAACACCACCCGGCTGCCGTCGGGACTGATCTTGAAACTCGCGACATCCCCGTTCGCGACCA
>CAZSTF010000033.1:0-20136 GCA_964609555.1 uncultured Alcaligenaceae bacterium | reverse complement strand
TCGTCAGTCGCGACGTGGGTTGCGCCGAGGATCTGGTCATCGAGGATGTCACCGGTTGGACCTTTTCCGGCGGCGTCGAGGAACTGGCGGACGCGATGCGACATGCGATCACTCAGCGCGACAGGCTGAAGGCGATGGGCGCGGCGGCGCGTCGGCACGTGATCGAGAACTACTCGATGGATGTGGCCACCCGCGGCCTGATGCAGGCGATCAACGCGGTTCGCCGGTGAACGTGCTCCACGTCATCCCGTCACTCAGCCTGGTGCATGGCGGGCCGAGCCGCGCTGTGCGCATGATGGAGCGTGCATTGCGGGATGCGGGAGTCCGCGTTGCCGTGGCGACGACGGATGATGATGGCAATCGGCGTGTCGAACGCCCTTCGGGGCGATGGCTGGACGAAGAGGGCGGTCTGCGCATCTACTTCCGGCGTTGGACGCGCTTCTACCAGTCTGCGCCCGCTGCCCTGCCATGGCTTTGGCGGCATGTACGGGACTTCGATGTGGTGCACGTGCATGCACTGTTCTCGTTCATGAGCATTGCGGGTGCGACCATGGCGCGTACCCGTGGCGTACCGTTCATCATCCGCCCCTTGGGCACGCTTTCGTCCTACGGGCTCACCGCGCGGCGACCGCTGCTCAAGCGGCTTTCGCTCTGGTTCATCGAGCGGCCCTTGCTGCGGGCGGCGGCTGCCGTGCATTGCACGAGCGAGGCGGAGGCGAAGGAGGTTCGCGCGCTCGAACCCGGCGCCAGGACGCGGGTGATTCCGCTCGCGGTTGACAAGCCCAGGGACGACGTGCGTCAGTCGGAGTCACCGACGCCAGTCGTTCTGTTCCTCTCCCGCCTCGATCCAAAGAAGAACCTCGAGGCGCTGCTCGACGCTTGGCCTGAGGTGCTCGCCACCCACCCGAACGCGCGGCTGCAAATAGCCGGGGAGGGGGCACCCGACTACGTTGCGCGACTGCGCGCGCGATGCGATGCGCTGGGTGTCACCGGGTCCGTGGATTGGCTTGGCCACATCGAGGGCGGGGAGAAGGATCGCTGCTTCGCCGCAGCATGGGTGTTCGTGCTGCCGTCGCATAGGGAGAACTTCGGAATCGCCGTGGCCGAGGCGCTGGCCCACGGCGTCCCCTGTGTTCTCTCTCCCGGTGTGGCCATTGCGTCCGAAGTAGAGGCTGCCGGGGCGGGCGCGGTGTGCGACGGAACGCCCGAGGCGCTGGCGCCCGTGCTTACCGGGCTGCTGAACGATGCCGATCGGCGTGAAGCGATGTCCGGCGCCGCGCGGGAACTTGCTCGGGCGCGTTGGTCGATGGAAGCGATGGCGCAGCGTTTGCTTGCGCTCTACGAGGAGGCCCGCAGCGTGCGAAGTACGGTCGTGCCGCCTCGATATAAATCCTGAGCATGCGAAGCGTTCTCGTGACCGGCGGTGCCGGGTACATCGGCAGCCATACATGCAAGGCGCTCGCGGCGGCGGGGTATGAGCCGGTGACCATAGACAATCTTTCCCGAGGTCATCGAGAGTTTGTTCGCTGGGGACCATTGATCGAGGCTGACATATCCGATCGTGCGAAGGTGCTCGAGGCCATCCAGGTCTATCGACCGGTCGCTGCAATCCACTTCGCTGCATTTGCCTACGTCGGCGAATCGGTCAGTGATCCGATGCGCTACTGGATGAATAACGTTGCATCGTCGACCTTGCTGTGCAACACGCTGATTGAGGGCGGTGTGAAGCATCTCGTGTTTTCGAGCACCTGCGCGGTCTATGGCATTCCTGAAGGTGTAACGAAACTGACGGAATCGCATCCGTGTCAGCCGATCAACCCGTATGGGGCAACCAAGCTTGCGGTGGAACGCATGCTGTCTGACTTGGAGATGGCGGGGGCGCTTCACTCGGTGCGACTCCGGTACTTCAATGCCGCAGGTGCGGACCCGGAAGGGGATATCGGCGAAGATCACTGCCCCGAGACGCATCTCATTCCGCTGGTGCTTCACGCGGTGGCAACGGGGAATCCGGTCACTGTGTTCGGCGACGATTACGAGACACCGGACGGAACGTGCGTGCGTGACTACGTGCATATTGCTGATCTTGCAGATGCACATGTTCGTGCTATCGACTTTCTCGCTCATCACCAGAAGGGTGCGGTGTTCAATCTTGGAACGGGCAGGGGGTTCTCTGTGCGGGAAGTGCTTGCCGCTGTCGAGCGCGTGACGGGCAGCACTGTGCCTTTCAAGTTAGGCGCGCGTCGCTCAGGTGATCCACCTTCACTTGTTGCAGACGCGCGGCACGCGACGAACACACTTGGCTGGCAGCCGCGGTACAGCGCGCTTGACCAAATTGTCGCTACCGCGTGGAACTGGCATCAACAGCGGCATGGGTGGAAAGTCGCTTGAGATCCGTGGGTGTTTCCGCGCTCATATTCACGCTCAATGAGGAGATCAATCTCCCCCATTGTCTCGGTTCGCTTGGTTGGTGCGATGACATCGTTGTTGTCGATTCGTTCAGCAGCGACAAGACCGAGGTCGTATGCAAAGCTGCCGGCGCGCGCTTCTACCAGCGTGCTTTTGATGGATTTGGCACGCAGCGCAATTGGGCTCTTGAGAACATTGAGCTGAAGAATCGGTGGGTCTTGATTCTGGACGCAGATGAGCGTGTCCCGCCTGAGCTTGCCAGGGAACTCCTGCAGCGGGCCAAGGAAGCCCCCAATGATGTGGGCGCTTATCGGGTGAGGCGTCGCTTTTACATGTGGGGTCGCTGGCTGCGCTACAGTAGCCTGTACCCCACTTGGGTCGTTCGATTCGTGCGAGTTGGACGGGTGACCTATGTCAATCGCGGCCATGCAGAAACCGAAGTCGTTCAGGGCGTTGTCGGACAACTGGAGCATGACCTCATCGATGAGGATCACAAGGGCATATCCGCATGGTTTGAGCGGCAAAATCAGTATGCGCGTAAGGACGCGGAATACGAGTTGAACAACCGCGGACGATTGCGCGCGCGTGACTTCGTCAGCCGTGATCCGCTGACCCGTCGAGCTGCCATCAAGAGGCTTGCGTCTCGCCTTCCCTTTCGTGGGTCGATGTATTTCTTGTATAGCTATGTGTTTCGACGAGGATTTCTGGATGGCCGCGATGGCTTTGTCTTCTGCGTGATGAGAGCCATGTATCAGAGCCAGGTACAGGTTAGGTTATACGATGCCAAGCGGAGAAGCGGCAGATGACAGCGATCCTCGGGCTCAACGCCTTCCACGGCGATTCGGCTGCGTGCCTGGTCGTGGACGGTCGGCTTGTGAACGCAGCCGAGGAAGAGCGGTTCCGCCGCGTCAAGCATTGGGCAGGGTTTCCCAGCGAGGCGATCGCGTGGTGCCTGCAGGATGCGGGATTGACCTTGGCCGATGTCGACCATGTCGCGATCAATCAGGATGCCTCGGCGAACATTGGTCGCAAGGTGGCCTACACGTTGCTGAAGCGTCCGGATCTCTCACTCGTTCTCGACCGGATCCGCAACAAGCGGGAGCGCGAAGGCGTGGATGCCCACCTGGCGCGCGCCTTTCCGGGGCAGTCGATCCGCGCGCAGATCCACGCGGTGGAGCACCACGTGGCGCATCTTTCCTCGGCCTTCCACGTCTCCCCATTCGATCAGGCGGTCACGGTGTCCGTTGACGGCTTCGGCGACTTCGCGAGCGCGGCCTGGGGCGTGGGACGGGGCACGGGGATCGAGGTGGAAGATCGCGTCTACTTCCCGCATTCGCTCGGCATCTTCTACCAAGCGCTCACGCAGTTCCTCGGCTTTCCGAACTATGGCGACGAGTACAAGGTCATGGGCCTCGCGCCGTATGGCGAACCCACGTACCTGCCCGAGATGCGGCAGATCGTCCGTCTCGAGCCTGATGGCAGCTTCAAGCTGGATCTGTCGTACTTCCGCCACGCACGCGAGAAGGTGGAGTATGAGTGGGAAGGCGGTTCACCTTCGGTCGGTTCGCTCTTCGCTCCAGCGCTTTCCGAATTGCTGGGCCCGCCACGGGGTCGAGATGACCCGCTCGAACAGAAGCACCGGGATATCGCCCGCTCGGTGCAGGCGATGTATGAAGAGGCGTTCTTCCACCTGCTCAATGTCCTGCACGCAAGGCATGGGCTCGACAAGCTCTGCATCGCGGGCGGCTGCGGGATGAACTCGGTGGCCAACGGGAAGGTGACGTTGCGCACCCCGTTCCGTGAGGTCTACGTGCAGAGCGCGGCGGGCGATGCCGGCGGTGCCATCGGCGCGGCGATGACCGTCTGGCATCAACTCGGGGGCGCGCGCAGTGCACCGATGCGGCACGCGTATCTCGGGCCGGGGTGTGACGCTCAGGAGATCGACGCACTGCTCGCGGCGCGGGCGGGCGATCTCACGGAGGCGGGCTGCACCGTGGAGCGTGTGACCGATGAGGCCGACCTCTGCCGGCGTACGGCTGAGGCAATTGCGGTGGGTCAGGTGGTGGGCTGGTTCCAGGGCCGAATGGAATGGGGCCCGCGCGCACTTGGCAACCGGTCAATCCTTGGCGATCCGCGGCGCGCCGACATGAAAGACATCCTGAACCTGAAGATCAAGCGCCGGGAGTCATTCCGGCCATTCGCGCCCTCGGTGCTTCGTCGTGCGGTACCGGAGTGGTTTGAACTGGACGGCGACGTGCCGTTCATGATGCAGGTGTATCCCATCCGCGCAGAGAAGCGATCAGCCATACCGGCAGTGACGCATGTCGACGGCTCCGGACGCCTGCAGACGGTGGAGGAAAGCACCAATCCGCGCTATTTCCGGCTGATCGAGAACTTCGAGTTGCTCACCGGCGTGCCGATGGTGCTCAACACGTCCTTCAACGAAAACGAACCGGTGGTCTGCCGCCCTGCAGAAGCGCTCGACTGTTTTCTCCGCACGCGCATGGATGTGCTCGTGCTGGGCGACGTGATGGTCACGCGGCCACAGGCGGGCAAGGGTTGATCGCGCCTTGATGGATAACGGCCGCGCGGTGCATTTCATTTGGTGGCGAGGGCCCTTTCCTTGCCATTCGGATGGCCCTGCACGCGGCCCCTCCGATCACCTTCTTCCACCCGGCGAGAGTTGCGCGACCGACGTTTTCTCCCTCTCCCCCCGGGAGAGGGTCTGGGTGAGGGGGCAGCGAACGGCTGGTTGCATCCGCCTGCGGCTTACTGCGCGATGCGGAACTGGTCGAGCGTTGCCCCGGCTGCCAGCGCATCGGCCAGCCACTTGGGTTTCTGGCCACGACCGGCCCAGGTATTGCCTTTGCCGTCAGCGAATTTCGGCGGCACTTTCTTGCCGGCATTCGGATGGGGTTTGCGGCCGGATTTGGCAGGGCGGCCGGGGCCCTTGCTGCCTTTTGCGCTCGTCGCGCCCTTGCGACCGCGTTTGCCGCTGTCTGCCGCTGCAGCCTTGGGCAATGAAAGCTCGGACACGGCAATGTCGAACGTAGCGATCAATTCGTTGATGGTCTTGATTGCGCCGGTCCGCTCGGCGCGGCGCGCAGCCTCGGCCTTCTTCTGGAGTTCGGCGATCTCGGCCTGCAGTTTCTTGAATTCGGACATGATTTCAGTGCCTCCTGTCAGTCGTGGGCGACGTGGGCGACCGGGTTGCGTGAAAAACCTGCGCGGCTCGATTGTTCGCCCGTTGGGGTATTGCCGATGAAAATATCGGTCATCACTGCAGTTTACAACAACGCCGGAGGCATAAAGGGGGCGATCGATTCGGTCCTGTCGCAGAGGGATGTTGACATCGAGATCGTGGTGATCGACGGAGGTTCATCGGACGGCACCGTCGAAATCATCGAGACTTATCGTGACCGCATCGACATTTTCGTGAGCGAACCTGATGACGGCATCTATGACGCGCTCAACAAGGGTTTGCGATTGGCACGTGGCGATGTGGTCGGTTTTCTGCACAGCGATGATGCATTCGCGGACGAGCGCGCGCTGGCACGGGTGGCCGCGGCCTTTGCCGACTCGCCGGCGATCGACGCGGTGTATGGTGATCTGAAGTACGTGTCGCGCGATGATTCGCGTCGGACGGTGCGCCACTGGCGGGCCGGGCCCTTCAGCGCGGCCGAGGTCGCGCGCGGCTGGATGCCGCCGCATCCCACGCTCTACTGCCGGCGCTCGGTGGTCCAGGAATTGGGCGATTACGACGTCGGCCTGGATATCGCAGCCGACTATGAATGGATGTTGCGGCTGATGCTTTCCGGCCGCTCGTTGGCGTACATCCCCGAGGTCCAGGTTTTGATGCGCATGGGCGGGGCCAGCAATCGGTCGCTCGCCAGTATCTTGCGCAAATCGAGCGAAGATTGGATCGCGCTCCGACGTCATGGCTGGACGCGCCTTGGCGCCCTGACGACGCTCGCGGCGAAGAACCTTCGTAAACTGCCGCAGTTTGTTGGTACAGGCAAGGGGGCGGTTTGAAGCGGGCGCTGATCGCGGGGATCACCGGGCAGGATGGAGCGTATCTGGCACGCTTGCTAGTCGGACGCGGCATTGATGTGACCGGAACGACAAGGGATGCCGGTTCGGCGGATCTTTCGCGCCTCGAGCGTGTCGGGCTCGCCGGGCAGGTGACCCTGCGCTCGATGCTTCCGACGGACTATCGGAGCGTCTTGAAAGTGGTGGCCGAGCAGGAGCCCGACGCGATTTTCTTCCTCGCCGGGCAAACCTCGGTCGGACTGTCCTTCGAGCAACCGGTGGAAGCCATCGAAAGCATTTCGCTCGGTGTACTGAATGTGCTCGAGGCAGTGCGATTCGTCAACCCTCGAATCCGCGTATTCAATGCGGGTTCGAGCGAGTGTTTTGGCGATACCGGCGGGAATGCCGCGACCGAAGATACCCCGTTCCGGCCGCGCAGCCCCTATGCCGTGGCCAAGGTCTGTGCGCACAATATCGTGGCCAATTACCGCGAAGCCTATGGGTTGTTCGCCTGCACCGGCATTCTCTTCAACCATGAGTCGCCGTTGCGGCCGCACCGCTTTGTCACGCAGAAGATCGTGCAGGGGGCCTTCGAGATTGCGCGCGGTCGGCTTGCGCAGTTGCGGCTTGGCAATCTCGACGTCGCGCGTGACTGGGGCTGGGCGCCGGATTACGTGGACGCCATGCGACGCATGGTCGAAGCTGATTCACCGGCGGATTACGTGATCGCCACGGGTCGCACGGTGCCGCTCCGCTATTTCGTGCAGCGTGCGTTCGAGCACTTCCGGCTTGACTGGCAGCAGCATGTGGTCGTGGATGACGCGCTCAGGCGTCCGTCCGACATCACCGCCGGTGCAGCCAACCCATCCGCCATTTCGCGCGCCCTGGGTTGGCGGGCCGGGCGCGATGTGGACGGCGTGATCGCGGGGATGTGCCGTGCCTGCGAGTCCGGCGTCCTCGAAAATTGACGGAAAACACAGCAAGGAACCGAGATTGAAGAAGGCACTGATCACGGGCATCACTGGGCAGGACGGCGCTTATCTTGCCGAGTTGCTGCTTGCCAAGGGCTACGAGGTGCATGGCATCAAGCGGCGCGCCTCCTCGTTCAACACCGGCCGCATCGATCATCTCTATCAGGACCCGCACGCGGACGCGAGACGACTGGTGCTGCACTACGGAGACCTCACCGACACGGCGAACCTGACGCAGCTCGTGGCGAAGATCGCGCCGGACGAGATCTACAACCTCGGTGCGCAGAGCCACGTGCAGGTCTCCTTCGAGACCCCGGAGTACACCGCCAACGTGGATGCACTTGGTGCGCTCCGGCTGCTCGAGGCGATCCGGCTCCTGGGGCTTGCCGGGCGAACGCGCTTCTATCAGGCCTCCACCTCCGAGCTCTTCGGCAAGGTCGTCGAGACGCCGCAGAAGGAAACCACCCCCTTCTATCCCCGCTCGCCTTACGGCGTGGCAAAGCTCTATGCCTACTGGATCACCGTCAACTACCGGGAGGCGTATGGCATGTACGCCTGCAACGGCATTCTCTTCAACCACGAGTCCCCCCTGCGGGGCGAAACCTTCGTCACGCGCAAGATCACCCGCGCGCTTGCTCGCGCCCACGTCGGGCTCGAACGCTGTCTCTACCTCGGCAATCTCGACGCCCTGCGCGACTGGGGCCATGCCCGGGACTACGTGCAGATGCAATGGCTCATGCTGCAGCAGGATGGGCCGGAGGACTTCGTGATCGCCACCGGCGCGCAGCACTCGGTGCGCGAATTCGTCGAGCGCGCTGCCGGTGAGCTCGGCATCACGCTCGAATGGCGCGGCCACGGCGTGGACGAGCAGGGCATCGTCATCTCCGCCCCGGCGGACAGCGCGGTCAAACCAGGGCAGGTGCTGGTTGCAGTCGACCCCCGCTATTTCCGGCCTGCGGAGGTCGAAACGCTCTTGGGCGACCCCTCGTATGCACGCGAGCGGCTGGGCTGGCAGCCCACCACCACGCTTGCGGAGATGATCCGGGAGATGGTGGCCGCGGACCTCGCCATCGCGCGCCGGGACGCCCTCGTTGCGGGCTCGGGCTACGCTGCGCCCGCCTACCGGGAGTAGGGCATGGACCTCGCGCAACCGATCTTCGTCGCCGGTCATCGGGGGCTCGTCGGCTCGGCGCTCGTGCGTCGGCTGGAAGCGCTCGGGGCGACGAGACTCGTCCTTCGGAGCCGGGCCGAACTGGACCTGACCGATCAGGCATCGGTGGACGCCTTCTTCGCCGCCGAGCGGCCGGCCTATGTCTTCCTTGCCGCCGCCAAGGTGGGGGGCATCAAGGCGAACGACACCTATCCGGCCGAGTTCCTGCGCGACAACCTCGCAATCCAGACGAACGTGATCCACGCCGCGTGGCGGCATGGTGTCACGAAGCTCTGCTTTCTTGGCTCCTCGTGCATCTACCCCAAGCTCGCACCGCAGCCGCTCAAGGAGGACTACCTGCTCACCGGCCCGCTCGAGCCGACCAACGAGTGGTATGCGGTGGCCAAGATCGCCGGCATCAAGATGTGCCAAGCCTACCGGCGGCAGTACGGCTTCGATGCCATCAGCGTGATGCCGACGAACCTCTACGGTCCGAACGACAACTTCCACCCCGAGCACTCGCATGTGCTGCCAGCGATGATCCGGCGCTTCGAGGAAGCGCAGCGCTCGGGCGCAGCGTCGGTGACCATTTGGGGCACGGGCACGCCGCGACGCGAGTTCCTGCATGTCGATGACATGGCGGATGCCACGATCCACCTCATGCGCACCTACAGCGGCGAGGCGTTCGTCAACATCGGTGTGGGGGAGGACGTGACCATCCTCGAACTCGCCCAGATGGTCGCCCGTGCCGTGGGCTACACCGGCGATATCCTGACCGATCCGTCCAAGCCGGACGGCACGCCACGCAAGCTCATGGATGTCTCACGCCTGACCGCGCTCGGCTGGCGCGCCCGCATCGGGCTCGAGGACGGTATCCGCGACACCGTGGTGTGGTACCGGAACCACCGTGCCATTGCAAGCTGAATCGGGAGCATCGCCAGTGTCCGATATGCCCGCCCCCATCCGCCTACCTTTTGGGCTGGAGTTTCTAAGGCGACTATCGTTCCCTCGCAAAGTGGGCCTACTGGAACGGCTTTACGGACGGGCGCTCGGAGCTCACGGCGCGGTTCCCGTGAGGCTGCGGGATGGGATCATTTGGAAGTTGAGTCTGCAGTCCGCATCGATGCGTCGTGCGGTGTTCGATGACTACCTCGGGCGTGGAATCACCCGCTGGGCAAGGCGTTGGCTCGCGAACGGCGGGCTGGTCATCGATGTCGGCGCAAACATAGGCCAGACCGTCTGCTTCTTCGCTGGCTTGCCCAAGACGAGGGTCGTGGCCATCGATCCAAATCCCGTGTGCATCGCGTGGATTCAAGAGTGCCTTGAGTGGTACACCGCGTGGGACGTGCAGTTGAGCAATTGCGGATTGAGCGACGAGCCAGGGGAACTGGAGTTGTACGTTCCAGACTTCCAAGGCGAAGAGGGGGCACAGGCGACACTGCGCGCCGACTGGTACGTCAATCGTGCTAAACAGGCGATCCGACTGCCCGTCGCACGACTCGACGACCTGCTCCAGTCAGACGATCGTGTCCGACTTTGGAAACTCGACGTTGAAGGATGGGAGCACAAAGTGCTTGAGGGCGCTCGAGACGCGTTGATGTCCGGACGCGTCGAGGCCCTCTTTGCCGAGGTGCACCCTACGAACCGCGATTACTTCCGCAGGACGATGCAGCGGGCCGGGATGGACATTTTCGATGTGACTGCGAACGGGCAATTGGTGCGAATTGGCGACACGCTGCCGCCGTTGAGCGACTTTCTTGCCATTCATCGATCGGCGGTACAAGCCTGAGGGGCAGAGCATCCTGCATTACGTATCCAAGCTGACCGCGTTCGCGTTCCAGCCCCTCGCCTGGGTGGCCGCGCTGCTGCTGGTGGGCACCTTGCTGCTGATGTTCACGCGGCGGCCGGTAGCGCTTGCGTGGGGGCGCCGCGCCTGCGTTTCCGCAATGGTGCTGCTGCTCTTCATCGGCTGGCAGAACCCGCCCAATACGCTGCTTCAGTCGCTCGAAGATCAGTACGCCCCGCCGTCCGGGCGGCTGGATGACTATGTCGGGATGGTCGTGCTCGGCGGCGCGTTCGGTGGGCCCGATGGCCGCGACCATCGCCAGCCCGCCGTCGGGTGCGCGGGCGAGCGGATCATCATCCCGGTGCCGTTGATGGCGGAGTACCCGCACATGAAGCTGCTGTTCACCGGGGGAACAGGGCAGATCCTTTCGGATTTCGGTCCGGAGGCGGACGTCGCGGCCGAATACTTTGCACGCATGGGCGTCGACATGAAGCGCGTCATTCTCGAGCGTGATTCACGCAACACCTTCGAAAACGCTCGCAACGCCGCACAGCTGCCCGGGGTCGATCCGACCGCGAAATGGCTTCTGGTCACTTCCGCGTGGCACATGCCGCGCGCGATGGCGACCTTCCGCAAGACGGGCTGGAACGTGACTGCCTACCCCGTGGACTGGATGTCGAGCAGGAACCCGGCCTTCAGCTACGACCTCGTGGGCGGCGCGTGGGCGTGGGAGACGTGGCTGCGCGAGTGGGTTGGGGCACTGATCTACCGCGCCCTCGGCCGGGCATGAAGCCTAGGGCTCATCGATCCGACCCGAACAAATCCCTCGTGTAAACCTTTGCCTCCACGTCCGCAAGCTCCTCGCTGCGCCGGTTGGCGATGATGACGTCCGCTTCCGCCTTGAAGGTCGCGAGGTCGCGTACGACGCGGGAGTTGAAGAAGCGCTCGTCGGCGAGTTCGGGCTCGTAGACGATGACCTCGATCCCCTTGGCCTTGATGCGCTTCATGATGCCTTGGATGGAGGAGGCGCGGAAGTTGTCCGATCCGGCTTTCATGATCAGGCGGTAGATGCCGACGACCTTGGGGTCGCGCTTGAGGATGTCGGCGGCGACGAAGTCCTTGCGTGTGGTGTTGGCCTCGACGATCGCGCGGATCAGGTTCTGCGGCACGCGGTCGTAGTTTGCGAGAAGCTGCTTCGTGTCCTTGGGCAGGCAATAGCCGCCGTACCCGAACGACGGGTTGTTGTAGTGGTGTCCGATGCGCGGGTCGCCGCAGACGCCCTGGATGATCTGGCGCGTGTCGAGGCCGTGGATCGCGGCGTAGGTGTCCAGTTCATTGAAGTAGGCCACGCGCATGGCGAGATAGGTGTTGGCGAAGAGCTTGATCGCCTCGGCCTCGGTCGAGCCGGTAAACAGGGTGGGGATGTCCTGTTTGATGGCCCCCTGCTGAAGCAGCCGCGCGAAGGTGCGGGCGCGCTCGCTCTGCTCGCCGACGATGATGCGCGAGGGGTGCAGGTTGTCGTAAAGCGCGCTGCCCTCGCGCAGAAACTCGGGTGAGAACAGGATGTTGTCGGCGCCGAGCTTGGCTCGGAGCCCTGCGGTGAAGCCGACCGGGATGGTCGACTTGATCACGATCGTGGCCGCAGGGTTGAGGCGAAGCACGTCCCGGCAGACGGCTTCCACCGAGCCTGTGTTGAAGTAGTGGGTCTCGGGGTCGTAGTCGGTCGGCGTGGCCACGATCACGTAGTCCGCATCCGCGTAGGCCTCCGCCGGGTCTGTCGTGGCGCGCAGGTCGAGCGGCTTCTCCGCGAGAAAGCGTTGCAGCTCGGCGTCCTGGATGGGGGAGATGCGGCGGTTGATCTGTTCGACCTTGGCCGGAACGATGTCGAGCGCGACGACAGTGTTGTGCTGAGCGAGCAGCACGGCATTGGACAGGCCGACATAGCCTGTCCCGGCAACGGCGATTTTCACTGGGAGACTTCGGAGGGTTGAACGGTGTCGAGCCAGTCCGAAAAGGCGGGCCCGACGTCGGGATGCTCGCGCGCCAGGTCGACCGTGGCCTGCAGGAAGCCGAGCTTGCTTCCGCAGTCATAGCGCCGCCCCTGGTAGCGGTAGGCGTACACCCTCTCGCGACCGAGCAGCTGCGCAATGGCGTCGGTGAGCTGGATTTCGCCCCCGCTGCCGCGCGGTACCGAGGCGATCTCATCGAAGATGCCCGGCGTCAGCACATAGCGGCCGGCCACGGCCAGTCGGGAGGGCGCCCGGTCGGGCGAAGGCTTTTCGATGATGCCGTCGAGCGCGACCACGCGCTCGCCTTGGCTTCGGCCCGAGACGATGCCGTAGCGGCGCACTTCCTCGAGCGGCACGTCCTGCACCGCGAGCACGCTGCCGCCGAGCCGCTCAAACTCGTTGACCATCTGGGCGAGGATGCCGGGTCGGCCGACCATGAGGTCATCCGCCAGAAGAACCGCGAAGGGCTCGTTGCCCACCAGCGTCCGCGCGCAGCCGACCGCGTGGCCCAATCCAAGCGCCTTGGCCTGACGCACGTACACGCAGGTCATGTCGGCTGGCTTGATGCTTTCGACGAGGGAGAGCAGTTCGGACTTGCGTGACGCGGCGAGTTCGGCTTCGAGTTCGTAGGCCGTGTCGAAATGGTCCTCGATCGATCGCTTGGTGCGTCCGGTGACGAAGATCATCTCGCGCACGCCCGCCTCGTAAGCCTCCTCCACTGCGTACTGAATCAGCGGTTTGTCCACGATCGGAAGCATTTCCTTGGGCATGGCCTTCGTGGCAGGAAGGAAGCGGGTGCCAAGGCCGGCGACGGGGAACACGGCCTTGCGGACAGGCGGAGGAGGCGGGGGCATCAGGGTCGAACCGTGAGTGAGGCGGGGGAATTATTCTGCGTTGGCTTCGGCCAGCCGCGCGTCATGAGCAGTGACCGAGCGCCAGAGCAGCACCCAGGCCACGCAGTAGGTCAGCGCAAAGCCGATCGAGAGCACGACGAGCGACTCGGTGTCGCGTGCAAACTGGACTGCGGTGATGGCGAACGGCACGTATGCGGCCAAGACGATGCTGGACGCGAGCGGATTGGCAACGCCGCGGCCTGCGCGGCGACGCGCCAGCGCACCATGGCGGGACAGCCAGCGCGCGAGCAGCGAGTGCAGGTGTTCCGCATCCGGTTGCATGATGCCGCGTCCCTGGGCAAGGCGACGCACGATGGCGAAGGTGGTGTCGGTGAACGGGTAGATCACCGCGACGAAGGCCAGCCAAGGGCTGATGGACGGGTTGCGCATGACGACGGTGATGCCGAGGAAGGCGATCGCGGTGCCCAGCAGATAGGCGCCCGAATCGCCTGCGAACACACGGGCCCGAGGAAAGTTGAGCGCGAGGTAGCCGGTGGCCGCACCGCCGAGCGCCGCTGCGACGAGCGCCGAGTGCGTGTCACCCTGCGCACCGGCTGCGTTGCCGAGGATGCAGCAGGCGATGACGGCCAGGCCGGCCAGCAGGCCGTTAAGGCCGTCGGCCAGGTTGTAGGCATGCGCGACGGCACCCACACAGAACAAGGTGAGCAGAGGGGGCAAAAGCCAGTGAGCGCGGAGCAGCAGGTCAAGCGGGGCGAAGTCGAAGCGCGGCACCGCCAGCCCCACGCCGATGTGGGCGATCAAGGCAGCAGCGAACGTGGCCAGAAGGCGCGTCCACGGCCCGACCCGGCGCGTGAGGTCCTCCGCGAGACCGAAGGCAAACGCGATCGAGAGCGCGCCGAGAAAGATGAGCCAATGCGGCAGCAGGCCCGTCCCGGCCACGACGAGCTTGGCGGCAACGATGCCCGCGAGCAGGCCGGCACCAAGGGCCACCCCGCCAATGCGCGGTACGGGGGTCAGGTGGAGCTTTTGCGGACCCTGAGTCGGCAGATCCGCGGTGAGAGGGTGATGCCAGCGCGTCGTCGCCACGATGGCCATCGCAACGAGGAAACTCGCGAGGGCAGCAACCAGAAAGGTGGTCAGGACGACACTCATGAAGCGCTGGGCAAAGCGGGCCGATGCGACGCGCGGTCGTTTCCGGGCCCCCGAGTCGCGCAACAATCGCGACTCACGGGGCTGCACGCGGCGTTTCGCCACATCCCCGAGCCGATGCTAATTTATGCTCACGGGTCCGCAAGTGACGCCGAGGTGGGTTTCATGCGTTTGTCATGGCCGTGTTGCAATCACGAAGCATCGGAGGCCCGATGAATCGCGGCCATTGCTCCATCCTTGCGCGCGCGGTGTTGGTGTGGCTCGCTCCGTCGCTCGCGGTGCTCGCACAGACGGGGGTGCGGCCCGAGCCGCCCCTCGTGGAACTGCGTGCGGGCTGCCGCCTGAGCGGTCTGCCGCTGCGGCCGGCGCTCTCGGTGTCCTGGATCGGTGCCTGCCGGGAGGGCAAGGCCGAAGGCGCGGGCGAAGTCTTCGGCTTCGTGGCCGGGCGTCCGGTGTTCATCCTGCGGGGCGAGTTCGCCGGTGGCATGCTGCTTCGGCAGGACGCGCTCAGGGATTGCACCGTCGAAAGCTGCGCGGACGACATTCCGCCCGCGATGCTGTCGCGCCATCTGCGTGAAGCGGAAGCCGAACGGGCAGCGGCGACGACGGCTGCGGCACCCGCCGTTGCCCCACCCACACCCTTGCCATCGGCCGCGGCGGCGACGGCGGCACCCGGAGCGCCGCCTCTGCAGACCGGCCAATTGCCTGTGCAGCCTGCGGTTGCGGCGGCCGCGCCACCGGTGGCGCCCACCGCTCCAGCAACTGCAACGGCGGTGCCCGAGCGCGAAATCCGTGTGGCGAATGCGCTGTTCAGCGGTCGGTTCACCACCGATCCGCGCGACAGCACGATCAGCGGCGAAGGTCGCGTCGACTACAGCGACGGCGCGCGCTACGAGGGCGCCATCGTCCGTGGCATCAAGGTGGGCCGCGGGACGTACCGCTGGCCCAACGGCATGCAGTACCAAGGCGAGTGGCGTGACGACCGCCCCGATGGCCAGGGGACGTTGGCGTACCCGAATGGTGATGTTTACGAGGGCACCTTCGTGCGCGGTGAGCGCATCGGCCGCGGCATCCTGCGGCAACCGAACGGGGATGTCTACGAAGGCGACTGGGTCAATGGACAGCGCCAGGGCAGCGGTGTGGCCACCTTTGCCAACGGTCAGCGCTACGACGGCCAGTGGCGGGCCGACCGCAAGGAGGGCCGGGGCGTCATGATCTTTCCCGATGGCAGCCGCTACGAAGGGGATTGGCGCGAGGATCGCGCCATGGGCCAGGGCGACATCCTGTTTCCCTCGGGGGATGCCTACACCGGGGAGGTGAGGGACGGTCTGCCGCACGGCCGGGGCATCTATCGCTGGGGATCGGGCGACCGATTCGAGGGCGAGTTCGCCAACGGGAAGCCCACCGAGCGCGGCACCACGTTCTTCGCCTTCGACGCGCCACAACCCGCGGCGCCGGCCGAGCCAGCGCAGCCTCAGGCACCGCCGCCGACGGCGCCGGCACCGATTGCCGTGGACGATGCTGCCGTGCGCAAGGCGCAATGCTTTACCGCGTTCAATGCGGCGAACACGCAGGTGGCGCTGCGCCGCTTCCTTGAGCAGTTTCCGGACGACGAATGCCAACGCCATCCGATGGCGCGCCAGAAGCTCGCCGCGCTGGTCGAACGGGAGCGGGCGGCGAGTCGCGCGGTGGAGGAACGCCAGGCACTCGCGCGATCCTTCATCGGGGCCACTGTCGCATTCACCCAGGATTTTCCGTTTTGTGTGGTGGGCAGTGGCGCGGATTGCCAGCGCGTCACCTATTCCTTCAACGTGACGGCAAGGATTCGGGACATCGATGTGCAGCGCAGGACAGCGACGGTGCAGGTGGCGGATGTCACGTCCCTCGGCCAGCGGGGCACACCCAGCCCGTTGTTTGCGCAAGGGCGGGCGGCGGCCACCGAGGCTTTCCGCGCGCGCGTCGTCGGTTCGACCCAGACCCGGACGCTCTCCGAGATCGGTCTGGCGTTCTGAGGCCTGCCTCAGAACGCCGTTTCACGCTGAGGCCGTGTCACGGTGCGTCGCATCGGGGCGTTCAGTGCCTGCGGATGCCCCCCGAAAGCTGTTAACGTTTCGACTGCAGTCAGCGCAGCGAGAGCCCATTTGAGCGAAGACAAGAACAACCTGCTTGCCGCCCACGTCAATTGCCTGCCGATTGGCACGCGGCTCGCGGACTTCGAGGTCACCGGCGTCATCGGCGAAGGCGGCTTCGGCATCGTCTATCTCGGCCGCGATCTCAACCTCGATCGCACGGTGGCGATCAAGGAATTCATGCCTGCAGCCTTTGCGGGGCGCGTCGATGGCGTGCGCGTGGCGGTGCGCGCGGAGAACCACCGCGCCACGTTCGAGGCGGGGCTGCGCAGCTTCATCAATGAAGCGAAGATGCTCGCGAAGTTTGCGCATCCGGCGTTGCTCGAGGTCTACCGCTTCTGGGAGGGCAACGGCACCGCCTACATGATGATGCGCTACTACCAGGGGCGCACGCTGCGCAAGGCGATCGACGAGACGCCGGGCGGTTTCTCGGAAGCCGAAATCGCGCACATCATGGGGCCGATCTTCGATGCGCTCGAGATGCTGCATCGAGACCAGGTCTTCCACCGCGACATTGCCCCGGACAACATCATGCTGGCGGATGGGCGCTCGGTGCTGCTCGACTTCGGCTCGGCGCGGCGCATCATCGGGGACGCCACCCAGGCGCTCACCACGGTTCTGAAACCCGGCTACGCACCGATCGAGCAATACTCGGACGACGGCTCGATGAAGCAGGGCGCGTGGACCGACGTCTACGCGCTCGGCGGGGTGCTCTATCACATGGCCACCGGCAAGGCTCCGCTGCAGGCGGTATCCCGCCTGCTGTCCGATCCGCTGCCGACGATCGCCACGGTCGCGGGCGACCGTTACTCACCGGGCTTCTCGGCGGCCGTCGCGAAGGCGATGAGCGTGCACATCGCGAACCGCTTCCAGTCGGTGACCGAGTTCCGCGAGGCCCTTGGCTGGAACGTGGGCCTCGCGCCGCGGGTCATGACCCAGCCGCCGCAGGTGTGGCTTGAACCGGAGCAGGCAGGCGCGGTGCCAAAGACTGGCCCGGTGACCGCGGGCGGAGCGGACACAGGGCGCGCCGCGTCCGCTCCGGCCAATGCTGCGCCGAGCAAGAAGGCCAACCGAGCGTCGAACACCCCGTTGGCGATTGGCCTCGGCGCGGGTGCGATCGCCGCGCTCGCAATTGGCGGCTGGGCCCTGTTCGGACGATCGCCCTCGACAGCACCGGCCAATCCGGCGGCGCCGCCTGTGGCGCAAACCGCGCCGACGCCGGCACCGTCACCGGCGCCAACCCCGTCGCCCGCTCCGGCACCCGCACCGGCCAGCGTGCCTGCCTCGGCACCGACACCCGCGCCCGCCCCGGGTTCGTCCAGTGTGGCCGCAGCGGAAGCGCCGGTTGCGGCCGAGGGCGGCGTGCGGTTCGATGTCCGACCGCCGGCGCGGATCGACATCAACGGCATCACGCGCGGCTTGTCTTCCTCGATGGGCGAGGTCAAACTACCTGTCGGCAAGCATCAGATCGACATCATCGCGCCGGGACAGCCGCCGGTTTCCAAAACGATCGAGGTCACGGCCGGTTCGAGCCAGGTCGTGCGCCACGCTTTCTGACGAGGTTTCCGCCTCATCCAACGACGCATGAACACACCGATCACCACAGCCTCCAGCGCACTGCCCGCGGGCACCCGCATCGGCGAGTTCGAGATCACCGGCGTGGTGGGCGAGGGGGGCTTCGGCATCGTCTATTCGGCGCGCGACACGACGCTCGATCGCATCGTCGCGGTCAAGGAATATCTTCCCGCCGCCTTCGCCAGCCGCACCGAGCGCGGCACGATCGAAGTCCGCTCGCCGGAACACGAGAAGACCTTCCGCGCGGGCCTTGCCAGCTTCATCAACGAAGCGAAGATGCTCGCGCGCTTCTCGCACCCGGGCCTGGTGGAGGTCTTCCGCTTCTGGGAGGGCAATGGCACCGCCTACATGGCGATGCGCTACTACCGCGGCGTGACGCTGCGCGAGACGATCCGCAGCACGCCCGAGGTGATCACCGAGGACTGGCTCCGGCAGACGCTCGATCCGATCCTTCTCGCGCTCACCGAGCTGCATCAGGAACATTGCTTCCACCGCGACATTGCGCCGGACAACATCATGGTGCTGCCGAACGGCCGGTCGGTGCTGATGGATTTCGGCGCGGCCCGACGCATCATCGGCGGCATGACCCGCGCCCTCACGACGGTGCTCAAGCCCGGCTATGCGCCGATCGAGCAGTACTCCGATGACGGTTCCATGGCCCAAGGGGCGTGGACCGACATCTACGCGATCGGCGGCGTGCTCTATCACGCCATGACCGGCAAGGTCCCCGTGCAGGCGATCTCGCGGATGATGACCGATCCGCTCAAGGACGTGGCCACGATCGCGCGCGCTCCGTTCTCCGAGAACCTGTGCCGCGTGGTGATGAAGTGCCTTGCGGTCATGCCGGAGCACCGCTATCAGAGCATCGATGAGCTTCGCTCCGCGCTCGGCTGGGTGAGCCCCGTGGTCGGCTCCACGGTCATTCTGCCCTCCGGGCGTGTGAACACCACGGTGGAGGCCCCCCCAGTTTCTGCCCCCCCAACGCGCGTTGCACCCGCCGCCGCCGCTCCGGCGACGAGTCTCGACCCGTTGGCGATCGGTCCGGGGGCGGCGGCACCAGTCTCTGCTGCAGGCCCGGCGGCCGATGATCCGCTCGCGAGCCTGCTGGCCGGTGCGCCTGCTGCGCCTGCTCCATCCACGACCGGATCGAACGATGACGACGCGACCGTGACCGGTCGCCGCCTGTCGACGCCGCTCAAGCGGTCACCCAGTCCGGGCAAGGCGCCGGACGACATCATCACCGTGCCCGGCGGCACGGCGACCTCTGCATCGTCGGCGGCAAAGGCTCCGTCGAGCGCTACCGCCATCGCCGTGGTGGGGGGGGTGCTCATCATCGCGCTGGCCGCGGGCGGCTACTTCCTGTTCGGCCGAAGCACGCCTGCGGACACGACGGTGGCCGTTGCGCCCAAGGTCGACCCTGCGCCCGCGCCTGTAGCGCCCCCACCGCCTGCGCCATCGGCCCCGTCCGCTTTCGAGGCTGCCAAGGAGGCGACCAAGGATCCGCTGCCCGCCCCGGCCGAGCAGCGCCCTTCTGAGCCTCCAGCTACGCCGGGCGCGTCATCGCCCCCTGCGCCCGCAACATCCGCACCGGCCAAGGCACCGGTGGCCGACACCGGTACGGTCCGTCTCGCAGTGACCAACGGGTGGGCCAACGTCTTCGTCAACGGTGAGCAGCGCGGCACGGTCCCGCCGCTCACCACGCTGACTCTGCCGCCCGGCAAGCACACCATCGAACTGCGCAATCCGTCCGCTCCACCGGTCGTCCGCAGCGTCGAGGTCCAGGCAGGCAAGTCAACGACGATCCGGCACAGTTTCTAGGAGGTTTCATGTCCACGCCTGCGCCCCGCCGTTTCCCGAGTGTGCTCGCGGCTGCGATTGCCGCGAGCCTCGTCGTGACCGCCTGCGCGCCACCGCCGCAACCATCGGTGAACTACCCGGCACCTGCGGCCCAGCCCACGCGACCGCCCGCCCCGCCAACGGAGCCGCCGCCCCCCGCAGCGGTCGCGCCCGCTCCTGTCGCACCTATCCCCGCGCCTCCGCCCGAGCCCTCGGCGGCCGAGGTGGCCGTGAACACCGGC
>CAZSTF010000032.1:20098-20310 GCA_964609555.1 uncultured Alcaligenaceae bacterium | reverse complement strand
CGGGCCAGCGCGCGCAGCGCCGGCAGGCAGGAGCCGCAGTTGGTGCCGCAGTGCGTGGCGGCCTGAAGCGCAGCAAGCCGCGCTGACGCGTCACCCGTGGCTGCAGCGAGCGCGCGGAGGGCTTCGCCTTCGGTCACGCCGAAGCAATTGCAGAGGACGGGGCCGCGGGGCGCCGCGGCACCTGCGGGCGGCTGGGCACTCGCGGCAAGGAG
>CAZSTF010000032.1:4364-20037 GCA_964609555.1 uncultured Alcaligenaceae bacterium | reverse complement strand
GGCTGATGAGACTACGGTCGCGGGCGGCCCGCTCAGGCGGAGCGCGTTGACGCGCCCGGCGTCGAGCCGGATGCGGCGGCTCGCGGCGCGCGGTGCATCGTCGTAGACGAGGCTGTCGCGGGCATCGAGGCCGAGCAGGGCGTCGAGCCGGGCGAGGCGGTCTTCAGCCCACGGCCCGGCGTCGCACGCGCGCAGGAGCACGGCGGGCGCATGGCCCGAAAGCAGGGTCACCGTTGCCTGCGCCTCCGCGGAAGCGGTGGCAGCCGCAGAGGTGTCGGTGCATGAGGCTTCCGTACGCGACGGTTCGGCAAGGGCGCGCAGCGCCTCCCGCATGGCGAGCGCAGCCTCCGCATCGGGGACGAGCGCGAGCGCGTAAAGCTCCCACGTGGCGGGTGCGGCCTCCACATGCACCGCGCAGTGCTTGAGCTCCGGCTGAAACGAGCGCGGATCGACTGCGGGGCTCGTGAGGCTGTTGATGCCGAACATCCCCGGGCCGATCAGGCTTTGGCTACCCCAGTGCATCGGCAGAAAGACCTGGCCCGAGCGCAGCGTCGGGTCGAGCCGGACCCGAAGGCGCAGGCTGCCCCGCCTCGAGCGCACGCGCGCGAGGGCATCCTCGGTGAGTCCGCGGCGGAGGGCGTCCTCGGGGTGCATGTGGAGCACCGGCTCCGGGGCATGGCCGAAGAGCTGTGGCACACGCCCGGTGCGGCTCATGCCGTGCCACTGGTCGCGCAGGCGGCCCGTGGTGAGCGCGAGCGGAAAGTCGGCCCGCACGGGCTCGGCCACGGCACGGTAAGGCGTCGGCACGAAGCGCGCGCGGCCGGAGGGCGTCGGGAAGTGGCCATCGGCGTAAAGGCGCGCCTTGCCCGAGGTTTGTATGGAGGCATCGGCGGGCAGCGGCCACTGGAGCGGCCCGTCGCGCTCGAGCCGCGCGTAGTCGATGCCGCCGATGTCGAGATCGCGGCCGACGGTTGCTGCGCGGTGTTCGTTGAACGCAGCTTCGGGCGAAGCGAAGGCCATGAGTGCGGGTTCGCGACCGAGCCGCCGCGCGAGCCGCTGCCCGAAATCCGCCGCAATCGCCCAGTCGGGCCGCGCCTCCCCCGGCGCGGCCACGGCGGCGCGCACGCGCGAGATGCGGCGCTCCGAATTGGTGACCGTGCCCTCCTTCTCGGCCCAGCTCGAGGCCGGAAGCAGGAGATCGGCGTAGGCGGCGGTTTCGGTGTCGGCGTAGGCCTCCTGCACGACGACGAACTCGGCGCGCTCGAGCGCCTCGCGCACCGCGCCCGCATCCGGCAGCGACTGCGCGGGGTTGGTGCAGACGATCCAGATCGCACGAATCTCGCGACGGCGGAGGGCCTCGAACATCGCGACCGCCGGCTTTCCTGGCGTGGGCGAGAGGCGTCCGGCGGGCACGCCCCAGAGCCGCTCGATCTCGGCGCGATGGGCCGGCTCGGTCACCTCGCGGTGGCCCGGCAGCAGGCTTGCGAGCCCGCCCACCTCGCGCCCGCCCATCGCATTGGGCTGTCCGGTCAGGCTGAAGGGCCCCGCTCCCGGCCGCCCGATCTGCCCCGTGGCCAGATGCAGGTTGACGAGCGCGATGTTCTTGTCGGTGCCCGCGCTCGATTGGTTGAGCCCCTGGCAGTAGAGCGAGAGCACGGTCGGGGCGTCCCGCCACAGGGCGGCGAGTTCGAGGATCTTTGCTTCAGGAACGCCGCAGACGCGCGCTGCCCAAGCCGGCGTGGCGTCGCGCACGCTTTCGCGCAGCGCCGCGAAGCCCTCGGTGTGTGTGTCGATGAAATCGCGGTCGAGCGCATCGTCCCAGACGAGCTGATGCAGGAGCGCGTTGAAAAGCGCCACATCCGTGCCCGGCAGGATCGGCAGGTGCAGGTCGGCGGCCTCGGCGGTCTCGGTCCGGCGCGGATCGATCACGACCCAACGCTGGCCCGGCTTCTTCTCACGCGCCGCTTCGAGCCGGCGAAAGAGCACCGGGTGGGCCCAGGCCATGTTCGAGCCCGCGATCACGACGAGATCCGCGTGATCGAGGTCCTCGTAGCAGGCGGGCGGCGCATCGGCCCCGAGGGTCGCCATGTAGCCCGCCACCGCCGAGGACATGCACAGCCGCGAATTCGTGTCCACGTTGTTCGTGCCGATCACGCCCTTCGCGAGCTTGTTGAAGACGTGATAGTCCTCGGTGAGCAGTTGCCCCGAGAGATAGAAGGCCACGCTGTCCGGGCCATGGCGGGCGATCGTCCCGGCGAAGCGCTCGGCGGCATGGTCGAGCGCCGCATCCCACGAGACGCGCGCGCGTGGCAGCGCACGTGTCGTGCGCAGTTCCGGGTGGAGTGCTCGCCCGCGTGCGCTTGCGACCGTCAGATGCAGCGTGCTGCCCTTCGTGCAGAGCCGCCCGAAGTTCGCCGGGTGCGCGGGGTCCCCGCGCACGGCCGTGATGCGCCCGGCCTCGCTCGTCACGATGACGCCGCAGCCGACGCCGCAGTAGGGGCAGGGGGTGCGGGTTTCGGTCATGGCGGTCACGTCAGAGGCCGAGGTAGACCTCGCCGTGCTCCACTTTGACCGGAAAGCGCTGCGTGCAGCCGCGGTCCGGCGCGACCGCTTCGCCATCGGCGAGCCCGATCGTCCAGTTGTGGAGCGGGCAGGCGACGTGCACGCCAAAGACGATGCCCTGCGAGAGCGGGCCGCCCTTGTGCGGACAGTGGTCGAGTAGGGCGAAGACGCGATCCTCCGCGGTCCGGAAGACGGCAATCGGCCCGCCCTCGGCTGCGCTGCGCTCGACCACGCGCGCGCCCAAGCGGGGGATGTCCTCGATCGCGCAGACATGCATCCATTCGAGTTCGGTGGCGATCGTGTTCATGGGGCTCACTCTGCGGGAACGATGTCGGCTGCGCGCTCTGCTGCGCTGTTTGCTGCACCTTTGGCCGGACGGATCGGGATGAACTGCCGGGCGTCCACGCGCGCGCGTTCCGGCTCATGCCACGGATCGGGCTCGCCCTCAAGCGCGAACCGGAGCCGCGCCCAGAGCGCGTGGCGGCCCGAGGCATCCTCCACGATGCGCTTTCGCACGTAGTCCATGCCGACACGCGCCACGTAATGCACCGTACGCTCGAGGTAGAACCCCTCTTCGCGGTAGAGCTGCAGGAAGGCCCCGGCGTATTCGAGGACCTCCTCGGCCGTCTTGACCTTGACGAGGAACTGGGCGACTTCGGTCTTGATGCCGCCGTTGCCGGCGACGTGGACTTCCCAGCCGGAATCGACGCCGATCACGCCCACGTCCTTGATGCCAGCCTCGGCGCAGTTTCTCGGGCAGCCGCTCACCGCGAGCTTGACCTTGTGCGGGGCGTACATGCGCCAGAGCGCGCGCTCCAAGTCCTTGCCCATCTGCGTGGAATCCTGCGTGCCGAAGCGGCACCACTCGCTGCCCACACAGGTCTTCACGGTCCGCAGCGCTTTTGCGTAGGCATGTCCCGAAGGCATGCCGAGATCGCGCCAGACGGCGGGCAGGTCCTCGCGCTTCACGCCCAAGAGGTCGATGCGCTGGCCGCCGGTCACCTTCACCGTCGGGATCGCGTATTTCTCGGCGACCTCGGCGATCCGGCGCAGTTCGGTCGGCGTGGTTTCGCCGCCCCACATGCGCGGCACGACCGAGAACGTGCCGTCCTTCTGGATATTCGCGTGCATCCGCTCGTTGATGAAGCGGCTCTGCGGGTCGTCCTGCGCCTCGCGCGGCCAGGTGGAGATCAGGTAGTAGTTGAGCGCCGGGCGGCAGGTGGCGCAGCCAGTGGGCGTGCGCCAGCCGAGCGCCTGCATGACTGCGGGAATCGTGAGCAGGTGCTGGGCGCGGATCGCGTCGCGCACCTCGGCGTGCGTCGCGTCGGTGCAGCCGCAGATCGGCTTCGTCTTGGGGCTCGCGCTGTAGTCGCCCCCGGCGGTCGCCATCAGGATCTGCTCGACCAGGCCCGTGCAGGAGCCGCACGAGGATGAAGCCTTCGTGTGCTTGCGCACCGCCTCGAGCGTGAATAGCCCCTGCGTCTGGATGGCCTTGACGATCGTGCCCTTGCAGACGCCGTTGCAGCCGCAGACCTCGTCCGTGTCCTGCATCTGCGCCACGCGGGTCGCGCCCTCGTGGCCGGTGTCGCCCAGGTTCGCCTCACCCCACATGAGCCGGTCGCGCAGCTCGCCGATCGGACGCCCTTCGCGGATCAGGCGGAAGTACCAGCTCCCGTCCGCGGCGTCGCCATAGAGGCAGGCCCCGACGAGGCGGTTCTCGCGGACGACGAGCCGCTTGTAGATGCCGCCCACGGGGTCGGCGAGCGTGATGTCCTCGCAGCCCTCGCCACCCATGAATTCGCCCGCGCTGAAGAGATCGACACCGGTGACCTTCAACTTGGTCGAAGTCACCGAGCCCGTGTAGCGCGCGATGCCGTATTCCGCGAGATGGTTCGCGCAGACCTTCGCCATCTCGAAGAGCGGGGCGACCAGACCATAGGCCACGCCGCGATGGTTCACGCATTCGCCCACGGCGTAGATGCGCGGGTCGGTGAGCGTCTGCATCGTATCGGTCACGAGCACGCCGCCGGGACGCGTGCTCACGGCAAGCCCAGCCGATTGCGCAAGCGCCGCGTTCGGGCGGATGCCCACGGCCATCACGACGAGTCCGGCTGGCAGTTCGCTGCCGTCCTTCAAGCGCACCGCGGCCACACGGCCCGATTCACCCGCGACCAGGGCCTCGGTCTGCGCCTCGAGGCGAAAGCGGATGCCCTTCGCCTCAAGGGCCTTCTGCAGCAGTTCGCCCGCCCGACGGTCGAGCTGCCGTTCCATGAGCCAGGGCATCAGGTGCACGACGGTCACGTCCATCCCGCGCAGGCGCAGCCCGTTCGCTGCCTCGAGCCCGAGCAGGCCGCCGCCGATCACGACCGCGTTGCGATCGCGCTTTGCGGCCTCGATCATCGCCTCGGTGTCGGCGATGTCGCGGTAGGTGATGACGCCAGGCAGGTCACGGCCGGGAACGGGCAGGATGAACGGGTTCGAGCCGGTCGCGAGCAGCAGCCGGTCGTAGCCGAGCACGCGCCCATCGGCGAGCGTCACCTCGCGGCGACGGCGGTCGATGGCGGTGGCGGCCACACCGGTCGCGAGCTCGATGCCGTGCTCGGCATACCAGGCGCGGCCGTTGAGCACGATCTCATCGAAGGTCTGCTCGCCCGCGAGTACTGGCGAGAGCAGGATGCGGTTGTAGTTCGGGTGCGGTTCGGCGCCGACGACGGTGATCGCGTGTTTCTCCGGGGCGAGCTTGAGAAGCTCCTCCACCGTGCGCACACCAGCCATGCCGTTGCCGATGACGAGGAGACGCGGCTTCATCAGGCGGCTTTCTTCTGCTTCGTGTAGAGGAAGTCGATGACGGCCCGGCGATAGGCGTGGTAGCGGGCATCCTCGGCGAGCGCCACGCGGTCGCGCGGGCGCGGCAGCTTCACCTTCACGATGTCACCGATCGTGGCCGCAGGGCCGTTGGTCATCATGACGATGCGATCGGAGAGCAGCACCGCCTCATCGACATCGTGCGTCACCATGACGACGGTGGCCCGCGTTTCGGCCACGATGCGCATCAGCTCGTCCTGCAGATTGGCCCGCGTGAGCGCATCGAGCGCGCCAAACGGCTCATCGAGCAGCAGCACCTTCGGCTCGATCGCAAGCGCCCGGGCAATGCCCACGCGCTGCTTCATGCCGCCCGAGATTTCGCCAGGCCGCTTGTCGCGTGCATGGGCCAAGCCGACGAGACACAGCGCGGCCTTGGTGCGTTCGATGAGCCGGGCCTTCGGTTCCTTGCCACCGAAGACGCGCTCGACTGCGAGATGGATGTTCTCGAAGCAGGTGAGCCAGGGTAGGAGCGAATGGTTCTGGAAGACGACGCCGCGGTCGGGCCCTGGGCCTGCGATCTCGCGCCCTGCGCAGACGAGCACGCCCGCGGTGGGTGTGGTGAGCCCGGCGATCAGGTTGAGGAGCGTCGACTTTCCGCAGCCCGAGTGGCCGATGAGCGAGATGAATTCGCCCTGTGCGACGTGGAGGTTGATGTCCCGGATCGCGATGAATGGACCGCGGCGGGTGTCGAAGCGCATCTCGACGTCTTCGATCAGGAGGTGGTGATTGCTGCCCATGATGCGGCCTTTCATTCGTAGGTAAACCGGCGGGCGAGCCAGAGCAGGCCCTGTTCGAGCGCGAGCCCGACGAGCCCGATCGTGAAGATCGCCACGATGATGTGCTCGACCACGAGGTTGTTCCACTCGTCCCAGAGCCAGAAGCCGATGCCGACGCCGCCGGTGAGCATTTCGGCCGCGACGATCACGAGCCAGGCGATGCCGATCGACAGCCGCACACCGGTCAGCATGTAGGGCAGCACGGCCGGCAGCAGGATCTTCGTGAACACCTTCCACTCGGAGAGCGCGAGCACGCGGGCGACGTTGAGGTAGTCCTGCGGCACGCGCTGCACGCCGACCGCCGTGTTGATGATCATCGGCCAGATCGAGCAGATGAAGATCACCCAAATCGCCGCCGGGTTTGCGGCCTTGAACACCATGAGCCCGATCGGCAGCCACGCAAGCGGCGAGACGGGCCGGAGGATCGCGATCACCGGCGCCGCCATCCGGCTCACGAACAGGAAGCGCCCGATCACGAAGCCGAGCGGAATCCCCACAAGTGCAGCGAGCCCGAAACCCAGGCCCACGCGCTGGAGCGAGGAGAGCACGTTCCAGCCGATGCCCTGATCGTTCGGGCCCTTGACGTAGAACGGACTGCTGTAGAGCTTGACCGCAGCCTCCCAGACCTTCGCAGGCCCGGGCAGCTGGCTCACGATCTGCGTGAGGCCCTGCCAAGCAAGCAGGAAGACGGCGACACCGAGCAAGGCCGGGGCGGCGGCCTGCACCAAGGCCGCGAGCCGTTCGCGGCGCTGCCGGGCGCGTTCGGTGGTTCGTGCCTCGCGCTCGGCGGCGGCGTGGGCGGTGGCTTCGGGCACGGCAGCGGGCTCGGCGTGCAGGTCATGCACGCTTTGGACGGGGGGAATCGGGCGCGGGGCCTCGGTGGTCGGCGCGCCCAGGGACGGGCCGAGCGTGACGCTTAGGGTGCTCATCACCGCCTCCTCATGCCTTGACCTTGAAGCCGTCGGCATAGGCGCGCGGGTTCGAGCCGTCCCAGGTCACGCCGTCGATCAGCTTGCTCGAGCGCATCTCGCCCTTGGGCAGCGCTACCTTCGCTGCCGTGGCCGCCTGCCGGTAGAGGTCGATCTTGTTGACGGCCTTGGCTACGGCGAGGTAGTCCGGGTGCTCCTTGAGCAGACCCCAGCGCTTGTGCTGGGTGAGGAACCACATGCCGTCCGACAAATACGGGAAGTTCACGAGTCCGTCGAGGTGGAACTTCATCGAGTTCGGGTCCGTCCAGCTCTTGCCAAGACCGTTCGTGTACTTGCCTTCCCAGCGATCCTCGATGACCTCCATCGCCGTGTTCACGTAGGCCTTGTCGGCGAGGATCGTGGCGGTCTTCTTCTTGTCGACTTCCTGGTCGATGAAGCGCGAGGCCTCGAGCACCGCAGCCACGAGCGCGCGCGCGGTGTTCGGGTGCTTCTTGACCCATTCATTCGAGGTGCCGAGCACCTTCTCGGGGTGACCGGCCCAGATGTCCTGCGTGGTCGCAGCCGAGAAGCCGATCTTGTCGAAGATGGCGCGCGCGTTCCAAGGCTCGCCCACGCAGTAGCCATCCATGTTGCCCACACGCATGTTGGCGACCATCTGCGGCGGCGGCACCGTGATGACCTTGGCGTCCGTCATTGGGTTGACGCCGTAGGTCGCGAGCCAGTAGTAGAGCCACATCGCGTGCGTGCCCGTGGGAAAGGTCTGGGCGAAGCTGTATTCACGCTTCTCCCTTTTCATGAGCGCGGCCAACTGCTCGCCGGTGGTAGCACCCTTGTCGCGCAACTGGTTCGAGAGCGTGATGCCCTGGCCGTTCTGGTTCAGGGTCATGAGCACGGCCATGTCCTTCTTCGGGCCGCCGACGCCCAGATGCACGCCGTAGACGAGGCCGTAGAGCACGTGCGCCGCATCGAGCTCGCCGTTGACCAGCTTGTCGCGCACGGCGGCCCAGCTGGCCTCCTTCGAGGGCACGATCTTGATGCCGTACTTTTCGTCGAGCTTCAGCACCGAGGCCATGACCACGCTCGCGCAGTCGGTCAGCGGGATGAAGCCGACCTTGACCTCCTTCTTCTCCGGTGCATCCGAGCCCGAGGCCCACGCCCCCTGACGCACGCCAGGAGCGACGAGTGACAGCAGTCCGGCGGCACCGGCCGCCTGCACGACCTTGCGGCGGGCCGCCGAGGGGGGGGGCATCTCCGCAGCGGCAGCGGACGGTTGGGTTTCGAGACGGGAGGGTTGTTTCAATGCGTGCATGACGAATCCCGGAAAAAGAAAAGGCGCTCGCGACCTTTCGGACGGAGCGCCTGTGCTCGATGAAAGCCAGATTAAGGGAAGAGACCGGCCCTCCGGGCCCCGCACGTCGCAAAGGAGGAGGACTTGACGCGCGGATCCAATCGGACCTGAGCAATCAACGCTGACTGCCTGATCCCCGCGAAGCGAAGCGCGTGCCAGAACGTGTGTGAGCCGAGCAACTGATTGATTTGGCTTGCGAAAAGGCGGTGTGCCATCGCCCCGGCAGTGAACGGGTGCACGCGTCCCGGTGCACGTCTGCACCGTCGATGCACCGCAACGACGCAGGATTTCGCGACCGCGCCCGTAACGTGCCGTAACGGTGCGCATGAACCCGAAGGCGCGCGCCTCGCCGTCCACTCCTTCAAGATCGCGATCGGTTGATTGACCGCGCGATGACGATTCACCCCCATCTCGAGGAGCGACTCATGCACGTCTTCAATTCCATGCCCCGTGGCGGTCTCTCAGACCTCCGCTCGCATTCACTGCTTGCCGTCATGCAAGCCAACAACGTCGGGGCGCTGATGACGCCGGGCCTGCGGCGCGTCGGCGAGGCCTTGGGTCCGTCGCTGGCCCCTGTGGCACGAGAGTGCGGCGTCGCGGTCGACAAGGTCGCGCGCGGCCGGGCGCTCGGAAAGGCGGTGCGCACCACTTACGGGTCGGCGGCTGCCCAAGCGGCGATGGCGTCGATCAAGACGGACGATGTCCGCGCTGCATTCAGGATGATTCAGGGTGTCGGACCCGGCGGCCCGCGCGCGCTCCGGTCGTGGCTTGCCTGGGCGGCAGTGCTTGCCGCGGCGCTTGCTGGTGGGGTCGACGGTGCGTCCGAACTTGTCGTCGGGCACCTGGAAAAGGTGACCCTTTCTGCGAAGCGATGGAGATCCTGGGCATCTCCGCGGCGAGCGCGGAGGTCACCGCCCCGACGGTGGCAGCGCCCGCTGCGGCCACGGGTCTGGCGGCGCTTCCGCCGGGCATGGCGGTTGCCGTGATCGTGTTCGTCGCCGTCGTGGCGATCTGCGCGATCAATCACATGACAGGCTGGTTCTGGTAGCCCACAGTCACCCTCCGAGCAACTGAGCGGCCACCTCGGCGATCGTGAGCCTCTGCCGCATCGCCTCGGTGCGCAGCCGGGCGTAGGCGTCCGCCTCCGAGAGCCCGCGCCGCCGGAGATGGGCCTTGGCGCGCGCGATGGTCTTCTGCTCCTCCACTTCGCGCTTGAGGCGCAGGGTCTCAGCGTGGGCCTCGCGCTCGACCTCGAAGCGCTCCATCGCCACCGCGAGGACAGGCTCGAGCCGTTCGGGTGCGAGTCCGGCGACGACATAGCCCGTGACTCCGGCCTTGATCGCCTGCTTCATGGCTTCCGGGGCCTGATCCTCGGTGAACATCACGATCGGTCGCTCGCGGAACTGCGAGATCACGCACACCTGCTCGAGCAGGTCGCGCGACGGGTCGTCAGCCGCCACGATGATGACGTCCGGCTCGAACTGCTCGACCTCGCGCAGGAGGGAGGTGCCTTGCGCCGTGATCGAGCGGACGCGATGTCCGGAGCGGGCGAGTTCAGCCTCGATCGCGGGGACGTCGTGGTCGGTGTGATGCAACAAAAGAATATGCACGGCCGTCGGGGAGGTTGCTGCGTCGCAGCACGCAAGAATCGCGCCGAGCTTGCACGCCCCTTGAAAGCGCATCGACGGGCCCTAAGTTCAGCAAGATAAAGGTGTTGGCGCGGCCAGGTGTGCCGATGCCCCGCGTTCCAGCCCCGTCATCCAGACGATTGCACTGATCCCATGAGCACGCAACATCCGTTTCAGGCCGAAGTCGCCCAACTGCTTCACCTCGTCACCCATTCGCTCTACTCGAACAAGGAAATCTTCCTGCGCGAGCTGATCTCGAACGCCTCCGACGCCTGCGACAAGCTGCGCTTCGAGGCGATCGAGAACGGGGCGCTCTACGAGGATGCGCCGACGCTCGAGATCCGGGTGAGCCATGACAAGGCGGGCAAGACGATCACGATCGAGGACAACGGCATCGGGCTTTCGCTCGAGGAGGCGATCGAGAACCTGGGCACGATCGCGAAGAGCGGCACGCGCGAGTTCATGCAGCGGCTGACCGAAGCGCGCCGCAACGATGCCAAGGCCGAAGGCGCGCTGATCGGCCAGTTCGGCGTGGGCTTCTATTCCGCCTTCATCGTGGCCGATCGGGTGACCGTGGAGTCCCGTCGCGCCGGGTTGCCGCCCGAGCAGGGCGTGCGCTGGACGTCCGAAGGGACGGGGAGCTTCGAGACCGAGACGATCACGCGCGCGAAGCGGGGAACCGCCATCACGCTCCACCTGCGGGAGGATGCCGAGGAGTTCCTCTCCGCCTGGCGTCTCAAGGCCATTATCGGCAAGTATTCCGAGCACATCTCGCTGCCGATCCTCATGCCCAAGGAGACGTGGGACAAGGACAAGAACGAATACGTCACCGGCGATGAGTGGGAGCAGGTCAATGCCGCTAGCGCGCTTTGGTCACGCCCGAAAAAGGACGTCACCGACGAGCAGTACATCGAGTTCTACAAGCAGCTCGCGCATGACAGCGAGGCGCCGCTCGCCTGGAGCCACAACCGCGTCGAAGGGGCGACCGAATACACCCAGCTGCTCTACATCCCGTCCAAGGCGCCATGGGACCTCTGGAACCGTGACAAGCGCGGCGGGCTCAAGCTCTACGTCAAGCGCGTCTTCATCATGGATGACGCCGAGCAGCTCCTGCCGCTCTACCTCCGTTTCGTGAAGGGCGTGGTCGACTCGGTCGATCTGCCGCTCAACGTCTCGCGCGAGCTCCTGCAGGAGAGCCGCGACGTGAAGGCGATCCGCGAGGGCTCGACGCGGCGCGTGCTCACGATGCTCGATGATCTCGCATCCTCCGGGGAGGAGGTGGACCGGAAGAAATACGCCGATTTCTACCGCGAGTTCGGCGCGGTGCTCAAGGAAGGCCTTGGGGAGGACTTTGCCAACCGCGAGCGCATTGCCAAGCTCCTGCGCTTCGCATCGACCGCGTCCGACGAGGTGGCGGTGTCATTCGCCGACTACAAGGCGCGCATGAAGCCGGGCCAGAAGGCGATCTACTACCTCACGGCCGAATCGCTCGTCGCGGCGAAGGGCTCACCGCAGCTCGAAGTCTTCCGGAAGAAGGGCATCGAGGTGTTGCTCATGACCGACCGCGTGGACGAGTGGGCACTTCAGTTCCTGCATGACTTCGACGGCACGCCGCTTCAGAGCGTGGCCAAGGGCGCAGTCGATCTCGGCGAACTCGAGGACGAGACCGAAAAGAAGGCGGCCGCCGAAGCGGCCGAGGCAGTGAAGCCCGTCGTCGAGAAATTGAAGACCGTGCTCGCCGAGCGCGCGAGCGAGGTGCGGGCGACGACCCGCCTGAGCGATTCGCCGGCCTGCCTCGTCGTGCCCGACGGCGCGATGTCGCCCCAGATGGTGCGTATCCTCAAACAGGCCGGCCAGCCGGTGCCCGAGACGAAGCCGATCCTCGAAATCAACCCCGAGCATGCCCTTGTGAAGAAGCTGCACGGACTCATCGGCACCGAAGGCCCGTTTGCCGACCTGGCGCACGTGCTCTTCGATCAGGCCGTGATCGCCGAAGGCGGCCTGCCGGACGATCCGGCGGCCTACGTGCGGCGGGTGCAGGCCATGCTGTTTTGAGCGACGCCTCCAACCTTTCGTTGGGTCAGCCCAGCGCGACCGCGCCCGGCAGCCGCGCGGCGGCGCGGTCGAAGGTAAGGAGCCGCGCGCCGTCCGCCGCATAGGGAAACACTGAACAATTTGCTGTGCAGCTCGATTGCTTTGTCGCGTGCTCGCTCATCGCTCGCCTACCTTCAAGGTATGTCTCGCGATTCGCTGCGCGGCTCCGCGCACTCGGGCTTGCTCGCGACAATTCTTCAGCGCTTCCATAAAGCGCGGCGTGGAGCGCATCGGCGAAGTCCGCGCCGTCGTCGCGGTACCAGGCGAGTGCCTGCTCGACCGCAGGCCACGCTGGGAAGACGAAGCCTTCGGTGTCAAGGATCGCATCGAACACCGAGGCGATGCGATCACGATCGAGTCGCGCACGGCTCCGGAGCACCCATTCGAGTTCGAGCCACACCGTGGGCGAGATCAGCACCGACCGCCCGTCGGCAATAGCGGCCTCGATCGCCGCAAGCGCGGTGCGGGCCTGGTTCGCGTCATCGCCCAGGACGAGCCGGGCCAGGACATTCGTGTCGAGCCCGTAGGCCCGAACGCCCCACGGCGGCGTCGGCTCGGCCACCGCGGGTGGGGCTGTGCGGTCACTCATGCGTCGTGCTGCAGCGCCTCGACCGGAATCGTGGGCCCGGTGTAGCCGCTCACGCCGAGGAGACGGCTTACCGGCTTGTTGCACGCGCGCATCGTCACCACACCATTCGCAAGCCGTGTGAACTGGATCTTGTCGCCGGGTTTGAGGCCCAGCGCCTCGCGGATCTCCTTGGGGATCGTGGTCTGACCTTTGCTCGTGAGGGTTGCGTTGGCCATGGCATTTCCTTACTTTGAATTATCGAGTAAGGAAATCGGTCTCGGCTCAAGCGGGCAAGTGGGCAATGCCTGCGGCTCAGGAAAGCGCGAGGAAACGGAGCGGCGTCAGTCGCGCCTGACCGGCGCAATGAACGGATACCCCGCGGGGCGTGCGCTGAGGCGCCGAGGCACTCAGCGCGCGAGTCCGCGCCCGGCTGCAGCGAGGAGCCATCGGGAGTACAGCCGATGCAGGCCCAGCGAGGCGCGGAACCCAACACCGAGGCCGCCGGTGCGACGCCGCAGGACCGCAGACCCGAAGTAGAGCCGTGTTCGCGCGGGCACAGCGGTGTCACCGGGCTCAACGAGGGGCTCGACCATGAACCACGACCGGGTGCGGCCCGCGGCGAGGATGGTCTGGCGTGCAGCGCGCGCCTCCACAGTCCATGCCGCAAAGCGCGTCCGGCGACCGTGAGCAAGCGCCCGCGCCTCGTCGTCAGTGGACGGATAGCCAAGCAGGCGCTTGAGCACAACGCGTTCCAACCGAAACAGCTTCGACGTATAGAACGCGTACATCAGGTCGGACAACGCGATCGACCCGCTGACGTCGAGCGTGAAGCAGTCGACATAGTCACCGCGTACCCCGTAGTCGGCAAGAAGCGCGCCCTCCGGGAGCGCCGTGGTCACGACCGTCGACCCCGTGTGTGGTCGGCGTGTGGTCATGCTGCGAGCCCGAGAGGCCGGAACGGTGCAAGATAGTCCGCAGGTGGCTCGTAGTTCTCGAAGCGCCCCGCCATGGCGGCCACAACCAGTGCGCCCAGCGTCGCTCCGGTCAAAGCGGACGCCGCGAGCAGCATCGCTGCGCCTCGAGGATGGAACGGAGCCACGCGCCACCATGCAGCGCATGCCAGATGCGTGAACAGTGCGGCGACCGCGAACCCGTAGTAGACCCCAAAGATTGGAGCGAGCGGCGTTACATGCATGCCGGCCGCGGCAAAGTGGATGTTCGTGTCGAGACCAAACGCGTGACGCCCCACGAGGACCGCGAGCACATGGAGGGGCAGGAACACCGCGAGAACACCGCCGGTCGCCGCCTGCAGCCATGCGACCTTGCCGACGCGGGCACGCCAGCCGCTGATCAGGCGTTCGAGTCCAGTGAGGGTCTGCATGCCAGCGGCGAGCAGTACCAGTGTTTCGACGATCGGATGGCGGTAGAAGCGGCGCAACTGCGCCATGACTTCGACGTGAGACTCGAGACTGACCAGCGCCAGCAGGTGGTTGCCCAGATGAAGCAACAGGAACGGCACAAGCATCGCTGCGCCCGCGTAGTGCCAGCGTCGGCCCACGCTCGCCGTACTGGGATCGACTGTCGACGCGGCGGCGGTCATCACGTGAACGCGAGGGGTGAGGCTGTGGCAAGACGTCGCCGCCGCGCAACGATCCATGGCCGATAGTCCCGGCCCGTGCTTGCGTGCCGTTCCACGCCAAGGATGACGAGCCCCTGACGACGCATCGCAGCGATCAGGTCCGCTTCGCCAAGGTTGAGCACGTGTGGTGCCTTGCCCAGCGCGTGAGCGATCGGGACGGCCACGTTTGGGATCAGCCAGTTCATTTCACGCAGACAGGGCGTCTTCGTGATCAGGAGTCCGTCGGGCTCGAGCCTGGACGTGCAGGCCCAAAGGGCGTCATCGAGATCGTCGACCAGATGAAGCACGTTGAAGGCGAGCACACGGTCGAATCGGCCTGGGACGGCGTCGAACAGGTGGTCGACATCGGCCACCGCAAAGGCCAGGGACGGATGCGATTCACGGGCGAGCTTTTCGTTGGCGATCGCAATCATTTCTGCAGACACATCCGACGCGAGGTAACGCCTGCAATGCGGCGCGAGTCGCAGGGCAGTGGTGCCGGTGCCGCAACCGACCTCGAGCACATGGCAGGAGGCATCAAGATAGTCCCGCGTGCGCGCCAGACTCCGCTCGTAGCCCGGCAGGTCGGCAATCGGGTCAGCCGCGTACTTGCGGGCGATCCGATCCCAGAACCTCGCCTTGCGGGCGTGGTCCCGCGCCTCGGGCGAGCATGTCGCCCCTGCCTGGCTGCGCGTGGAGGTCTGTGGGGTGGAAGAGGAAGCAATCATGCGCGAACGGGGTTCCAACGTGAACTCGACTGAACGACACCGACAGGGCGCATGCTATGCATTCACCAAGGAATTGATAATGCTGATCGGGGTAGACGTGTTATTCATTGCTGCATGGATTGGAACCAGCTTCGGTGCTTTCTCGAAACCGCGCAAACCGGGTCACTCTCGGCCGCAGCCCGCCGGCTGGGCCTGAGTCAGCCCACGCTCAGTCGGCAGGTGGCGTCGCTCGAGCAGAGCCTCGGCGTGACCCTCTTCGAGCGCGTGGGGCGAGCCATGCAGCCGACCGAGGCGGGGCTCGCGCTGCTCGAACACGCCCGCGCGATGGGGGCGGCCGCCGATGAACTTGCGCTTGCCGCGACCGGGCAATCGCAGGCCGTGGAAGGCACGGTGTCGGTCTCGGCCTCGGACGCGGTCTCCGCGTGGCTTCTGCCCCCGATCGTGGCCGGACTGCGCGCCGATGCGCCGGGCATCGTGGTGGACATCGTCTCCTCCAATGCGCTCGCGGATCTGCGTCGACGCGAGGCAGACATCGCCGTGCGCCACGTGGCCCCGGA
>CAZSTF010000032.1:0-4264 GCA_964609555.1 uncultured Alcaligenaceae bacterium | reverse complement strand
TTTCCGATCTGGCTGGTCACACATCGTGAACTGCGCACCTCGCGCCGCATCCGGGTCGTCTTCGACGCCTTGGCGCGAGGACTCGCGGCGCCTTCAGCGCACGCGGGCTCGTCTCCCCCGGCTGCGGAGTGATGCCGACAGTCGCGCCAGACGATACCGGCCTCACGCGATTGCGACCTGCGGCGCCTGCTGCATAGACTGGCTCCACTCCAACGCAACGACTTCGACGCGATCATGAGCAAAGGCATCCGACTCTCCGAAAAGTGGTTCCGTCGCGGGCTCTGGCTCGTGGCCTTCGTCTTTGCCGGGTTCCTGATCGGCCTCGGTGGGTTGGTCGTGAGCGACCTGCCAGAGGTCGAGTCGCAGCTCACGCGCGAGCGATTCCTTGATCCGTCGGCTACGCCGGTGAAGGCCCGTCTCGAAGCGATCGAGCGTGAATCGCGCGATCTTGCCGAGACCCGGGAGCGGGCCCAACTCACGCTCACCACGGCGCGCAATGAGGTCGCGAGCGCCGAGCGCAGCTTTCGGGACTGGCTGGGCACCCGCACCGCGACCCAGCAGAGCGAGCAGGATCCGGAAGTGATCGCCCGCACGCGCGCGCTCGATGGGCTCCGCGCGAAGGCGCGCGAGGCCGAGCGTGCGCTCGAAGCGATCGATACCCGCGCCACGGCGCTTCGGCAGGAGCAGGCGCGCCTGCGGGCCTCGCTCGCGGAACTCGAAGCGCAGGCCGACACGCGGCTCCGGGCGGAGGAGCGACGGCAGGAGCTGCGAGTCTTTGTCTACCGGCTCGCGCTCACGCTGCCGCTCATCGTCGTGGCCGGCTGGCTGTTCGCGAAGAAGCGGCAGAGCAGCTACTGGCCCTTCGTCTGGGGCTTCATCTTCTTCGCGCTGTTTGCGTTCTTCGTCGAGCTGGTGCCCTATCTTCCGAGCTATGGCGGCTATGTGCGCTACATCGTCGGCATCATCCTCACGGTGGTGGTCGGACACTATGCGATCCGCGCCATGCAGCGCTATCTCGAGCGCCAGAAGGCGGCCGAAGCCGAGCCCGAGACCGCGCGGCGCGAGAAGCTCGCCTACGACCTCGCGCTCGCCCGACTGGCCAAGAAAGTCTGCCCGGGCTGCGAGCGCCCGCTTGACCTTGCCGATCCGACCATGAATCATTGCCCGCACTGCGGCATCGGCTTGTTCGATCGTTGCACGGCCTGCAACACGCGCAAGAACGCCTTTGCCCGCTATTGCCATGCCTGCGGCGCGCCGGCCGCGCAGAGCCTGGGCGATTCGACCGCGCCCTGACTTCGGCGTCACCGCGACGAGGGGTCGCCGCGAATCGGAATCGACACCGTCCGTCGACAGCGACCCGGCGCACAATCGAGCATCCAACCGGGGAGGGTTCGTCGTGCGTCGTTTTCCTGTCGTGTGGGGCCGCGCGGGCTTGTCAGCAGCCGTGCTCGCGACCCTGGTGGGCTGCGGTGTCCAGCCGGTGGCCTCGCCGGTAACGGCCGCATCTCCGATTTCCGAAGCCGCGCCTGCCCCGGTGACCTGCCCCGAGGGCCCGCCCCCGGGCACCCGCTGCTGGCGCGGCAAGGACCGAGCGGGCGCGCCCTACCTGCTCGCGCAGCCCGCGCGCTGGAGCGGCGTGCTCGTCGTGCATGCGCACGGCGGGCCGTTTCTCGGGGCGCCGACCGATGCGCGTGCCGATGAGGACGTGAAGCGCTGGGCCGTGATCCTGCGCGAGGGCCACGCGTATGCAGCGTCAGTCTTCCGGCAAGGCGGATTTGCCGTGACCGCAGCGGCCGAGGACACTGAGCGGGTGCGGGCGATCTTCGCCGCGCATGTCGCACGGCCGCGGCTCACGCTCCTGCACGGACAGTCCTGGGGCGGCATGGTCGCCGCCCGCGCGGCCGAGCTCTACCCGCGCTCCTGGCAGGGCATCCTGCTCACGAGCGGTGTGGTCGGTGGACCTTCAGCCTACGACTTTCGTGTCGATCTGCGTGCGATCTACCAGCACCTCTGCGGTAACCACCCCAGGCCCGACGAGCCGGCCTACCCGGTCGCGCTCGGCCTCCCCGTGGGAACGGCCCTGACCGGCGCGCAGGTCGCCGCGCGGGTCAACGCCTGCCTTGCGCTCGACAAGCCTCTGGCCGAGCGCAGCGCCGAGCAGCGCGCGAAGGCGAAGCTGATCGCCGATGTGCTGCGCATCCCCGAGGGCTCGATTCCGAGCCACATGAACTGGGCCACGAACACGCTGGCTGACATCACGCGTCGGCACGGTGGCATCGTGATCGGCAATGCGGGCGTTCGCTACGCCGCGCGAGGCATCGAGCCTGCGCTCGATGCCGAGCTCGACCGGAAGGGGCTGCGCTTTGCGCCCGACCCCGCCGCGCGCGCCCGCTTTCTTGCCGACGTCGACCACGCGGGGCGGTTCGAGGCCCCGGTGCTCACGACCCACGGCATCGATGACGCCACCGTCTTCGTCGAATCCCAGCATGAACTGGCTGCGCGCATGCGCGCAGCAGGCCGGGGTGATCGCCTCGTGCAGACCTTCGTCGACTCGCGCGAGCACAGCTATCTTGGAGATGCCATCTACCCGCCGCTGTTCGAAGCGCTTCTTGCGTGGGTGGAACGCGGCGAGAAACCTTCACCTGCGGGTATCGCCGAGCGCTGCCGTGCCCGGCAGACGGCGGCGCAGGCGTCGGTCGCCGACTGCCGGTTCCGGCCGGACTACGTCGTGCAGCCCCTTGCAACTCGGGTGCTGCCGCGCTGACCCTGACCTGCAGGGAGGCGCACGAAGCGCGACTGCCCCGGCCGCGGCACAATCGCGCGCATGAAGAGCACGACCAAGCATCTCCTCAACATCTTTCTTGCCGGCCTGCTTGCCGCGCTGCCGATCGTGGCCACGGTCGGGGTCATCGTCTGGCTCGTTCAGTTCCTCTATCGCTGGCTTGGGCCCGGCAGCGCCTTCGGCGGAGCACTCCGGCGGCTCGGGCTCGGGCTCACCGAAAGCGAGATCGTCGCCTACCTGATCGGGCTCGGGCTCGTCTTCGTGCTCATCTTCGCGCTTGGCATCGTCGTGCGCACGAGCCTCGCCCACGTCTGGCAGCGCGCGGTCAACGGCATCCTGCAGCGCATTCCCGTCGTGCGCAACATCTACGACATCGTCAAATCCCTGGTCGACCTGCTCGCCCAGCGTGACGAGGACAAGCTCAAGTCGATGCAGCCCGTGTGGGTCACCTTCGGTGCAGGCGAGGGCGTGCGGGTGCTCGGGCTGCTCTCCACGCGCGAGCCGGTGCGTGTGGGTGAGGCCGACTACCACGCGGTCATCGTGCCCACCGCCCCGGTGCCCGTGGGTGGCGGGCTGCTCTACGTGCCCGTCTCGTGGGTCGAACCGGCCCAGGTGGGTCTGGATCAGCTCACCAGCATCTATGTCTCGATGGGCGTGACCTCGGGGCAGTTTCTTTCCAATCGCTCGTGAGTCTCTGATGGACGAGATCACCCGCCTGCGCACGATCCTCAAGACCTGCCGCACGATCGCGGTCGTCGGGCTCTCCGGCGACTGGTACCGCCCGAGCTACTTCGCCGCCAAATACATGCAGGCGCACGGCTATCGCATCGTGCCCGTGAACCCGAAATACCCTGAGATCCTCGGCGAGAAGAGCTACGCGCGGCTCGAGGGCATCCCCCATCCGGTGGACATGGTCGATGTGTTCCGAAAGACCGAGGATGTGCTGCCGATCGCGCGTTCGGCGATCGCGATCGGGGCGAAATGTCTCTGGCAGCAGCTTGGGGTGATGAACACGGAAGCCGACCGGCTCGCGCGCGAGGCCGGGCTTGAATCCGTCATGGACCGCTGCGTGAAGATCGAGCATGCGCGGCTCTTTGGCGGGCTGCACAGGGCGGGCGTCAACACGCGGGTGATCTCGGCCAAGCGGATGCCGTGTCCGGGGCGATGAAGGAGTCGCACGATGACTGAACGCCGATTCGCGCCCGAAACGCTCGCGATCCACGCCGGGCAGATTCCGGATGCCGCCACCGGCGCACGCGCGCTGCCGATCTATCAGACCACGAGCTACGTCTTCGACAGCGCCGAGCATGCGGCGAGCCTCTTCAACCTGCAGACCTTCGGCAACGTCTATGCGCGGCTTTCGAACCCGACCGTGGCCGCGCTCGAGGAGCGGGTTGCCGCGCTCGAGGATGCCCGCGCGGCTGTGGCCGTCGCCTCGGGCATGGCCGCCGAGGCGCTCGCGCTCATGACGATCTGTCAGGC
>CAZSTF010000031.1:13725-20335 GCA_964609555.1 uncultured Alcaligenaceae bacterium | reverse complement strand
TCTGCCTCCAAGCCTCAAAAACACACACCGCAACCGCGTTCGAGAGGTTGAGGCTTCTGTTCCCCGGACGCATCGGCAAACGCAAACACCCCGAAATCGCCGCATCACTGGCCACCGAATCTGGCAATCCTCGCGTTTCGCAGCCGAACACAAACACATCTCCGGGAACGAAGCGCGTTTCATGAACCAGAGCGCGGCCGTTCGTCTCGACCGCCCATACACGACGCTCACGGAAGTTCTCGCGACAGGCCTCCCAGGTTGTGTGAACTTGAATGTCGGCATACTCGTGATAGTCAAGTCCTGCGCGGCGCAGCTGCGCATGGTCAAGCGAGAACCCCAGCGGTTCCACCAGGTGAAGTTTGGCACCGGTATTGGCACACAGGCGAATGACGTTACCGGTGTTCGGTGGGATCTCTGGATGGACCAGAACAACCGAGATCATCAGCGAGCCAGCGAGGAGAACGGGGTGATGTGGCGTTCGCGCCGAGGTGGAAGGACGCGAGCAAGAACCGCGACGTCAACCGACGCCGCCCCGGCACGACGCACGACCCGAGCCAACTCGTTCAGTGTGGCGCCTGTCGTCAGCACGTCGTCCACCAAAAGCACGTTGCGCCCGGCGAGTGAACCCGTCACCGCAAAGGCGTGACGGACATTCGCCCGACGCTCCGTCCAAGAAAGCTCCTGTTGAACAGCCGTCTCCCGCACGCGTACCACCGCATCAGGTAACAGTACGTCCCGAGGCCGCTGCCTGATCCAACCGCGCGCCAACTCAAGTGCCTGGTTGAAACCTCGCTCGGACAAACGTTCCGGACCGAGCGGCACAGGAATCAAAGCGAAATTGCGCTTGAGCGAGACGCCCGAGAGCTCGACCCATCGACGCGCCAATTGTGCTGCCGCCCAACGAAGGACTGCGAAGCCAGCGCGATACTTCGCCTTCAACACAAGACCATCAAGCGGAAAGCAGTACGACCACAGGGCAACGAGCCGATCCCAGTGAGGAGGCCGGCGCAGACACCTCCCGCACGTCAGCCCATTGATGGAAGCCAATTGGCACAAAGGACAGGCACCTTCCGCGATACGTGGAAGCGTCTGCTCACACCGGCTACAAACCGGCTCATGTGACGCGTCCCCGCACAACAGGCAAACCTGAGGCACCGCGCACCCGAGGTGCCCAAACGAACGCTTCGCGGAGATTCCGAGGCCTAGAATCGAACCGACGCTGTCCATGATCCCCCCAAGCCTCGATTCTTCCACGCAGACCACCACGCCTGCCTTGCTTCACGCAGACACCGATCGCTGATACCACACGGCAGACGCCCCGTCCCTCGTTCTCCCTCACGGATGGTGGCTTTATGGAACGTACTTCGAAACGTGGATGCCCTACCTCATCCACACCTTCCACATCCATCGGATCGATTGGCCTGCTCACGGCTACTCTCCTGAGGCCGCAAGCTTCACCTTGCCCACGCTCACAAGACTGATCGAGCACACCCTCAAGGGCTTTCCCGGCCTGAGGGGGCCCTTCGTCATGCTGGGCTGGTCAATGGGCGGGGCCATAGCGCTCGAGTACGCGCCGACGCGCGCAGCGCCACTGTCCCACGTCGTTCTGCTTGCGTCGTCCCCGAAGTTCCGAGGTGAACCCGATTGGATGCACGCACTGGCACCGGATGCACTTGCCATACTCCGCTACGGCATGGTGCAGAAGTACAACGCAACGATCAGGCCATTCCTCTCACTCAATCTCGGGCCTCACTCCGCGCCGCATGAAGCCGATCTTATAGACTCTCACGGGCCCGACTGGCGCCACGCGAGCAGGCTCTCATCGCTCGCTATCTCCTCAATCTGTCCGTTGACTTTCGGGACCGTGCGCACACGCTCAAGACACCGCTGTTCGCCATCTCGGGACGTCTCGACCGGCTTGCATGGAGCGCGTCAAGCGCCTGGCTCGCTGCACACTGCCAAGGCGTGCACCAAGAGCTCGCGCACGCAGCCCACGCCCCGCACCTCTCAAACCGAGGGAAACCGCAAACATCCTGCTCGAGCATCTTGACCTGCCTTTGACGGCAAAAGAAGCCCATGGCGTCGCACGGGGACGACCCACCGCGAACGACCGCCCTTGATCGGGCGGCGACACGACGCGCCTTCGACCGGGCCGCACGCGACTACGCGAGTGCCGCCGTGCTCGCCCGCGAAATCGGCGTGCGTCAACTGGAGCGCCTCTCACTGATACGCGTGCAGCCCACGCGCATACTCGACCTCGGTTGCGGACCCGGAACCCACGCGCCCGCGCTCGCCGAGCGATATCCGGACGCGCAACTCGTCGCCCTGGACGTCTCACGCCAGATGCTTTTGCAACTCGAAAGGACTTCGTACCTTCCTGGCGACCGCGGAACGTATGACAGGACGCTCGGTCGGGCCGTCGCGCGGGCACGGCGTTGGCTCTCCGGACAGGACAGACGGGAATCACGACGCATCACACCCGTTAACGCGGATTTCGAGCGCCTCCCATTCGCACCCGGAAGCTTCGATTTCATCTGGAGCAACTTCGCTCTTACCCATGCCAACGACCTGCCGAGCGCCCTCAAAGACCTCGCCACCGCGACACGAACAGCGGGCGTGGTCATGCTCACCGTCCCAGGGCCCGACACGCTTTCGGAACTCCGGCGCGCGCTCACCCAACTTGGGCTGCGCGACTCAACGCATCCGTTCCCGGATATGCACGATGTGGGAGACATGTTGATTGAAGCGGGCTTCGCCGACCCGGTCGTCGACACTGAGCGGATCACCCTCGAATACTCGACCCCGCAGGTACTCTGGAAGGACGCGCGCGCCCTCGGTGCCGTCACCGCGCGCGAAGACCGCCAACGCGGCCTGATGACACCCCGTACGCTCCGCAAGATCGAGGGAGCCCTGCGCATCACCGCCAAACCGCCCGCTTCGGACGGAGGCGCGGCCGATGCCGACCGCATCACGATGACCATCGAAGTCGTGTACGCGCACGCCTGGAAAGCGGCGCCGCGAACCACGCGCGATGGACGTGCAATCATTCGTCTGGAACGGGACGCCGTGCACGGGAGCGACAACAGCCCTCGCTCAAGCACCCACAACACATGAGCGAACCCAACCGAGTAGCGCAAAGCCAAGCGCTCGTGGCCATTCCCGTCTGGAATGGCCGTGAAGCGCTCGCGCGGTGTCTTGAACGCCTTTGCGCCGCGCCTGTCCGTGCGCGCTGGCGGACGCTCCTCATCGACGATGCATCGACCGATCCCGCGATTGCCGACCTCTGCCGCGCCTTCACGTCAAGCACGGCGCACCGAGTTGAAGTGCAGTATCGACGCAACGCAGCGAATCGCGGCTTCACGTCCAACGTCAATCAGGCGATCGCAGCGCTTGGTCCCGCCGAGCATCTCATGCTCCTCAACTCCGACGCGCTCGTCACCCGGGGCTGGCTCGATGAACTCCTCGCCACCGCAAGCGAACACTCCGCGACAGGCCCGATCGGCACGGTGACCCCGTTCTCCAACAACGCCACCATCTGCTCGTGGCCGGATTTCACACGTGAATGGCCCCTGCCGTCGAGCGCCGAGGCTGAACGCATTGCCCATGCACTTACGACGGAGCGGGCCCACGCGATCGACCTGCCGACGGGTGTCGGCTTCTGCATGCTGATCACACGTGCATGCCTTGACGCCGTGGGCGAATTCGACGAGGTTGCCTTCCCGCGCGGCTACGGCGAGGAAAACGACTTCTGCCGCCGCGCAGCCGCACTCGGCTTCCGTAACGTTTTGTGCCCCAATGCCTACGTGGCCCACGAGGGCGGGGTCTCCTTTTCGTCCGAACGGAACAAACTCATGCAAGCCGGGGCGCGAGCGCTGCTCGAAAAGCACCCGGACTACAACGCGGTCGTGCAGGCGTGGATCGCGCTTGATCCCGCGGCACCGCGACGGCGTTGGTTGTCGCAACGCATGGCGCGCGACGCTTGAAATGCTGCGAATGCAGGTAGGACAACGGTCGTCGCACTCGGATCGCTCTGAATTGATGCGTTTATGAGGGTCATGGTGCGCTGTGCACCACGGCACCACAAGACAATTCCGCGCTTGTCATCAGACCTACCCCGTGAGCTCTCATGAAACTCTTTGCTTTCCGCGACCGCTCCGCGCAAGCCGCCTCCGCTCAACCAACTACGACCGAGCGTGACTCTCTTCAGGACATCGCCGCTGCTGCACGCGAACTCGATCTCGATGTGGCCATCATGGCGCACGAGAACTGGAAGACCCGCCTGTCCGCCTATATCTCCGGCGCCTCGAAGGAAGACTTCAGCCCCGAGCGAATCTGCCTCGACAACCAGTGCGACCTCGGCAAGTGGCTGTATTCCGACTCCACGAAGCATCTCCGGCAGTCGGTGGCCTATCAGTACCTGCTTGCGCAGCACAAGATGTTCCACTACACCGCTTCCAGCGTCGTCGCTCTCTACCAAAGTGCCGACTCAACCAAGGCGGATGAGCTGCTGCGCACCAAGTTCACGCACTACAGCAGCAACGTCAAGCGCACGCTCGAGGACATGAAGCTCCTCGCCCGCCTTGGTCGCGCGGCATAAGCAGCGCCCCGGGCCGAGCCGTGCTGCGAGGCCTCAGCGGGCCTCGGTTTGACGGATCAATTCGCAGGTTCGCGCCGTCGCGCCGCGGTGGTGCGCGACGAAGGCGCGGGCCGCATCACCGGCTGCTGCGCGTGACTCCGAGTCGCTGAGCCAGACCGCGACCCGGTCAAGTGCCTCCGCCGCATTGGACACCCGAACGGCTGCGCCGGCGCTGAGCGCGGCAGCGGCCGCCTGTGCGAAGTTGTACGTCGAAGGGCCGAGCACCACGGGCACGCCAAGGGCGCACGGCTCGATCAGGTTCTGCCCGCCGGTGTCGCCGAGCGTGCCGCCCATCACGACGGCGAAGGCATTCGCATACCAAGCAAACATCTCGCCCATGCTGTCGCCGATCACGATCTCCGCATCGATCGGGATGCGGGCCTCGCTGCGCCGCGCAACGCGAAAGCCCAGGCCATGCGCCGCTTCGGTGACGGCGTCCCAGCGTTCCGGGTGGCGCGGCACGATGACCGCAAGTGCCCGGTTGCGCAGCGGGTGACGCGCAAGCGCCAGAAGCAGACGCTCTTCCTCGCCCTCGCGGGTCGACGCGGCAACCCAAATCGGCCGCTCACGCCCCCCGGTCACGTGCGGTTGCAGGCGTGCCGCCTGTGTCGCGAGATCGTCGGGGAGCGCAAGATCGAATTTCAGGTTGCCCGTCGCTGTGATCGAACGCGCGCCCAGTGCGGCGAAGCGCTCGCCATCCTCGGTGCTTTGCGCCCCGATGGCCGAAAGGGTGCCGATCAAGGCGCGGCCAAGGCGACCCGCGCGCCGGTAGCCCGCCGCGCTCTTCTCCGAGAGCCGCGCGTTGACGAGAACGAGCGTGCGCCCCTCGCGTGCCGCCGAATGACAAAGCCCGGGCCAGAGCTCGGTTTCGACGAGGAGCGCCGTCCGGGCAGGGAGCCGACGAACCCACGAACCGATGAGCCAGGGCGCGTCGAACGGCAGATACCGGATCGTGACGTTTCGCTGACTGAACAGGCTCGCAAGCGTGGCGCGTCCCGTGGGCGTGGTGCAGGTGATGAGCACCCGGCGTCCTTCATCGAGCATCGCACGGACGAGTGGCGCGGCCGCCCGCGCCTCACCGACTGACACGGCGTGGATCCAGAGGTCCGCCGCAGGTGCGGCCCCAAGACCCAACCGCTCCCCCCAATGCTGACGATACGCCGGGTTGCGTCGGCTGCGCCAAAGCAGACGCAGGAACGCGAATGGAAGCGCAAGGCCCCAAACGAGCCCGTAAAGGCTGATGAACCAGCGTGGCATGTCTCGATTATTCCCGCCGCATTCACGTGCCGCGCATCACGACAGGGGTGCCAGACCAGGCTGCGCCGAACACCTTGCTCGGCGAGAACTATGCCATTAGCATAGCGGGGCCGGGGGTAATCAATGGGCCATGCACGACCCTCCATCGTCCGGCCCGAGCAATGTGGAGGCGAGAAACGCCATGCTGCGCGCGTTGCTGCCCTTGCTGCGAATCATTGCGCTCGTCGCGCTCCTGATCGCAGTGTTCCTGTTCGAAGTTCGCCAAGCTCGGGCGTGCAACAGCGAACAGACCCACGCGCAATGTCAGCCTTTCAACCCCCCTGCCGTCAGCCCGCCCACGACGCGCTCCTGGAAGATTGCGATCACGATGGCGACCGGCACGATCGCGACGATCAACGCGGCCGAGATGATCGGCCACGGGAACGTGTACTCGCCCTGATACATCGTGATGCCGACCGGCAGCGTGCGCATGGCCGCATTCGAGTTGAGCGAGAGGGCGAGCAGGAATTCATCCCACGCGTTCACGAAGGCGAGGATGCCTGCCGTGAACACGCCCGGGGCCGACAGGGGCACGACCACACGCCAGAGCGCGCCGAAGCGCGTGCAGCCGTCGATCATCGCGGCGTTCTCCAGGTCCTTTGGAATCGACTGGAAGAAGCTCACGAGCACGAGCGTGCACACCGGCAGGTTGAGCACGACATACGGCAGCACGAGCGC
>CAZSTF010000031.1:0-13625 GCA_964609555.1 uncultured Alcaligenaceae bacterium | reverse complement strand
GCTGCCGCGATGAAGCGGAGCCGCGCGCCGGAGAGCCAACCCGCGTTCATGCCGACTCCTGCCGGGAAATGTGCCGCAGGTAGACCGCGGTCAGGATGAGCGAAAGCACGAACATCCCGACCGCCAGCGTGGAACCGAAGCCCACGTCCAGATAGTCGATGGTGGTCTTGTGGATGTACATCGCAAGCGTCTCGGTGGCATTGCCGGGCCCCCCCTTGGTCATCGTGTAGGGGATGTCGAAGGTCTGCAGCGCCGTGATGGTGCGGAAGATCAGCGCCACCATGATCGACGGCATGAGCATCGGGATCGTGATCTGCCAGAACTGCTGCCACTTCGAGGCACCGTCGACCTCGGCCGCCTCGTAGAGCGACTTCGGAATCATCTGCAGGCCCGCGAGCAGGATGAGTGCCATGAAGGACGAGGACTTCCAGATGATGGCCAGGCAGATGGCCGCGAACGCGGTGCCCGGCTGCAGGAGCCACATCTGCGGCTCGAAGCCCAGCCGTCGCAGGATGTCGTTCACGAAGCCGTACTCGGTGTGGAAGAACCAGGCGAAGATGAGACCGGCGAACGCGAGCGGCAGCGCCCACGGCAGGAGCAGCGCGAGCCGCACCGGCCACTGCCGCTTGAACGGAAGATTGGCGAGCAGCGCGAGCCCAAGCCCCACGACCAGCGCGCCCGGCACCGTGATGAAGGTGATCAGCACCGTGTTCCAGGTCGCCTCCCAGAACGCGCTGTCCTTCATCATGTCGGCGTAGTTGGCGAGGCCCACCCACTTGCTGCCCTGCCCGCCGGAGAGCCGCATGTCATGAAAGCTGTTCCAGAACAACTTCACGATCGGGTAGACGACGATCAGCGCGAGCAGCGCGAACGCCGGCGCGAGGAGAAGCGCTGCCAGCGTCTTCTCGCTCGGGTCGCGCAGGCGGTCGATCAGGCTGGGTTTCGCCACGGTTTCAAACCCGATGAGGCGTCATTGCATCCCGTACAGGACGCCGCTGCCGGCTCAACGCATGACGCGCCGGAGCCGGTTCTCGATGTCGTTCACGCCGTCGGCTGGCTTGACGGTCCGCACGAGCATCGCGTTCATCGTGGTGCGGATCGCATCGGACACCTCGCCGTAGCGGTCGGACATCGGACGTCCCTTTGCCGCCTGGATGACCGGCAGCGCGTCCTTGTAATGCGGCAGCTTGGCCAGCACGGCCGGATCGCTGTAGGTGCCCGGGAAGACCGGGAGCAACGAGCCTTCGATCGCGAGGAACTTGGCCACGTCGGGCGAGCTCATGAAGCGCACGAGCCGCGCGGCGGCGGGCTTGTTCTTTGAAAACGCGGAAACCGCCCACTGCCAGCCACCGATGCAGGTAGCCGACTTGCCGCCGGTCATCGCCGGCAGCGGCAACACGCCGACCTTGCCCTTCACCGTGGAGTCGGCCGCCGTCTGCAGCTGATCCCAGGCAAAGCCCCAGTTGACCATCGCCACGAGGTTGCCCGCCTTGAATGCGTTGACCATGTCAGCCGGGCGCACTTCGCCGATGTTCTTCTGCATCACGCCGCGATCGACGAGCGAGAGCCACATCTCGACCCCCTTCGTGGCGGCGGCCTTGTCGAGCGTCATCCGGCCCTGCGCGTCATTGAACTCCTTGCCCTGGCTCCAGTAGGGCTTGAGGAACGTACAGACAGCGCCCTCGATCGCGGCACCGGTCGTGGCCACGCCGTTCATGGCCGGGTTCTTCTCAGCGTCGAGGATCTTCTTGAGACCGGCCGCCAGTTCATCCCATGTCTGCGGCGCCTTGACGCCGTGCTTGTCGAACAGATCCTTGCGGTAGTAGAGGAACTGCGCATCGGCAAAGGCGGGCAGGGCGACGATCTTGCCGTCGACGACGTTCGCGTTCGCGTAGGCCGGCAGATAGTTGCGCATGATCGTGGCTGCCTCGCTGCCGAGATGGCTGTCGAGCGGTTCGAGCCAGCCCGCGCGGGCGTACTGCATCGGATTGATGATGTCGATCATGTAGACATCGATGGCACTGTCCTTGGCGTTCAGCACGGTCGACAGGTATTGCCGCTGGAGTTCGGACGTCGCCCCGCCGGTCTCGATCTCGATCTTGACGCCGGGGTTCTTCTTCTCGAACTCGTCGAACATCTTGCGCATCAGATCGGGCCGCTGGTTCTGGCCACCCGAGAAGACACGGATCGTCTGCGCGGCGGAAATCGTGCTCGCGGCGAGCAGCGTGACGCCCACGAGTGCGCTCAGGATTCGCTTCAATTTCATGGTGATCCTCCTTGGGGATTCGATATCGGTGTCAGGGTCAGGGGACAAGCATCATCAACGTCTCATCCAGGCGGCGCGCTGACCACGTCAACGCAGGGCCTCGCCGGATGTGGGGTCGAACAGGTGCAGCCGGTCGAGATCGAAGCGCGCGGTGATCGCATCCCCCGGCCGTGCCGGCAGATCCGGGCGCGCCCGCGCGACGAGCTCCTGGCCGCCCAGGCGCACGGTGACCAGGGTCTCCGCTCCGAGCGGTTCGGTCACCACCACCTGAGCGGGCAGATCGACCGCATTCGCCATCGCCCGCGCATCGAGCGAAACATCCTCGGGCCGGATGCCGATCTCGATTGCCTGGCCGCGACGCGCTTGCGCGGCCGATGAGAGCGCCCCGGGCACTGGCAGGCGCGCCTCGCCCACGGAGAGGCTCGCGCCGTCAGGCGCCAGCGTGCCGCCGAGGAAGTTCATCGCCGGCGAGCCGGTGAAGCCAGCGACGAACTTCGCGGCCGGGCGGTTGTAGATCTCCTCGGGCGGCGCATACTGCATCACGCGGCCCGCCGAGAGCACGGCGATCCGGTCGGCGAGCGTCATGGCCTCGACCTGATCGTGCGTCACGTAGATGATCGTCTTGCCGAGCCGGGCGTGCAGCTTCTTGATCTCGGTGCGCATTTCGTTGCGCAGTTGGGCATCGAGGTTCGAGAGCGGCTCATCGAACAGGAACGCCTTCGGGTCGCGCACGATCGCCCGGCCCATGGCGACGCGTTGCCGCTGACCGCCCGAGAGCTGGCGCGGCTTGCGCTCGAGCAGGTGTTCGATGCGCAGGATGGCGGCGGCCTCGCCCACGCGGCGGCGGATGTCCTCTTCGCTTGTTTTCCGCAAGCGCAGCCCGAAAGCCATGTTCTCGAACACGCTCTTGTGCGGATAGAGCGCGTAGTCCTGGAACACCATCGCGATGTCTCGCGCCCGGGGCGGCAGATCGTTCACGCGCGTGTCGCCGATCACGATGTCGCCCCCCGTGGTCGATTCGAGCCCGGCGATCATGCGCAGGAGCGTGGACTTGCCGCAGCCCGAAGGGCCGACGAAGACGACGAACTCGCCTGCTCGGATGTCGAGATCGATGCCATGGATGACTTCGACCTCGCCGAAGCGCTTGACCACCTTCTGGAGCGTGACGCCTGACATGCTGCTTCCTCCTAGGTTCCGAATCGCCGGACGTGCATCACGCGCTGACCGTAGCTTCGCCAATGGCGGCCGTCGAAGCTGAGTGCCTCGCCGCGCACGCACGTGGCATGTCCGCGCCGACCCGGTGGACCGAATTCGGCCACGGCCGTCACCGGCGTCAGCCCTTCGAGCGGCCGGGTCGAGGGCACGACCGGCCCGAGCGGGAGCGCCACACCCGAGCGCACGAAGACGGGAATGCGCTCGAGGTCGTAGTGAAGCGAGATCACCTCGCCGCCGTCCATGTGCATGCCGGTCCAGAGGTCGTGCCAGCCGCCGGGCACGTCGGGCAGATACCCTTCGACCTCGCCGCCTGGGCTGACGATGGGCATCACGAGCAGATGCGGCCCCGAGTAGAACTGGAGCTCGAAGCTGCGCGCCACGCGGTTCTCCGGATGCATGAGCGCCATCGAGCGCATGACCGGCAGCCCGCTCGATACCGCCTGGTCGCAGGCCCCGCGCAGGTAGGGCAGCAAGCGGTAGCGCAGCTCGAAGAAATGTCGGCACAGGGCTTCGGCCTCCGGTCCGAACGCCCAGGGTTCGCGCGGGCCGATGCCATGGATGCGGAAGTGGGAGGCGAACACCGCCATTTGCAGCCAGCGCACGTAGAGCGCGGCATCGGGCTGCTCGGCGCCGTAGAAGCCGCCGATATCCGTGGCGTGGAACGGCGAGCCCGAGTGCCCGTGACTCAGCGCGGCGCGGATCGAGTTGGCGAGCCCGCCCCAGTCGCTTTGCGGATCGCCGCCCCACTGGATCGGGTGGCGCTGGGTGCCGATCCACCCGGCGCGCCCCCAGAGACAGGCATCCTCGCCGTGGGCGGCCTTCGAGGCTTCATGAACGCAGCGGTTGTAGAGGTGGGCGTTCACGTTGTGCAACCGCTCGCCGGTGTCGCCGTTGAAGGCGAGGGCATCGGCGGGCACCTGCTCGCCGAAGTCGCTCTTGATCGTGTCGACGCCGACGGCCCAGAGCTTCTCGTGCTCGTCGCGCCACCACGCATAGGCGGCCGGGTTCGTGAAATCGACCAGGCCCGAGGGCGGCAAGGGCGTGAGCGTGGGGCCGAAGGGCGTGGTCTTCTTGCCGGTGTCCCACTCGAAGACGAGCTCGCTGCCGTCCTTGCGGCGCAGGAAGTAACCCAGATCGCGAAAGCGCGCGTAGTTCGGATGATGGATCGAGACGAGCGGATACTCCCAGCAGCAGACGCGGTAGTCGAGCGCCTTCAGTGCATCGATGACGCGCTTCGGGTCGGGGTAGCGCGCCGGATCGAAATGAAAGTGAAAGCGCGTCGGCGTGTCCTGCCAGGCGCGTCCGTCAAAGGTGATGACGTCGGCTGGGAAGCCGCGTGCGCGCACCTCGCGGGCCGTGGTCATGAGGTCCGACTCATCCCGGTAGTAGGCGCGCGAGATCCACGCGCCGAGCGACCAGAGCGGCACGTTCTCCGGCCGCCCGGTCAGGTGGTGGTAGGCCGCGAGAATGTCGGCCGGTGTGTCCCCGGTCATGAGGAACAGATCGAGTTCCGGCTCCTCGGTGACGATCACGTAGCTCCGGTTCGACCATGCGCCATGCCCGACGCCGTGGTGGACATCCGCCGTTGTGTGCACAAGCACGCCCCAGCACCCATGCGGCGTGATGCCCCAGGCGAACGGGGTGTTCTTGTACGAGGCATCGGTGTTGACGCCCAGTGCATCGTCGACGCGGGATCGCACGAGCTGGCCGTGCTTGTCGAGTCGCCCGCCTTTCTCGCCGAGGCCGTAGACGGGCGTGTCCGGCCCGAGGGCGAACGCGGCCACGGCCTGGCCGTCGCCCAGACCCAGCGCAGGAATGCGCGTGGCCTCGAGCGGCTTGGCCATGCCGCGGAAGTGTTCGTCGGTGATGCTTTCGAGCACGGTCTGGCCGCGATGCGCGAGCCGGAGCGCGAGCGCGCGCCGCTCGCTCGCGTGGAGCGCAAGGGTCGTCGGCCCGACGGCGAGATGGTCACCCGCGTCATCATGTGTCGGCGCGATGTCCACCGTGGGGGCGGCCACGATCAGTCCGTAATCCGGCTGGGCTCGCGGCGCGATGCGCAGGCGCACGATGCCCGCGCGGTTTCGGCGGGGGGCTTGAGGCAGGGCATAGGCGGCCCATTCGAGCGCGACCGCTTCGCCGTCGGCGCTGTGCGCGGTCAGGCAGCGCGCGGCGGCCGGATTCGGCGTGGCGGTGAGGAGGCGATCGAAGCACGTGAAGTCGATGTCCATCGTCGGCCTCAGTACGCGCTCGCAGGCTGGGATTGAAGTTCGGAGGCCGTGCCGTCCATCGGGGCATCGCTTGCGAGTGCGCGAATCTGCTCGAGGCCCGAGCGCGCCGCGGTCATGAGCAGCCCCAGGTCGCTGGCATGGGAGACGAACGTGAAGCCTACGGAAAAGGCCCACGCGACGGACTCCGGCGTCGGCATGACGGTGCCGAGCGGCACGCCGGCGCGACGGCAGTATCCGCCCAGCTCGGCCATCAGCTCCTTGACCTCGGTGTGCAGCGCATTGCCGCCGTGCCCCAAGGCCATCGACAGGTCGCCGGGCCCGACGAACAGGCCGTCGATGCCGGGCACCTGGGCAATCTGCATGGCCGCGGCCATGGCTTCGGGCGTCTCCAGTTGGGCAATCACGCAGACTTCATGATTGATCCGCTCGAAGTAGTCGGGGAGCGTGTTGTAGCGGCTCGCCCGATGCATGCGCGCAAAGCCGCGTTCGCCGAAGGGTGGGTAGCGGCACGCCCGCGCGAGCCGCGTGGCCTGCTCGACGGTGTTGACCATCGGAAAGTAGAGCGACAGCGCGCCCAGGTCGAGCGCGAACTTGATTGCGGTCGCGTCGTGGGAGGGCATGCGCACGACGGTCGGCAGGCCACGCTCCGCGGTCGCCTGAAGGAGCGGGTGAAGGTCGTGCACGCTCGCCGTCGTGTGTTCGATGTCGAGCACGAGAAAGTCGTAGCCCGCATTCGCCATGAGTTCGGCGATGACCGGGGAGGCCGACATGAACCAGCCGCCGACGAGGCGTTGGCGTTTGAGCAGGGCCTGCTTGAACGGATTGACGAAGCTCATCGGACGCCTCAGAAAATCGTTGGCTCGGGCAGGCGTTCGCTTCCTGCGAGAAAGTCGAAGTCTGCACCCACATCAGCCTGTTGCACATGCTGCTGATACAGCGCCGCGTAGCTCCGGCCATAGCGTCGCGTGGCCGGCGGACGGGCACGCCATGCTGCCTCGCGCGCGGCGAGGGTCGCTTCGTCCACGAGGAGCTCGAGGCGCCGGGCCGGCACGTCGAGCTCGATCGTGTCGCCGGTCTCGACGAGTGCGAGCGGCCCGCCCACGGCGGCTTCCGGGCAGACGTGAAGCACGCAGGTGCCGTAGTGCGTGCCGCTCATGCGTGCGTCCGAGATGCGCACCAGATCCCGCACCCCTTGGGCCAGCAGCTTCTTCGGGATGGGGAGGTTGCCGGCCTCCGGCATGCCCGGGGCGCCCACCGGGCCGACGTTCCGGAGCACGAGCACGCTCGTTGCATCAACGGGCAGCGCGGGGTCATCGATGCGCGCCATCATGTCGTCGAAGGTGTCGAACACCACGGCCCGCCCCCGATGCCGAAGCAGGTGCGGGCTTGCTGCCGATGGTTTCATGACTGCGCCGCGCGGGGCCAGGTTGCCAGTCACGACCGCAATCGCCTCCCGCGCGACGGGGCGATCGAGCGGGCGGATGATCTCGTCGTCATGCGCCGCTGCGCCCGCGAGGTTCTCGCCGAGGGTGCGTCCGGTGACAGTCAAGGTGCCGAGATCGAGGTGCTGGGCGATGCGCGAGAGCAGCCCGGGCAACCCGCCCGCGAAGAAGAAGTCCTCCATGAGCGCGCTGCCGGCCGGCATCAGATCGGCGAGCACCGGAATCTCGCGGTTGAACCGCTCCCACGTGGAGAGCGGCAGGCTGATGCCGAGCCGCCCGGCCATGGCGGGCAGGTGCACGCAGGCGTTGGTCGACCCGCCGAAGGCCAGCACGGTCTTGACCGCGTTCTCGAAGCTCGCGCCGGTCGCGATGCGGCTCGGCCGCAGGTCCTCGGCCACCATGGCGACGATCCGCTCGCCCGCGGCGCTGCACATGCGCGGATGGCGCCCGTCCACCGCCGGGATCGAGCTTGCGCCCGGCAGCGAGAAGCCCAGCACCTCGGCGGCCGCGGTCATCGTGCTTGCGGTTCCCGCCGTGTTGCAGGTGCCCGCGGTCCGCGTGACGCCGCCTTCGAGTTCGAGCCACTCGGCGTCGTCGATCCGGCCGGCGCGTCGCTCGTGCCAGAACTTCATCGTATGGGTGCCGGTGCCGACCTTCTGGCCGCGGTGGTTGGCATTCGACGACGCGCCCGCGGGCACGAAGATCGCAGGCAGATCGACCGAGAAGGCACCCATCAGGAGGCCCGGCGTCGTCTTGTCGCAGCCACCGAGCAGCACGACACCGTCGAGCGGGTGCGAGCGGATCAGCTCCTCGGCCTCCATGGCGAGGAAGTTGCGGTAGAGCATCGTCGTGGGCTTCACCCAGACCTCGCCCAGGCTCATCGCCGGCAGTTCGATTGGAAAGCCCCCGGCGCGCAGGATGCCCTCGCGCACCTTCTGAGCCCGCTCGCGCAGGTGGCTGTGGCAGGTGGAGATGTCGCTCCAGGTGTTGAGGATGCCGATCACCGGACGGCCGAGAAAGTCCGCACGGTTCCAGCCCACCTGGGCCAGGCGCGAACGGTGGGCGAAGGCGCGTTGCCCGTCGGCTGCGAGCCAGCGCGCCGAGCGCAACGTGGAATGCGCCGGTGCGGGGGGCACGGACGGGGGGCTCCCGGTCGGTTCGTCGGCGCTCATGCCGCGGTGATCCTCTCCAAACGGTTGACGGCAGGGTCGGTCTGGGGTGATCCTGCCGACGCGACAATAACGCAAAACTGGGCAAAATTCATCTATATCATCTAGATGATCTATATGACTTACCCTGAGTCGGCTTCTTCCTGGGCTGTGTCGGCTGCAGCGGGCGACCCGCACGGTCACACGGCGTCGTGGGCTCCGGCCGCCCTCGCGCGGGCCGAGACGCGGGCAGATGCCCTCACCGCCTCGGTCGAGCGCCTCGAAGCGCGGCTCGCGCTCGATGCCCGTGCGCAGCTCGGTGAGTGCATTCGCTGGGACGCTGAAGCGCGGGTTCTCTGGTGGGTGGACATCGACCGCCATCGTCTGCACCGCTTCGACCCCGTGTCGGGAATCAACGAGACGATGGAGATTGGCGAGGCGATCGGATGCTTCGCGCAGGACACCCGCGGCGGATTCATCGCCGGTCTGCGGTCCGGGTTCGCGCGCATCACGTGCTTCGGCGGTGCCATCGTGCGGCTGGGCGGGCCGCTCCATGACCCAGCGCGCGAGCGCTTCAACGACGGGCGCTGCGACTTTGAAGGGCGGTTCTGGGCCGGCACGATGTGGGAGCCGCGTGACGCTGCGCGCGGTTCACTTTGGCGTCTCGACCCGGACGGGCGCATGAGCGCGCACGCACAGGGCGTGGTCATCTCGAATGCGATCACCTTTTCGCCCGACGGTACGCGCATGACCTTTGCCGATTCCCCGGCGCACACGATCTGGGCCTGCGACTACGACGCCGCGCGTGGCCTGCCGTCCAACCCGCGCCCGATCCGCCGCTACGAGCCGGCGAGCGGTCGTCCCGACGGCGCGGCAACCGATGCCGAGGGCAACCTCTGGGTCGCGGTCATCCAGGGCGGTCGTGTCGAGAAGCTCTCGCCGGACGGACGGCTGCTTGCGATCGTCGGTGTGCCCGTGCCCTGTCCAACGTGCTGCACCTTGGGCGGGCCTGACCAGCGCACGCTCTACATCACGACCGGTCGCATCCGGATGACCGAGGACGAACTCGTTGCGCTGCCCAGCGCGGGTGGGCTGTACGCCGTCGAACTGCCTGCGCATCACGCGCCGGGCATCATCGAGCCCCGCTACGCGGGTTGAAAGGAGCACGTGTCCATGCCCCCAAACACGCTCAGAAAACTCAGCAACACCTACCCCTCCTTGCGCGGACGCTCGGTGTTCATCACCGGCGGCGCGAGCGGCATCGGCGCGAGCCTGGTCGAGGCCTTCGTCGCCCAAGGCGCACTCGTTGGGTTTCTCGACATCGACGATCGCGCCGCCAACGAGCTCAAGCTGCGTCTGGACGCGAAGGAGCGCCTTCGCTACTGGAAGTGCGACATCCGCGACGTGCCCGCGCTCCAGCGGACGATCGAGCAGTCGGTGCTCGCGCTCGGCGGACATCTCGACGTGCTCATCGCCAATGCCGCGAACGATGCGCGCCACGACTTTGCCGGGCTCACCCCTGAGTTCTGGGATGACAACCAGGCGATCAATCTCCGCTCCCAGGTGTTCAGCGCCCAGGCCGCGGCGCGCGTGATGGGGCTCGGGGGCTCGATCATCCTCATGGGCTCGGTGAGTTGGATGCGCCGACGCCCCGGCTTCGTGAGCTACACCACGGCGAAGGCAGGCATCCATGGTCTGGCCCGCACACTCGCGCAGGAGCTGGGTCGTCAGGGAACCCGGGTCAATGCGCTGGTGCCCGGCGCCATCGACACGCCCAAGCAGCGCGAGCAGGTGCTCACCCCGGCGCTCGAGAAGTCGTTCCTCGACGAGCAGGCGCTCAAGTTCCGCCTGAAGCCCGACGATGTGGCCGCCATGGCGCTCTTCCTCGCGAGCGATGACGCGCGAGCGTGCACAGGGCAGGCCTTCGTGGTCGATGGAGGCATCGTGTAGCGCCGCAATGGCTTTTGGCTGCAATCAAGCGTCGATGCGGCTCCGGAGGTCAAAAATCGGCAGATCGACTTCCTGAAGAATCACTCCGAAAGCCGCGAAGCCACGCGTCTCAGCGGGAAAAGCCGTTGCCTGTCAGCATCGGTCCCTAGACTTCCGGTCCGGAACAAGGACAAACCAACGCGCGCGGCGTGCGCTGCCGACGTGCGTGGCCGAGGAAACACGTGCTCGAATTTCTGACCACCATCAACTGGGCCGCCGTCGGCCAGATCATCCTGATCGACATCCTGTTGGGCGGCGACAACGCAGTCGTGATCGCGCTCGCCTGCCGCAATCTGCCGGCCGCGCAGCGGCGCGCCGGAATCCTCTGGGGTACGGCCGGGGCGATCATCCTGCGTGTGCTCCTGATCGCCTTTGCGATGACGCTTCTTCAGGTGGCCTTCCTCAAGATCGTGGGCGGACTGCTCCTGCTCTGGATCGGCGTCAAGCTCCTGCTCAAGGAAGACGAGGACGAGCACGGCAACCTGCAAGGCGCGACCACGCTCTGGGGCGCGGTGCGCACGATCATCATCGCGGACTTCGTGATGAGTCTCGACAACGTGATCGCGATCGCCGCGGCGGCGCAGAACACGCCGGGGGATCATCAGCTGGGCTATGTGATCTTCGGTCTGCTCGTCTCGATCCCGATCATCGTGTGGGGTTCCACGCTCGTGCTCAAGCTGATTGACCGCTTTCCGCTGGTCATCACCTTCGGCGGCGGCCTGCTCGGCTGGATCGCCGGCGGCATGATCGTGACCGACGTCATGTGGACCGCATGGTTCGGTCCCGCGACGAGCACGCTCCGCATCGTGGCCGAGGTGATCGGTGCGGTGCTCGTGATCCTGATTGCGTGGCTCTTGAACCGGCGCAACGCGCCGCCTCCGGAAAAGGCGTGATTCAGTCGGGCGTCAGCCCGTCGGTGCCGCGCTGCGCTCGACGGTCACGCCCACCATCTGGGCATTGGCCACCGCGCCCGGCTTGCCGAGCGTCACCCGCACCCGCGGGGCATGGAATTCCTCGATCAGCACGCGGGCCACGTGTTCGGCGAGCCGCTCGACCGTGTGATAGGCGAGCGTCGGCAGAAGCTCGGTCAGTCGCCGTGCGATCGTGTCGTAGTTCATGAGCCCGCGGGCGCTGTCCGTCTCGAACGCGGCCATGCAGGCGGGTTCGATCTCGAGATCGATCAGCACCGGCCGCCGACGCACGCGCTCCCAGGCATGGATGCCGAGCGTGGTCTCGCAGCGCAGGCCGCGCAGAAAAATCGCATTCAAGGTCATGAAATCCGGCGGACTACACTCGCGAGGGAAACGCTGAACAATTGTCGCGAGCAAGCCCGAGTGCGAGGAGCCGCGCAGCGAATCGCGAGACATACCTTGAAGGTAGGCAAGCGATGAGCGAGCACGCGACAAAGCAATCGGGCTGCGCAGCAAATTGTTCAATGTTCCCCTAGCCTCGGATTCTATTGAGCGTACTTCATGGCCTTTCCGGCTGACCTCGTCGCGATCGTCCTCGCCTACCTGATCGGGTCGTTGTCCTTCGCGGTGATCGTGAGCCGCGCGATGGGGCTCGCCGACCCGACGAGCTACGGCAGCGGCAACCCGGGCGCCACGAACGTGCTCAGAACCGGCAACAAGAAAGCGGCGCTGCTCACGCTCCTGGGCGATGTGGGCAAGGGCCTGCTCGCCGTCGCGCTCGCGCGGGCGGCGCATCCTGAGTGGGGCGTGACCAGCACGGGTGTGGCCGCGGTCGCGGTCGCCGTGTTCCTCGGGCACCTCTACCCGGTATTCTTCGGCTTCCGCGGTGGCAAGGGCGTGGCTACGGCTGCCGGCGTGCTGTGGGTGCTTGACTGGCGCGTGGGGCTTGGGCTCACGCTCATCTGGCTCACCGTGTTCACGATCACGCGGGTGTCCTCGCTCTCGGCGCTCACCGCGGCGGTCGTGGCGCCGGCAGTCGCCCTCTGGCTCTGGGGCGTGGCACCCGCGTTCTGGGCGGTGCTGGCAATTGCGGTGCTGCTCGTCTGGCGGCATCGCGGCAACGTCGCCCGGCTGCTCTCGGGGGAGGAGTCGGCCTTCCGCCCTTCTCAGCGCAGCCGCTGAGGATCGCGTCGTGGATTGCGTGGGGCGGGCTTGGACGGCGCGGCCGCCGCGGTCGGCTGCATGAACCATTCCACCGCGGCATCCATCGCGGGGACCGCAGCCTCCGCGTTCGGATGGTTGACGAAGCAGACGAAGAGGAGCTTGCGTCCGTCGGGCTGCACGAGGTAGCCTGCGAGCGCCTTGACCCCGGTGAGCGTGCCGGTTTTCAGGAAAGCGCGTCCCTGGGCGGAGCCGCCCGCGAGCCGCTTCGAGAGCGTGCCATCGATCCCGGCCACCGGCAGCGAGGCGATGAACTCGGTCGACCACGGGGCGGTGACGCCGTATTCGAGAACCTGCGCGAGGCCCGCAGCGGTCAGGCGCTCGATGCGCGAGAGGCCCGAGCCGTTCTCGATCACGATCGCCTCGGCGTCGATGTCGCGTGAGCGGGCCCAGCGGCGTGCGTTTTCGGTAAGCCGGTCGAGCCGCGCGGGCGGACCGTTCATCTCCGCATCGAGCGTGAGCATGAGTTGCCGCGTCATCACGTTGTTGCTGAACTTGTTGATGTCGCCGATCGCATCGAGCACCGGAGCTGAGCGGTGCTGGGCGAGGAGCCGCGCGCCGCGTGGCGCGGCGCCATCGCGCAGGATGCCGCTCCATTGGCCTCCGGCATCGCGCCAGAGTCGCGCAAACGTGCCGGCGATCAGGCCATTGTGGTCGAACAGGCTCACGTACCATTCACGCTCGCCACACTCGCTCGGGTAGGTACCGGCGAACGTCGCGCGCGCCGCGTTCGGACCGTTGTCGAACCGGCTCTCGATTCGGTGACGCCAGTCGCCGCAGGGCCCGGGCCCCGTGCGCAGGCGGTTCATGATCGTGAGGCCGTCCGGCGGCGGACCGTCGGTCGTCACCTTCACGCTGCCGTCCGGCTCGGGCGTGAAACGAAAGCCCACCGACTTGTAATTGAACAGGAGCGCATCTGGGGCGACGTTGTACGGCTTCAGGGTCTGCCCGTCGAAAGCCTCGGCCGTGTCCCGGATCGGCCCGAAGCGCGAGCGATCCACGAGGATGTCGCCCGCGATCGTCGTGAGCCCGTTCGCCCGAAGGCGCGAGACGAGGTCGCGAAGATGCTCCCAGGTGAACTTCGGATCCCCGCTTCCACGCAGGATGAGCGGCGAAGCGAGCACGCCATCGGTGATCGGCCCGGCGGCGAGCACGTCGGTCTTCCAGTTGAACTCGCGCCCGAGCAGATCGAGCGCCATCGACGT
>CAZSTF010000030.1:0-20541 GCA_964609555.1 uncultured Alcaligenaceae bacterium | reverse complement strand
CGGACCCGGCGGCACTCGGACTCGCCCTCGCCGGAATCTACGCAGTGGCCTCGCTTGCGCAGGTCATCGTGGGGCAGCTGATCGACCGCTTCCCGATCAAGGCCATCTTCCTGCCGATCGTCGCCGGGCAGGTGGTCGCGTTCCTGCTCGCGGCCCAGGCCCAAGGCTGGTGGTTCTACCTCTACGCCATCGCCTTCATGACCTTCGTCTTCGGTGCGATTCCGTTCACCGACGCGATCATTGCCCGCTTCGTGGATGACAGCATGCGCTCACGCGTAGCCGGGCTGCGTCTCGCCGTGAGCTTCGGCCTCTCCTCGCTGGCGGTTGCGCTGCTCGGCCCGTTCGTCAAGGCGAGCGGCTTCGCCACCCTGATCCTCACCATGGCGGCCGTGGCCGCACTCACGTTGGTCGCGGTGGCGTTTCTGCCCCGGCGCGACCCGGAGCCGCTCGCCGTCTGACCGGCTCCGCGCTTAAGGGAACACTGATAAAGCGTCGCGAGCAAGCCCGAGTGCGAGGAGCCGCGCAGCGAATCGCGAGACATACCTTGAAGGTAGGCGCGCGATGAGTGAGCACGCGACAACGCAATCGGGCTGCACAGCAGGTTAATCAGCGTTTCCTCAACGCGACGTGTCGCGCATGACCCTGCGCCAGAAGAAGACCTCGAGCAGGATGCCCAGGATGACCAGAAAGACGGTGCCCTTCCGGTAGCCAACGACGTAGCACACCGCGGCGAGGACGACGAGCACGAGCGGCACGCCCCATCGAGCAGTGAAGCGCCCGGCCAGCCAGGCGCCGCTCCGGCGGGTGGGTTCCGTGCTCACGGGCCAACCGTCCTGCCGATCACTTCTGGGCCTTGATGACCGAGGTTGCCGCCGTGACGAGGGCCGCCACGTCGGTCAGGTTCTGCGGCACGACGATGGTGTTGCCCTGCTTGGCGATCGCGCTGAAGGCCGCCACGTACTGCTCGGCGACCTTGAGGTTGACGGCCTGCAGGCCACCTTGGGACTCGATCGCCGCTGCAATCTTCCTGATCGCCTCGGCGCTGGCCTCGGCCTTGGCGAGGATCGCCGCCGCCTCGCCCTGGGCCTGGTTGATCTCGGAGATCTTGTCCCCCTCGGACTTGGCGATCGCCGCCTCCTTCTGGCCCATGGCGATGTTGATCTGCTCCTGCTTGCGGCCCTCGGAGGCGGCAATCAGGGCGCGCTTCTCGCGCTCGGCCGTGATCTGCTGCTGCATGGCATGGAGGATCTCCTTCGGGGGGGTCAGGTCCTTGATCTCGTAGCGCAGCACCTTCACGCCCCAGTTCATGGCTGCTTCATCGAGCGCGCTGACCACTGCGTGGTTGATCATTTCGCGCTCTTCGAAGGTCTTGTCGAGTTCGAGGCGTCCGATCACGCTCCGCAGCGTCGTCTGCGCAAGCTGTGTGATCGCCATGATGTAGTTCGACGAGCCGTAGGTCGCCAGCTTCGGGTCGGTCACCTGGTAGTACAGGATGCCGTCGACCTGCAGCTGCGTGTTGTCGCGCGTGATGCAGACCTGGCTCGGCACGTCGAGCGGCACTTCGCGCAGGTCATGCTTGGCCGAGATGCGATCGATGAACGGGATCGTGAAGCGCAGCCCGGGCTCGAGCACGGCGTGGAATCGCCCGAGTCGCTCGACCACGAAGGCGCGCTGCTGCGGCACCACGCGGATCGACTTGATCACGAAGATGATCCCGACGACGAAGATCGCGAGAGGAACGAGCGAGGAAAAGATGCTGCTCAACATGGCTTCAATCCTTGCGGGGTCAGTGAGGGTGAAGAGAAATGGGTGGGTATCCGAGGATTCGACTCTGCCGACACCGCGCGTCACGGCGGTGGACAGGGCATCGAGGGGCGACCAGCGAATGGCATCGAAGACCCACGCCATGACGACGATCGGAACCAACAAGGACACGAAGCGGCGGATCGTCCGATCGGCACGGCTCGGCCCGAGCACGCTGCCCTGGGCATTGCGCTCGACCGGGGGTGGAGGCGGCGGTGCCGCGCTCGGGCGCCGCTTGCGCTGCGCTGGCGGCGGGGACGGCGATGCGCCACCGGAGGCTCCCTTGGGCTGCCCCGTGCTGGCCTGCACCTGCTCGGCGAGCTTCTTCAACTCGCGCTCCATCTTCGCCCCTGCCTGCTTGAGGAGCGTTTCGAGCGGATTGGTCGGCGGTTTGCCGGAGAAGCTCATGCGTTCGATGCGTGCAGTGCGTTCGATCCAGGGCCGAGCCCGACTACTGGGGAATCGGGCCCAGGACGAGTTGCGTGCCGCGCATGTCGACGATGATCATCTGGTCGCGACGGGGGGTTGCATCGCTTTCGGCCACGGCATCCCACTGGGCCCCACGGTAGAAGACGCGAGCGGTGCCGTCTTCGCGCCACTCCTGCACGCGAACGCGCTGCCCGACGTCGAGATTGCTTGCGAGCTTGGGGGCCGCACGGTACTTTTTCTTCCACTGGATCAACCAAAGCGTGCCGACCACCTCGACCACGGCCGCCACGATCCACTGCCAGGGCACGCCACCACCGGCATAGGCCACCGCACCGCCGGCAATGCAGGCCAAGGCGACCACGAGCAGATAGAAGGTGCCGGTGACCATCTCGACACCGACGAGAATCGCCGCTGCAATCCACCACCAGATGTAAAGCGCCATGATGCTGATACCGTGAGTCAACGTATCGATCGAATTGGCATGCATCATACGGCGTGCTCAAGCGCGGAAACAGGCGATTTCCCGCGCCCCGCCCTCCTGCATCTCCCGTTCATCGCATGAGACTCGCCGTCGCAGCCGAGCGAACTGCCCGGGGCATGAAGCAAGGCGGACAAACCCCATATAATTCAATGGGTTCGCGGACCTTCAGCCGCGTGCGGAAACAACCTCCCCCGTTCGCAAGACCGCGACACCCCAACCAGCGATCGACGCGCCCGACGGGGGCACTGCGCGCCCCGCACCCCGGGCAAATGCAGGTCGCCTAACGTCTGCAACACGTCAACCTTCAACGCATCTCTCAGCTCATCATGCCGATCTACGAATACGCATGCCCGGACTGTGGCCATCACGGCGAGCACATGCAGAAGCTCGCGGATGCGCCGATCGCCCACTGCCCGCGCTGCCAGAGCACGGCCTACGCGAAGAAGATTTCCGCCGCCGGCTTCGCCTTGAAGGGGTCAGGCTGGTATGTCACCGACTTCAAAGGCGGAAGCACGTCCAATGGCAAGCCGGCCGGGAGCAGCGAGACCACCGCGGGCAGCACAACCGCCGAGGCCAGCACGTCCTCAGCGGGCAAGGCGGGCTCGGACACCGCCGCGCCGGCCTGCGGTGCCGGCGCCTGCCCGGCCTGCGCGGACTGATCCGCGCTCACGAGAGCCGAACGTCGCGCACCCCCGGGGCATCGCTTGATCAAGAAGTACCTCCTCGCCGGCCTCCTGGTCTGGGCACCGCTGGGCGTGACGGTGTGGGTGCTGCACCTGCTCGTCTCCACGCTGGATCAGACGATCTACCTGCTGCCCCAGAACTGGCGCCCCAAATGGGATGGCAAGGACATTCCGGGCTTTGGCATCCTGCTCGCGTTCGCGATCCTCTTCATCACGGGTGCGATCGCGAGCAATGTGCTCGGCAAGCAGCTGGTCAAGGCCTGGGAGGCGATCGTGCATCGCATTCCCGTCGTGGGCGCGATCTACAAGTCGGTCAAGCAGATCAGCGACCCGGTGCTCTCCGACTCGGGGCAAGCGTTCAGCAAGGCCGTGCTGGTCGAGTTCCCGCATCCCGGCAGCCGGACGGTCGCCTTCCTGACCAACGAGGTGGGCGGAGAACTCGGCGCGCGCCTGGCCGAGCCGCATCTCTCGGTGTACGTCCCCACGACGCCGAACCCCACGTCGGGCTACATGCTTCTGCTGCCCCGTGAACGCGTGCATGAGCTCGACATGACGGTCGAGCAGGCGCTCAAGTACGTGGTGTCGATGGGTGTGGCCCCGCCGCCCGCGCCGACGGCCGGGGAACTGGCCCGCTGGGCCAGCGCGCCGAAACCGCCCGACTTGCCCAATCTGCCCAACACCAACGGGTGACCAGGTCGGGCGGCGCCTGCGTCACGAACCGCCAGCCGCTTCGACCCGCAGGCTTCGGCCCGCGCCCGATGCTCCAACTTGCCCTTCGCTCGCACCGCAGTCCCCACCGAGCAGCGCGCCCGGCCTGCGATGCCCTTCACTTCCAGAGATTCATCATGCGTACCACCTACACCGGCCTGATCGATACCGCCTATCTCGGGCAGACCGTCACCCTCATGGGCTGGGTGCACCGCCGCCGTGACCACGGCGGCGTCATCTTCATCGACCTGCGCGACCGCGAGGGCATCGCCCAGGTCGTCGTCGACCCGGACCGTCCGGATGCCTTCAAGCTGGCCGAGACGCTGCGCAACGAATATTGCATCCGTGTCACGGGCGTCGTCCGGGCCCGCCCCGCGGGCACCGAGAACAAGGACATGGTCTCGGGCGCAATCGAGGTCTTTGCCCACGAGATCGAGATCTACAACGCTTCCCTCACCCCGCCGTTCATGATGGACGACGCATCAATCGGCGAGGAGACGCGGCTCAAGTACCGCTACCTCGACCTGCGTCGGCCGCAGATGGCGAAAAACCTGCTTCTGCGCGCGCGCGTGGCCGCCGCAGCGCGTGAGTACCTGAACAGGCATGGCTTCGTCGACATCGAAACGCCCTTTCTCTACAAGAGCACACCGGAGGGTGCCCGCGAGTTCCTCGTGCCCTCGCGCATCCACGACGGTCAGTTCTACGCGCTGCCCCAGTCCCCCCAACTCTTCAAGCAGCTCCTGATGGTCGCGGGCTTCGACCGCTACTACCAGATTGTGAAGTGCTTCCGTGACGAGGACCTGCGCGCGGATCGGCAGCCCGAGTTCACCCAGATCGACATCGAGACCTCATTCCTCGGCGAGCGCGAGGTGCAGGACATCATGGAGGGGCTGGTAAAGCATCTGTGGAAGGTCGGACTCGGCGTCGACCTGCCGGACTTCCCGCGCCTGCCGTATGCCGAAGCGATGGCGAAGTACGGCAGCGACAAGCCGGATCTGCGAGTGAAGCTTGCCTTCACCGAACTGACCGACGTCATGAAGGCGGTCGAGTTCAAGGTGTTCCGCGGCGCGGCAGACCTGAAGGACGGGCGCGTGGTCGCCCTGCGCGTACCCGGCGGGGCCAAGCTTTCGCGCAAGGAGATCGATGACTACACCGCGTTCGTTGCGATCTATGGTGCGAAGGGGCTCGCCTGGATCAAGGTCAACGACGTCTCGAAGCTGAGCGAGGAAGGCCTGCAGAGCCCGATCGTCAAGTTCCTGCCCGAGGACGTGCTCAAGACCATCATCGAGCGGAGCGGTGCCGCCAACGGCGACATCCTGTTCTTCGGGGCGGACCGTGCCAAGGTGGTCAATGACGCGATCGGGGCCTTGCGCACGAAGATCGGCCACGAGCACGGCGCGGCGCTTGGCTTCTTCGAGCCGGGCTTCAAGCCGGTCTGGGTGGTGGACTTCCCCGCCTACGAGTATGACGAGGAGAACAAGCGGTACGTGGCTGCGCATCATCCCTTCACCTCGCCGAAGGACGAGCACTGGGCGCTGCTCGACACCGACCCCTCGAAGGTCCTCGCCAAGGCCTACGACGTGGCGATGAACGGCTGGGAAATCGGCGGCGGGTCGGTCCGCATCCACCGACCCGACCTTCAGGCAAAGCAGTTCGCCACCCTGGGCATCGGCGAGGAAGAGCAGCGGGCGAAGTTCGGCTTCCTGCTCGATGCGCTGCGCTATGGCGCGCCGCCGCATGCGGGCATCGCCTTCGGGCTTGATCGCATCGTGACGCTCATGTGCGGCGCCGAGTCGATCCGGGACGTGATTGCGTTCCCGAAGACGCAGCGCGGTCAGGATTTGATGGTCGACGCGCCGACGCCGGTCACCGAGAAGCAACTGCGGGAACTGCACATCCGCCTGCGCAATCCGCAGGGTTGACCATCGCGCGGGACAGGCGACCGGATCTGCGGAGCCGCCACCGGCGGCTCAGCCGGCCACCGCCCGCGCCACCGCCACGGCAACCGGTCGCCCAGGGACGTTGACCACCACGCGAACCACGCCCTCGGGTCGCTGCACGATGACAAGCCATTGTCCGCTGCCGGCGATGAGCGCAGTGCGCGGCCCGCCGGAGAGCGACTCCCGCTTGCGCCCGGCCACCTCCTCGCCCGCGGACGCGAGCAGCTCGAAGTAACCCTCGAGCGTGCGCGCCACTGGATTGGCCACGATGGCCTGACGATTGAAGTGCCGCAGGCTCACAACCGCATTGCCCGGGGTGCCCGATCGGCTGAAGCTGCACTCGGTGACCCCGGGCTCGCGCTCGATCGGGGCAGAGGCGGCGACCCGCACCCCGACCGCAGCGGACACCGCCTGGTCGGTCACGATCTCGGCACAGGGCAGTGGGCTGGCTGAGGCTCGCGTCACTCCGGCTGCCAGCAGAAGCAGTGCGAGAAGGAGAAAGCCAAGGCGTGAGCGGTTCTGCACGTGCACTCTCTCTCGGGTTCTTGTGAAACCTCACCGAAGGCGGGCGGCCGGGTCGTCGCTCGCTCCCGATTCCTTTAGGATTTTACCGAGGGCGCTGTCAGCAGCGTGTGACCTACCCCTCCGGGTATCGCAGTCGCCGGCGCGGGCGGATCGGACACGGGAAGCGTTTCTCGCAAACCCTGTGGCGCGTCTCGGGGCGAGATCCCACAATCCTCTGCACATCATTCCAAGCACCCAAGGAGTCTCGCCACCATGGACCGCAGAAGTTTCGTCAAGGCCACGGGCGCAGCCGCAGCAAGCGCCATTGGCGCCCCCGCGCTCGTCGGTTTTGCGCAGCAGACCGTCACGCTCAAGTTCCACACCTTCATGGCGCCCACTTCGAACGTGTGGCTCACCATGCACAAGGCGTGGATGGACAAGGTCGAAAAGGACTCGGGCGGTCGCATCAAGTTCGAGGGCTATCCGGCGATGCAGTTGGGCGGCACGCCGCAGCAGCTCTACGACCAGGCGCGCGATGGCGTCGCCGATATCGTGTGGACGCTGCCCGGCAACAGCCCGGGCCGCTTCCCGCGCATCGAAGTGTTCGAACTGCCGTTCATGATGAACAACGCCGAGGCCACGTCCAAGGCGTATTGGGAATTCGTGCAGACAGCGGCACCGGACGAGTTCAAGGACGTTCAGGTCATCGCCGTGCAGGTGCACGGGCCGGGCATGTTCCACATGAAGGAGAAGGCGATCCGCTCGGCCGCCGATCTGAAGGGCCAGAAGGTGCGCGGCCCGACGCGCCAGATCACCAAGATGATCCAGCTCCTCGGCGCCACACCCGTCGGGATGCCCCTGCCCCAGATCCCGGACGCGCTGTCGAAGGGGGTGATCGACGGCTGCGTCATCCCGTGGGAGGTCGTGCCCTCGGTCAAGGTGCATGAGCTCACGAAGTTCCACAGCGAGTTCGCGCCTGAGGCCGGAGCGCTCTACACCACCACGTTCGTGATGGGCATGAACCGCGCGAAGTATGCGAGCCTGCCGCCGGATTTGAAGGCGGTGATCGACCGCAATTCCGGCATGGAGGCCTCCGCCTTCCTCGGCCGCACGCAACAGGGCAACGACCCGCTCGGTCGCAAGGCCGCCACCGACCGCGGCAATACGATCCACACGATCGGCAAGGCCGAGGCCGACGAGTTCCGCCGACTCGTCCAGCCGATCTATCAGGAATGGATCGACGACATGAACAAGCGCGGCTTCAATGGCAAGCAGCTTTTCGATACGGCCCGCGCGCTGATCGAGAAGCACGGCAAACGCGCCTGACGACGCGGCCGTTTCGCGCGATCCGCATGAAAAGCCGCCCTGCGCGGCTTTTCTTTTGCGACCACCGGCCGGCGCACCCCAATTGGCTCTTTGAACGCATGGAACCGCCGATGCTCGATGCGATCTACACCCTTCGCCACCTGCTCGATGTCGTGATCCGCTGGCTCACGCCGATCGTCCTCCTCTACGCCCTCGCCACGGTGCTCTATTGGGGGCTCGCGCTGATCGCCCCGCGTGTAGCAGCAGCATCTCTCGCCGAGGGCGAGACGCTCGCCGTTCTGGCCGAGCGGGTTCGCGCGGGTCACGACCTGCCGGCGCTCGGTGTAGCAATCGTTTCGTCGGCGGGCCTGTCCGAGCAGGCGGTCGTTGGCGTCCGACGCCGAGGGGAACCGACCGCCGCGCTGCCCGACGATCGCTGGCACCTCGGCTCCTGCGGCAAGGCGATCACCGCCACCTTGGTCGCCCGCCTCATCGAACGCGGCGTCATGCGATGGGACGAGACGGTCGGCGAACGATTCGGCGACCTGCCCGGGATGGCCGAAAGTCCACTCGCGCGGGCGACCATTACCGACCTGCTCGCGCACCGGGGTGGCGTGCCGGTCAATTTCGACGTTCGCGCCTACGCAGGGCGACGCGACGTCCAGGCGGCGCGCCGTGAGCTCGTGGGCATCGCCGCGCGGCACGCCCGGTTGCGTGAGCCCGGTCACCGCATCGAGTACTCGAACTGGGGCTACACGATCGTGGGTGCGATGACCGAAACTGCAACCGGCAAGCCGTGGGAGCAGCTCGTCGAGGAGGAGGTGTTCCGCCCGCTCGGCATCACGAGCGCCGGCTTCGGCGGCACCGGGACCCCGGGCCAGGTGGACCAGCCGTGGCCGCACGATGCGCGGGGACGGGCCGCGCCGAGCAATGGCCCGCACATGGACAACCCGCCCGCCATGGGCCCGGCCGGGCGCATCCACATGACGCTCGCGGACTGGGCGCGCTTCGTCGGGGAGCATCTCAAGGGGGCGCGCGGCACGAGCAGCTATCTTGCCCGAGCGGGCTGGCAACGGCTTCATTCCCCACTCGCGGAGGACTACGCCCTGGGCTGGCTCACACCCGAGCGCGCCTGGGCCGGGGGCCGCACGCTGCATCATGCCGGTGACAACACCCTGAACTTTGCCCTGGTCTGGGCGGCACCCGCGCGGGATTGGGCCGTGCTGGTCGTCACGAACCAAAGCGGCGCGGCGGCGGCGGCCAACGACCTGGCCTCGGCCTTGATCCGCGCCCGGCTGGGCGTCGCGCGCTGAAGGCCGCCCCGCAAGGGTGGAGCCCGGACCGGACGGCAGGGTCTTCGGGCAAACTTCGTCTATCCAGAAGCGGCGCGAGCGCGTACCCTTGTCGGGCGCTTGCGCGGCCACGCCAAACAAGCAGACGCTGTCGACCGGACGTTTCATGCAAGGCTGGATCCTCGAGAACATCGACGAAACCGGGGGGCTCGTGGTGACTGCAATCACGCGGACCCCCTTCACGGTGGGCCGCGAGCCGGGAAACGCGCTCGTCATTGCCTCACCCCAGACGTCGCGTCACCATGCACGACTCGATGAGGAGGTGGATGGACACCTGCGGCTCACCGATCTGAACAGCGGCAACGGCACCTTCGTGAATCGACAGCAGGTACATGGCTCGACCCTGCTCGCCGACGGCGACATCATCCACTTCGGGGCCGCGGAGTTCCGGTTCCGCAAGCTCGATGCCCATGCCTACGCGGAGGCGCTCAATCCCGCGGACGGGCGGACGGTCGTGGTCGACCGAATGCCACCGCTGTCCGAGCATTTCCTCCTCGAGGAGCGACCGTTTCGCGAAATGCTGCGCTTCGGCGATGTGGCCGCGCTCTTCCAGCCGATCGTGCACATGAACGGTGGTCAGCTGCACGCCTTCGAGCTGTTGGGCCGCGGCAAGCACTCCAAGCTGCCCACGTCGCCGATTGCGCTGTTCCGTCTCGCGGCCCAGCTGGGCGGCGAGGTCGATCTTGCCGAGGCATTCCGTCGGGCTGGCTTCGCGCAGTTGGCGACGGTTGCGCCTCAGGCGACCGTGTTCCTCAATGCCCACCCGGCTGAACTCTTCACCGAACGCTTCTACCGCTCGCTGGGACTCCTCCGCGCCATGGTGCCCACGGCACGCCTCGTGGTCGAAGTGCATGAGACGGCCGTTGCGCGGATCGAGGACATCCGCACCATGGCCGCCCGCCTCGCCGAGTTCGACGTGCGCTTCGCCTACGACGACTTCGGCGCGGGCCAGGCGAGGCTCAACGAGCTCGCCGAAGTGCCGCCGCACTATGTCAAGTTCGACATGGCTCTGGTGCGGGACATCCACCGGGCCCAGGAGCGAAAACAGCAATTGCTCGCCCAGCTCGTCCGGATTGTCCGCGACGTGGGTGCGCTGTCCCTCGCAGAAGGTGTCGAGACCGTCGAAGAGGCGGCCTGCTGCCGCGAGATGGGCTTCGACCTCGTGCAGGGCTTTCTGACCGGGCGGCCCCAGGCGATCGACGATCAGTGGCCCTACACCGCCGACTACCGCGCCCGTGTGCTCGCCAGCGCCCCAGGGACGGCGGCTGCGCCGTGAAACAATGTCGGGATGACCGACTCCGTCTCTCCTGCACCTACGCCCCGGGGCCCGCTGCCCCAGCACGCCGCATTGGTGGTTTCGACCCGCGGTGGTGCCATCGAGAATGTCTACCACGGGTCGTTCGCCGTCGTCGACCGTGAGGGACGCCGCATCGATGCTGCGGGCGATGTCGATTTCCCGGTGTTCACGCGCAGCGCGCTCAAGCCCTTTCAGGCCCTGCCGCTCGTGGCGCATGCTCGCTTCGCCGAACTGGGTCTGACTGCGCCCGAGATCGCCCTGCTCTGCGCAAGCCACAATGGCGAGCCGCGTCACGCGGAGGCGGCGCGGGCCCTGCTCGCGCGTGCCGGGCTGACCGAAGCCGCCCTCCAGTGCGGCGTGCACACACCCTACTGGTATGCGCACAACGATGCCCGCCCGCCCGAGGGCGCCCGGTGGAGCACACTCCACCACAACTGTTCCGGCAAGCACTCCGGAATGCTGCTGCTCGCCTGGCTCGAGGGCGCTGACCCCGCGCGCTACCTCGAGCGCGATCACCCGGTGCAGCAACAGATTGCCCAGGCGGTGGCCTACGCGGCGGGTGAACCCAACGCCGAGGCCATGATCTGGGGCACCGATGGCTGTTCAGCGCCCAACTACGCGCTTCCGCTCTCGGGACTCGCCCGGGCTGCCGCGTGGTTGACCCGGTCCACGCCCGATTCGCGCTACGGTGATGCTCCGCGGATCATCTTCGATGCCATGGCCGCCCACCCGGAGATGGTCTCCGGCGAAGGACGTCATGATCTCGACTACGCGCTCGCCGGTGGCGGTGACTGGATCGCCAAAGTCGGTGCCGAGGGCGTGCAGATCGTGGCCTCGAGGCGGCACGGCGCAGCCGTTGCTGTGAAGATTGCCGACGGCAGTCCGAAGGCACTCACGGTCGCCACCTGTGCCGTGCTTCGCCGCTTGGGCTGGATCGACCCGGCCCGGGACGCGCATCTGGCCCGCTGGGCAAGCCTCCCGATCCGGTCGATCCGGGGCATCGAAGTCGGACAAGTGAGCGCCCTCGTTTGATGCGGATCGACCGCAACCGCCTTCCAGCTGCCTGCCGGGTTGAACTCCGGCCTGCGCGGGCTGTCTCTGCTTCAAACCACCCGCGGGAGCGACCCGCCAAGGGCTGGGGGACACAGGCTCGAGATGACCAAAGACAGACCGGCGCGGGACGGCCATGAGTGACCGCGCGATCGACCAGGAACTCGTCGAGCGGGTGCAGGCCGGAGACCGCAAGGCCTTCGATCTGCTGGTCATCAAATACCAGCGCAAGGTGCAGCGACTCGTGTCCCGCTACATCCGCGACAGCGGCGAAGTCGACGACGTCACGCAGGAGACCTTCATCAAGGCCTACCGAGCGCTGGCCAACTTTCGGGGCGAGTCGGCGTTCTACACCTGGATCTACCGGATCGCGATCAACTGCGCCAAGAACTACCTGGCCAGCCCCGGACGCCGCATCGTGCCGGTCAGCGAGCTTGAGTCCGACGATGAGGATGACGCGGAATCTTTTGAACGCGCGTCCGGTCTACAGGACGTTGCCACCCCCGACGCCGAATACGCGAGCAAGCAGATTGCCGAGACGGTGAACCGGGCGATGGCAGCGTTGCCCGAAGACTTGCGGACCGCCGTGACGTTGCGGGAAATCGAAGGATTGAGTTACGAAGAGATCGCAGAGGCGATGGATTGCCCGATCGGGACCGTGCGCAGCCGGATCTTCCGGGCGCGCGAAGCCATTGCCGCCGAACTGCGGCCGCTGTTGGGGACACGTGAAGACAGGAGATGGTAGGGATGGTCACACCACAGGCTGAGGCTGCCTTGGCACAGGCAGCGGACAGCGACGAGATGCGGCTGCGCGAAGACATTTCGCGCTGGATGGATGGCGACTTGAGCGCCGATGAAGCGGATCGCGTGATCCGGCTCCTGGCGACCGACCGTGGCCAAGCCGTCTGGGCCGAGATGCACATGGTCGGTGATTGCGTCCGCGGGCTCGACCTCGGCGCTTCATCGCGTCAGGCTGCGCTGACGGCGCGCATCTGCGCTGCGGTCGCCGAAGAACCCGCGATCCTGGCACCGGCACCCCGACGCGAGCGTCTCGCCCGGGAACGCACGATCACCGGGCTGCTCGACCGCCTGGGGCGCGGCGGCCGCGCGTGGGCCGCGGTGGCCTCCGTTGCCGCCGTGGGCCTGGTTTCCACAGCAGCGTGGCAGGGCTTGCGCACCGACACGGTCGGCTCGAGCGATCTGGCGGCGGGTGGCGGCAGCGCGGGGCCGCTTACTCCCGTGAACGCACCTGCGGGCACCCCTGCCGTCGCGGGCTCGAACATTGACTGGAACGCGCTCATGCGCGCCCACCAGGAGAGCGCCGACAGCACCAGCATCTACCCGGTGCGCCAGTATCTGCGACCCGTGTCCAGTTCTTCAGCGGAGTGATGCGAGCCGTGCGAACCGTCGGTCTGCTTCGGGCGCGGTCCGCGCTCCTCGTGGCTTTGGGCGCTGCACTTGTCGCCGGAGGCGGCTCTTCCACGGCAGCGGCGCAAACCTCGCAGCCCGGCTCATCCGTCTCCGCGGCCGGCGTCCCGGTCTCGGCGGCCGGTGTTGCGCAGATGCTCGCCCAGGCGGCTCAGGCCGCTGCGACGCTCAACTACACGGGCACGATCCTCTACTCGCGGCGTGGGGCCGTGGAAACCTCGCGCATCGTCCACCTCTATGAGAACGGCGTGGAGATGGAGCGCATCGTCACGCTCGACGGCCCGCCGGTCGAGGTCGTCCGCGTCAACGACGAGCTGACCTGCTACCTGCCGGATTCACGCGTGAAGCGCATCGAGCCGCGAACGGGGCGCCAAGGCTTCCCCTCGCTGCTGCCCCGCCAGCAGAGCACGCTCGCCCAGCAGTTCACGGTTCGAAAGCTCGAGATCGAGCGCGTCGCCGGGCATGAAGCTCAGGTCTGGATGTTCGAGCCGAACGACGAATTCCGCTTCTGGCACAAGCTCTGGACCGAGCTGAAGACAGGGCTCTGGCTGCGCGGACGGGTCATCGACGAGCGGGGGCAGACGATCGAGGAAATCACGTTCACCGATCTGACGATCGGCGGTCGGATCGACCGCGACATGGTCAAGCCGACGCTCGCGAGCAAGATCGCGCAGTGGCGCGTGGATCGCAGCGCGCCGAGCGGGGCGACCCGCGGGGAGTCGCCCTGGCTTGCACGCGGGCTCCCTGCCGGTTTCGTCAAGGTGCGGGAGGGCGTCATGCGCAGCCTGCCGGGACGCAGCGAGCCGGTCACGCACATCCTGTTTTCGGACGGCTTGAGTTCGATCTCGGTGTACGCATCTTCGTTGACACCGGGCGAGGCGATCGCGGCCGGTGCATCGCAACAAGGCACGCATCAGGTGTTCACCCGCCAGGCGGGGGATGCCGTGGTGACTGCCTTTGGCGACGCGCGACCGGCGGCGGTGCGCGCCATCGCGAACGCCGTCTCACGTCGTTGATTGCCCAATCACCGTTCAGACTTTCTCTCGATCATCAACATGCTGCATACCGCTCCTCACCGTTGGTTCGCCGCGCTTCTGGGTGCGGCTTCGCTCATGCTGCTTGCGCCCGCGGCACCGGTTGCCGCCGCGCGTGACTTGCCGGATTTCGTTCGTCTCTACGAGGAGAACGCCCCGTCGGTCGTCTCCATCAGCGTCACCCAGACCGTGGGGCGACGCGGGCCGCGCGCCCAGCGTGAAGATGGCGCCCAGCCCGATCGTGAGGAGATGGAGGAGTTCTTCCGCCGCTTTTTTGGCCCGGGCGGCCCGGGCGGACCTGGCCGGGATGCGCCGCGCCCGTTCCGTCGGCAGGGCGGGGGATCGGGCTTCATCATCTCCTCCGACGGCTACATCGTCACCAATCACCACGTGGTCGATGAAGCCGACGAAGTCAACGTCCGGCTGACCGACAAGCGTGAGTTCAAGGCCAAGGTCGTCGGCAAGGATCAACGGACCGACATTGCGATCCTCAAGATCGACGCGACGGGCCTGCGCCCGGTCAAGCTCGGCGATCCGAGCGCGCTCAAGATCGGGGAGTGGGTCGCGGCGATCGGCCAGCCGCTCGGCTTCGAGACGACGCTCACCACCGGGGTCGTCAGCGCCAAGGCGCGCGCCAGCCGCGGTGGCGACCGGACCGGCGATCTCGTCCCCTTCATCCAGCATGACGCCGCAGTGAACCCCGGCAACTCGGGTGGCCCGCTCTTCAACAGCCGCGGCGAGGTCGTCGCGGTGAACTCGATGATCGCCACGTTCAGCGGCGGCTTCCAGGGCATCTCCTTCGCCATCCCGATTGATCTTGCCATGGACGTGGTGGGACAGTTGCGTGCCGGCGGCACGGTCCGGCGCGGCATGCTGGGCGTGAACATCGGCCCCGTCTCTCGCGATCTGGCCGAAGCCTTCGGCCTGCAGCGCGGCCAAGGTGCCATGGTGTCGAACGTCAACAAGGGGAGTGCCGCAGAAAAGGCCGGCATCCGCCAGGGCGACATCATCCTGCGCTTCAACGATCGCGTAGTCGAGGATTCGAGTGACCTGCCACGCCTCGTGACCTCCGTGCGCCCGGGCACCCCGGCGAAGGTGCAGGTCTGGCGCGATGGCAAGGCGGTGGACCTGAGCGTCACCCTGGATGAGTGGACCGAGGCGACGCCGGTCGCGGCGGCAAACCCGCGTCCGAGTGCCGGAGCTGCACCCGCCTCGGGCAGCAAGATCGGCCCCCTCGGACTGGAAGTGCGTGCGCTGAATGAGCGCGAGCGCAACTCAAGCAAGGTCGAAAAGGGCGGGGCCGTCGTGGCCGACATCGCCGACAACGCGGGGCCACGCAGCTTGGTCGAAGGAGACATCGTGACTGCGGTGACCATCAAGGGCCGCACGACCACGATCGAGTCGCCAAGCCAACTCGCCGACCTCGTCGGCAAGGCGGGCAAGGGGGCAACGGTTGCCTTTCGCGTGAAGCGACCTGCCCCCCAGGCGGGTCAGTACGTGGATCTGTACGCGACCGAGCGACTGCCCGACTGATCGGCGCGACGCTCTCGTAAAATCCAATCATTCACGCGTTACGCGCGTCCGGACACGCGGTTCGGACGCGTCGTCAGCCTCTCACGCATCGACGCGAAGCCGGCTGCAGTAGACCGTGGCGCTGACTGGGCGGGGCGCGACCTCGTCCGCACATTCGACTTCCGGCCGACACAGGGCGTGACCGTCAGCGTCGCGCCCGGGCGCGTTCATGCAGCACATCCGCAACTTCTCCATCATCGCGCACATCGATCACGGCAAGTCGACCCTGGCCGATCGTTTCATCCAGCGCTGCGGCGGTCTCTCCGAACGGGAGATGACCGAGCAGGTCCTCGACTCGATGGATCTCGAGAAGGAACGCGGCATCACGATCAAGGCACAGACCGCAGCCCTCTCCTACAAGGCGCGGGATGGTCAGACCTACAACCTGAACCTGATCGACACCCCGGGTCACGTCGACTTCAGCTACGAAGTCTCGCGTTCGCTCTCCGCCTGCGAGGGGGCGCTGCTTGTGGTCGATGCATCCCAAGGCGTGGAGGCGCAGACCGTCGCCAACTGTTACACCGCCATCGAGCTTGGGGTCGAGGTGGTGCCGGTACTGAACAAGATCGACCTGCCAAGCGCCGACCCCGAGCGGGTGAAGACGGAAATCGAGGATGTGGTGGGCGTCGATGCCACCGACGCCGTGCCCTGCTCCGCCAAGACCGGTCAAGGGATCGATGACATTCTCGAAGCGGTGGTGGCCCGCATTCCGCCGCCCAAGGGCGATCCCGAGGCCCCGCTCAAGGCGCTGATCATCGACAGTTGGTTCGACAACTACGTCGGCGTGGTCATGCTCGTCCGGGTGGTCGACGGCGCGATCCGACCCAAGGACAAGCTCATGTTCATGGCCACGGGCCGCACGCATCTGTGCGAGCAGGTCGGCGTGTTTTCGCCACGCTCCACGCAGCGCGAAGCACTCTCCGCAGGCCAGGTCGGCTTCGTGATCGCCGGCATCAAGGAGCTCGATGCCGCCAAGGTCGGCGACACCATCACCCACGCGCAGCGCCCGGCCGCCGCGCCGCTGCCCGGCTTCAAGGAAGTCAAGCCGCAGGTCTTTGCCGGGCTCTACCCGGTCGAAGCGAATCAATACGAGGCGCTGCGAGAGGCGCTCGAGAAGCTCAAGCTCAACGACGCGTCGCTGCACTTCGAGCCCGAGGTCTCGCAGGCGCTCGGTTTCGGCTTCCGCTGCGGGTTCCTCGGGCTCCTGCACATGGACGTGGTGCAGGAGCGGCTCGAGCGCGAGTACGACATGGACCTGGTCACCACGGCCCCGACCGTGGTCTACCAGGTGGTCCTCCGCGACGGCACCATCCTCGCGGTGGAGAACCCCGCCAAGTTGCCGGACCCGTCGAAGATCGAGGAGATCCGTGAGCCTATCATCCGTGCCACCATCCTCATGCCGCAGGACTATGTCGGCCCCGTGATGACCCTCTGCAACGAGAAGCGCGGCACCCAGGTCAACATGCAGTACATGGGTCGGCAGGTCATGCTCACTTACGACCTGCCGATGGCCGAGGTGGTGATGGATTTCTTCGACCGGCTCAAGAGCGTCTCGCGCGGTTACGCCTCGCTCGACTACGAGTTCCGCGAGTTCCGTCCGGCCGACGTGGTCAAGCTCGACATCCTCATCAACGGCGACCGGGTGGACGCCCTGTCGGTGATGGTGCACCGTCAGCAGGCGCAGTACCGCGGCCGTCAGGTCGCGGCCAAGATGCGCGAGCTGATTCCGCGTCAGATGTACGACGTGGCCGTCCAGGCCGCGATCGGCTCCACGATCGTCGCACGCGAGAACGTCAAGGCACTGCGCAAGGACGTGCTGGCCAAGTGCTATGGCGGCGACATCACGCGCAAGAAGAAGCTCCTCGAGAAGCAGAAGGAAGGCAAGAAGCGCATGAAGGCGGTGGGCTCGGTCGAGATTCCCCAGGAAGCCTTCCTGGCCATTCTTCAGACTGGCGAAAAGTGACCGCGCTCGCCGGATGCTCCCCGGGGGCGGTGACTGGTCGCACCCAACGGCGCTTCATCCCGCGCCGCTTCCGCTTGAACCGCACGCCCGCAAGAATGGACAGCATCCCCTGCCCGCAGCCCCGAACATGAAATATCTTCCCTCGCTCGCCCTCGCCGTCCTCGTCGCGCTTGCCATGCGCGGCGTGTTCACGGGTGCCCCGGTCAACTTTCCCCTGCTCCTGCTGCTTGCGGTGATCGTCTGCGGCGCGGCGTGGGCCTGGGATCGGTTCTGGCTCGCGAAGACCCGCCCGGCTGGCGAGCTGGCCCATTGGGGCGTTGAAGTCCCGGCGTCGATCTTCTGGGTGCTCTTGATCGTCTTCGTGCTCCGCTCGTTCCTGGCCGAGCCGTTTCGCATCCCTTCGAGCTCCATGCGGCCCGGCCTCGTGACGGGCGATTTCATCCTCGTCAACAAGTTCAGCTACGGACTCCGGCTGCCGGTGCTCGACCAGAAGGTGGTCGATCTCGGCCAGCCGGCGCGCGGCGATGTGGTCGTGTTCAAGGCGCCACACGAGCCGGACAAGGATTACATCAAGCGCGTCGTGGCGCTGCCGGGCGATACGCTCGTCTACAAGGACAAGAAGATCACGCTGAACGGCACGCCGGTCGAGCAGGTCCCGGAAGGCAGCTACAGCTACCTCGAGATGGGTCGCTTCATGACCTCGCTCCGCTTCGCGGAGACGCTCGATGGCCGTCGCTTCTCGATCATCCAGGATGACGGCGCACCGTCCTACCTGCCCTTGCAGCGCTCGGCCCAGAGTCCGGTCCCGGGCTGTGAGCTCTCGGACGTCGAGAACAGCCTCGTGTGCAAGGTGCCCGCAGGCCACTACATGGTGATGGGGGACAACCGCGACAACAGCCTCGACAGCCGCTACTGGGGCTTCGTGCCCGACAGCCACCTTCGTGGCCGGGCGTTCTTCATCTGGTTCAACTGGGAAGACGTGTCCTCGTTTGCTTTCAAACGGGTTTTCCGCGGCATACAATGATTTTCGGAATTTCACGAGAAGCACGAAGAACGATGTCCAGAGGCAACGGCTCCACCCGCCAACGCGGAACATCGCGCCGCTCGCAGCGCGGGCTGTCGCTCGTGGGTTTTCTCATCGTCGGCAGCCTCGTCGCGTTCGTGCTCTTCACAGCTGCACGCAGCATTCCGGCCTGGTCCGAATATTTCGCGATCAAGAAGGTCCTCCAAGCCACGGCGGACGAATTCACCGTGGCTGCGCAGCCCCCGGCCGTGCGTGCCGCCTTCGACCGCCGTGCGCAGATCGACGACATCTCCTCGATCAAGGGCAGTGACATCGAAGTGAACAAGGTCGCTGGCAAGATCGTCCTCCGCGCTGCCTACGCGAAACAGGTCCCCGTGGCCGGCAACATGAGCCTGTTGTTCGAGTTTGACGCGACGGCAACCAGCAACAAGTAGCGCCCGTCCACGCCTCCCCGACGCCCATCCAACGCTCCAGGCTTGAGTCTCGAATCCGCCCTCGGTTACGTCTTCGTCGAGCCGCGCCACCTGCGCGAGGCGCTGACCCACCGCAGCTTCGGTCAACCCCACAACGAGCGGCTCGAGTTCATTGGTGACAGCGTGCTGAACTGCGTTATCGCCATTGCCTTGTTTGAGCGCTTCCCCGATCTGCCCGAGGGCCAACTGTCCCGGATGCGTGCGAATCTCGTGAGTCAACCCGCGCTGCATGCCCTCGCGGTGCGCCTGGATCTGCCGCAGCATCTGCGCATCGGCGAAGGTGAAGAGAAGAGCGGCGGCCGCGAACGGCCCTCGATGCTCGCCGACGCGCTCGAGGCCGTCTTGGGCGCGATCGTCCTCGATGGCGGTTTCGAGGCCGCGCGGCGCGTCGTGCTCCGGCTGTACGAACAACGCCTCGCGAGCGTCAATCCACGCGAAGGCGGCAAGGACCCGAAGACGCGTCTGCAGGAGCACATGCAAGGCCGCCACCTGCCCCTGCCCACGTATCAGGTCGAGCGCGTCGATGGGGAGGCGCATGCGCAGGTCTTCACCGTCCGTTGCAGCGTGCCTCAACTCGGACAGCAGGGCATTGGCAGCGGCTCCTCGCGCCGCGCGGCAGAACAGCAGGCTGCCGACGCCGTGCTCAAGCGACTCGGACTCGGATGAGCGCCGCCACCGACCCGAATCCCACCGTGCGTCGCGTTGGGCAGATTGCCGTCATCGGTCGTCCCAACGTCGGCAAGAGCACGCTGCTCAATCGCCTGGTCGGCGAGAAGGTCTCGATCACCTCGCGCAAGGCGCAGACGACACGGCTTCCGCTGCGCGGCATCCTGACCCGTGGCGAAACTCAATTCGTCTTTGTCGACACCCCGGGCTATCAGACCCGCCACGGCGGGGAGCTCAACAAGCGACTCAACACGAGCGTGCGCCGTACGCTGACCGAGGTGGACGTCGTGCTGTGGGTGTGGGACGCTGCACGACTGACCGATGCCGACCGCGCCGTGCTCGACCTGATCCCCCAGGGCGTCACCCTGATCGGCGTGCCCAACAAGGTCGATCTGCTGCGCGATGCCGAGGGTCGCGCCAGGCTCGCGCAGACCATCGACGAGCTTGCTAAGACCCGACCCTTTGCGGCGTTCGTGCCCGTTTCCGCGGCCAAGGGCACTCAGACCGAGGCCCTGCTCGACGAGGTGGCGCGCCACCTGCCCGAGGGCGAGGCACTCTTCGACCCCGATGCGCTCACCGACCGCTCCGAGCGCGTGCTGGCCGCCGAGATGATCCGCGAGAAGGTCTTCCGCCTCACGGGCGACGAAATCCCCTATCGCGCAGCGGTCCTGATCGAGAAGTTCGAGCAGGAGGGCAACCTGCGGCGAATCTTTGCTGCGATCCTTGTCGACAAGGCCTCGCAGCGGCCATTGCTCATCGGCGCCGGTGGCGAGCGCCTCAAGCAGATCGGCACCGAGGCGAGGATGGACATGGAGCGCCTGTTCGGCGG
>CAZSTF010000029.1:0-20853 GCA_964609555.1 uncultured Alcaligenaceae bacterium | reverse complement strand
TGGACGATGCCCTGGCTGCCGATGTAGATCCACGAGCCTGCGGTCATCTGGCCGTACATCATCAGGCCCTTCTGGTCGAGCGCATTGAAGTGCTCCCAAGTCGCCCACTTCGGCACCAGGTTCGAGTTGGCGATCAGGACGCGGGGCGCGTCCGGATGCGTGCGGAAGACGCCCACCGGCTTGCCGGACTGGATCAGCAGGGATTCGTCCTCGCCGAGCTTGCGCAGCGCGTCGAGGATGGCCTCGAAGCAGTCCCAGTTGCGCGCCGCCTTGCCGATGCCGCCATAGACCACGAGCGCATCCGGGTTCTCGGCCACGTCCGGGTCGAGGTTGTTCTGGATCATGCGGTAGGCGGCTTCGATGATCCAGTTGCGACAGGTGAGCGAGCTGCCGCGCGGGGCGCGCACGGTGCGGGGCAGGGCGTGGGTCGGCGGGTGGTCGGGGTGGGTCATGGCGGACTCCGGAAGCGGGCGGACGAATACGATGTGAGTTTCTAACTTGTCTAGACAGGTTTTGCAACTGGGGCGCCGAGCGGATACCATCTCACCATCATGCAATCCACCCGCCGATCTGCTTCCGGACCCACGCCGCGGCGCGCGCCCTACGAGCAAGTGAAGGCGCACCTGAAGGCCCGTCTCGCCCGCGGTGAATGGCCGCCCGGTGCGCTCATGCCGTCCGAATCCGAGCTGGTGGTCCAGTTCGGCGTGAGCCGCATGACCGTGAACCGGGCGTTGCGTGAGATGCAGCTGGAAGGGCTCGTCGATCGCATCAAGGGGTCGGGGACGTATGCGGCGCAGCTGAACCGCGTCTCCTCTACGCTGACCATTCGCGACATCCACGAGGAAATCCTGAGCCGGGGCCATGTGCATGAGGCCCGCGTGCACCACGTCGCAGCAATCGTGGCGGACGCTTCAGCGGCCGAGCGCCTCGGTGTCGCTCCGGGGGTGCGCCTCTTTCACAGCGTTGTCGTGCATCTCGAAAACGGTGTGCCGATCCAGTGCGAGGATCGTCTCGTCAACCCACGGTGCGCGCCGGACTATCTTCAGGTCGACTTCACGCAGGTCACGCCGACCCATTACCTGCTCGAAGTCGCGCCGCTCTGGAAGGCGCACTTCCGCGTGCAGGCGGGTCTGCCCACGCGGACCGAGGCGCGCCTTCTTGGCTTGAAGACGAGCGATCCATGCCTGATCGTCGAGCGACGGACGATGAATCGGAAGGAACCCATCACCTGGGCGCGCCTCGTGCATCCCGCCGGGCATTACCAGATTGAGGGGGAATTTGAACCATGAGCTGGCAGCAAATCCGCCTGGATGATGTGCCGCCGACGCCATGGAAGAACGGCGGGGGTCAGACACGTGAACTGCTCGCCTGGCCGCGCGCGGACGACTGGGTCGTCCGGCTGAGCGTGGCGGACATTGATCGGGATGGACCGTTCTCGGCCTTTCCCGGCGTCGATCGCTGGTTCGCCGTGCTCGAGGGCGCGGGCGTCTGGCTCGACGATGTGCGTGTCGATGCACGCACCGGGGCGTATGCTTTTGCGGGCGATGCGCCACCGTTTGCCCGGCTCATCGACGGGGCGACGCGCGATTTGAACCTGATGCTCCGGCGAGGCGCGGCACGGGGGCAACTGCGTCGGCTCGTCCGGGACGAGACACTCGAGCCCGATGCACGCGGGCCGGCCGATCGGTTGCTCATCGGCGTGCTGACCGCAGAGGCGAGCACGATCGAAACCTCGTCCACCCCACGCTTCGAGCTTCCGCCACACATGGCGGCTTGGACATGCGTGACGCATGGCGACGGCGCGATCACGCTCGCGCAGGGCAGCGCCTGGGGCTGGTGGGCGGTCGTGTCCGACACCGCGTTGCCGAGCCATGGGGAACGCGCATGACCGGCGCAACACTCTGGCGTAACGCGACGCTCGCCACTTTCGTCCCGGACGACCCGGCCACGGACGGCTACGGCCACAGGTCGCAGCAGGCCATTCTGGTCAATGACGGGCGGATCGTCTGGCTCGGTGCGCTTGAGGCGCTGCCCGCGCAGTACCGGGCGACGATCAGCACGGAACACGATCTCGCGGGTGCGCTCGTCACGCCGGCCTTGATCGACTGCCATACCCACCTCGTGTATGCCGGCAGTCGAGCACGCGAGTTCGAACTGCGTCTCGAGGGGGCCAGCTACGAGACGATCGCCCGCGCCGGCGGTGGCATCCGTTCGACGGTCGCCGCCACGCGGGCCGCCGACGAGAACACGCTGTTCAGCCTGACCCGAGCGCGTGCGGTCGCGCTCATGCGCGAAGGTGTGGCCACCGTCGAGATCAAGTCGGGCTACGGACTCACCGAGCGCGACGAGGCCAAGCTCCTGCGTGTCGCGCGGCGCCTCGGCCGGGAATTGCCGCTCACGGTGCGCACCACGTTTCTCGGCGCGCATGCTCTGCCGATCGAATTCGAAGGTCGACCCGATGACTACATCGCGGCCGTCTGCGACTGGCTGCCGCGACTCGCGGCGGAGGGGCTGGTCGATGCCGTGGATGTGTTCTGCGAGACGATCGGCTTCACTCCGGAGCAGACGGCGCGTGTTTTCGACGCCGCGCGCGCGCTGGGCTTGCCGGTCAAGCTGCACGCCGAGCAGCTCTCCGATCAGGCCGGGGCCGTGCTGGCCGCGCGAGCGGGGGCGCTCTCCTGCGACCACCTCGAATACCTGAGCGACGACGGTGTGGCCGCCATGGCCGCGGCGGGGACGGTGGCCGTGCTTCTGCCGGGGGCGTTCTACGCCCTGCGCGAGACGCGGCTGCCTCCGCTTGCTCAACTTCGCGCCGCAGGCGTGCCGATTGCGCTCGCGACCGACCACAACCCCGGCTCGTCGCCGACCCTCTCGCCCCTGCTCATGATGAACATGGCCTGCACGCTGTTTCGGATGACGCCGCTCGAAGCGTGGCTCGGCTTCACGCGGCATGCCGCGCGCGCGCTCGGACTGCCCGCGGGTTCGGGCACGCTCGCCCCGGCCACGACCGCCGATCTCGCCGTCTGGGACGCCGAACATCCGCGCGAACTCGTGCATCCGTTCGGCATCGCCGCGCTCCGTCCCCTCAAACACCTGATTCGTGGAGGCGTGTGTGTCGATCTCGATTGAGCCTGACAACGGCGTCGTTTCCGTGCGGCCGGGGGCCTCGGCGCTCGTGGTGAGCCTGCCGCACGTGGGCACCTGGATTCCCGAGGCACTGCGTTCACGCTTCGTGGACCGTGCGCTCGCGGTCGAAGACACCGACTGGCATCTCGAACGGCTTTATGCGTTTGCTGCGGCACTGGATGCCACCGTGCTCGTGCCGCGCGTGTCGCGTTACGTGATCGACCTGAATCGCCCGCCCGACGATGCGCCGATGTATCCCGGCGCGTCGAACACCGAGCTCTGTCCGACGCGCTTCTTCTCGGGCGAGGCGCTTTATCGCGACGGGGCTGCGCCCGATCGGGCCGAGGTCGAGCAGCGCCGCCTCGCGTACTGGCAGCCCTACCACGACGCCCTCACCCAGGCGCTCGATCGGGCCCGCAGGCAGCACGGCCATGCCTTGCTCTGGGACGGGCATTCCATCCGGAGTGAGATTCCGTGGCTGTTCGAGGGGCGCCTGCCGGACCTCAATCTCGGCACCGCGAACGGTGCGAGCTGCGCACCGACGCTTCGGGCGCGGCTCGGTCGTGCGCTCGCGGCCGAGCCCTCGGTGACACATGCCGTGGATGGGCGCTTCAAGGGCGGCTACATCACGCGCCACTACGGGCGGCCGCACGACAGCATCCATGCGGTGCAGATGGAGATGTGTCAGGCCCTCTACATGGAGGAGTGCCCCCCGTGGCGTTATGACGAGGCGAAGGCCGCCCGGATTGCGCCAGTGCTCTGTCGCCTGGTCGAGTCCGTTCTCACATGGCGACCGGAGGAGGCATGAGCGGCCGACGTTCAGCGGCGGCAAGTCGTCTTTGGGTGCCTCAGGCGTGGCTCGGCACGGGCGCCCATCCGTCCTGGGCTGCAGAGGTGCTGCTCGAGGTGGCCGCCGACGGCACCTGGGCCGCCATCCGACACGGTGTGCCGCGCGAGACGGCGATGAGCCTCGGTGCCGAGTGCCTGCCCGGTGCGCTCTTGCCCGGCGTGATCGATGCGCACAGTCACGCCTTCCAGCGCGCTTTCGCCGGGCTCTCGGAGCGGCGCGAGCACGCGCAGGATGACTTCTGGAGCTGGCGCGACCGCATGTACCGGGTTGCGCTCGCGATGTGTCCGGACAGTCTGCAGGCCATCGCGGCCGGGTTGTATCTCGAGCTCCTGCGCGGCGGTTACACGCAGGTCTGCGAGTTCCATTACCTGCATCGCGATCCCTCGGGTGCGTTCTACCCGGACGAGCTGCTGCTCGCTTGGATGCTGGCCGATGCGGCGACCGAGGTGGGAATCGGCCTCACGCTGCTGCCCGTGGTCTACGAGCGTGCCGGCTTTGGCACGGACGCCCTGCGGGATGATCAGCGTCGTTTCAGGGCCGATGCCGCCTGGGCGCTCGCCGCTGCCGGGCGCATCGACGCCGCTCGGCGACCGCTCATCAATGCCGGCGTGGCCTTGCACTCGCTGCGGGCGGCACGCACGGCATCGATCCTTCGCGTCGCCGAGGCGGCGACCGGGCCGATTCATATCCACGTTGCCGAGCAGACGGCGGAGGTCGAGGACTGTCTCCGCGCCACAGGACGGCGGCCGGTCGCATGGCTCCTCGAGCACGTCCCCCTTGATGCGCGCTGGCAACTGGTGCATGCAACGCATGTGACGCCCGCCGAGATCGACGGCGTGGCCGCGCGCGGTGCGTGTGCCGTTCTCTGCCCGTCCACCGAGGCCAATCTCGGTGACGGGCTGACGGATCTGCCGCGCTGGCTTGCGTCCGATGCCGCAATTGCGATCGGATCCGACAGCCACGTCACCCGTGACTGGCGCGAGGAGTTGCGCCTGCTCGAGTATGGCCAGCGTCTCGTCCTGCGGCAGCGCAATGTGGCGGCGCATCCCGAGGGCCGACGCGCTGCGACCGCCGAGCGGCTGTTCGCCCGCATGCAATCCGGTGCAGCGGCGAGCGCGGGACAGCCCCGCTGGGGACTCGTTCAGGGCGCTCGCGCGGATGCAGTGCATGTGAACGGCAGCGACCCGGCGCTTCGGGGCGTGCCTCCCGCGCACTGGCTCGACGCGCTCGTGTTCAGCTCACCCGGCGGGCCGTTCGATGACGTCTGGGTCGCTGGACGTCGTGTGCTTGAGGCAGGCCGACACGACAGCGAGGATCGGATCCATCATCGCTTCGCGGAGGCGATGATGTCGCTTTGGTCGCCGGGGGGCTCAACGTGATGTTGGATCGCCCGATGGGGTGAACAGCACGCGCGCCACCCCAAGCGCAGCCGCGGCCCCGGTCAGTTGGGAAAGGACGAACCCCGGCACGTCCACCGGGCGGATGCCGGCGAAGCTGTCGGTGAGCGACCGCGCCACGGTGACCGCAGGGTTGGCGAATGACGTGGATGCGGTGAACCAGTAGGCCGCGACGATGTAGCACGCCACGAGCGCCGGGACCGCCCGCGGTGCATGACGAACGCCGCCCAGGATCGTGAGCAGGAGTCCGAACGTGGCCACACCCTCGGCAAACCATTGGCTCGGGTCGGTGCGCACCTTCACGCCCTGCATGAGGGCCGGCAGGTCGAACATGAGGTGCGCCACGACCACCCCCGCGACCGCACCCGTGACCTGCACGACGAGGTAGGGCCCGACCACGGGCCAGGGCAGCTCGCGGCGCAGGGCGAACGCGAGCGTGACCGCCGGGTTGAAGTGCGCGCCCGAGATCGGCCCGAGGATCGTGATCAGCACGTAGAGCGCGCCACCGGTGGCGACCGCGTTGGCGAGCAGGGCCACGGCCACGTTGCCCGCGGCCAGCCGCTCGGCCATGATGCCCGAGCCGACGACGGTGGCGAGCAGCAGCGCCGTGCCCAGCGCCTCGGCGGTGAGGCGCTGGATGGCAAGGCGATGCCCGGCAAGGCTCGCCATCACGCCTGGAGCGTTTCGGGACGACCGATCGCATCGACCTCGCGCTTGATCGCGAGCGCATCGAGCGAAGCGAGCGGCAGCGACGCGAACATTTGCACGCGGTTTCTGATCTGATGGAAGATGCGGGTGAAGGCAGCGCACTTTTCCTCGTCCGTACCCTCGACAGCGGCCGGATCGGCGAAGCCCCAATGCGCAGTGACCGGTGAGCCCGGCCAGACGGGGCAAACCTCGCCTGCGGCGTTGTCGCACACGGTGATGACGAAGTCCATGGCCGGCGCACCGGGGGCCGCGAATTCATCCCAGGACTTCGAGCGGAGCGGCGGGTCGTCTGGCCGCGGGTAGCCGATGGATGCCAGTTGTTCGACCGCGAAGGGATTGACCCGGCCCGTCGGGTGGCTGCCCGCGCTGAAGGCGCGGAAGCGGCCGTTGCCGATCACGTTCAGCAGGCCCTCGGCCATGATGGAGCGCGCCGAGTTGCCGGTGCAGAGGATGAGGATGTTCCACGTCTTTTCGTTCATGGGTCGTGTTTTCAGGCGCGCAGGCGCATTTTGGCGTTGAGGCGGGGAGGTGCTGCGGCTTCTGCGGGCGACAGCACACAGCTCGCGCCACCGCAGCATTGATGGGTGAGGAAGTCGACCAGATCGCGAATGGCTGCGAGTTCGGCACGGTAGATGACGTGGCGACCCTGGCTGTCGGCATGGACGAGCCCGGCATGGGCAAGCGCTTTCAGATGGAACGAGAGCGTCGATGCGGGTACCGCGCAACGCTCGGCGATGTCGCCGGCGCTGCAGCCGCTTTCACCCGCTTCGACCAGGAGTCGAAAGGCGGAGAGGCGGCACGACTGGGCGAGTGCCGCAAGCATGTCGACTGCGCGGTTTGTTTCCATATTTCCAGAATAGTCGAACAGTATGACGGCATTGTGTCAGAAGCCGACGTTGAGTGTGTGTGGGCTTGCCGGACGTTCGCCGGGCCGGTTGGAGGGCGCGGTTTGCCCTCAGGGCGTTCGCACGTAGGGCTCGGGCACATGCGCGAGCAGCTCGTCGAAAGAGCGCACCACGCGGATGCCCGGGATCTGCCTGAGTGCCGGGTCCTTCGGATTGAAGCAGAAGGCCACATCGGCCTCGCGCAGCATGCCGGCATCGTTCGTGTTGTCGCCGATCGCCCAGGCCTCGAGCAGACGCGGTTCCGTCGCATCTTCCCGGAAGCGGCGGATGACATGGCGTTTGTCGATCTCGCCCTCGCTGCCGGCGGTTTCCGTTGGTCGAAAGGCGGGATTGATCGTGAGATCGCCCGAGGCGACATCGTTGTCGAACGTCATCACATGGGCGAGCGCGAAATCGGCGAAGACGCGCCGTCGGACGATGTCCGCGGCCACGAAATAGCTGTCGCTCACCACGCCCACCATGAAGCCCGCGCGACGCATGCGGTTCACGAACTCGACCGCCCCGGAGGCGAGCGGCAGCTCGCGCGCAACGCGCTCGAACTCCCGCCTGTGGATGAAGCGGAACAGGCGGGCGATGGCTGCGCTTCGTGTCTGTGCGTCCACGCTCTCGCCTTCGGTCGGGCTTCGGTCGAGCCACTCGGCGAGCTCGCGCTCGCGCCCCGTGGATTGGGCGAGCGCCACGGCAAAGCGGCCCTCGATGAGCGTGCCGTCCATGTCGATCAGGAGCAGCCTCCGACGACCGCGCCGGCGCATGAGGACATGCTCGATCGAACTCGCGGCCTGGCGCTGCGCTTCGTACATCGCGCCGACCTGCTCGATGTGGAAGCGCCCGGCCCGACGCGCGTAGAGGTGGATCACGCGCGAGACCTCGTTCGCCATCGCCGTCAGATCCTCGAGCGGCTGACTGTCGTGCTCGAGCGAGCCGATATCGACCTCGGTGACCCGCGCGCCTGCCTCGCGCGCACCGAGCAGGAGGCCCACATCGACGCCATAGCCGTCCTCGAAGGCGAGGCTCGCGAGCAGGCCGCGCCGCGCGGCAATGATGCCGCCGAGTGGCTGGGCGAGATGCGCGATCTCGGGGAAGAACACCTTGAGCATCGGCTTGGCCGTGAGCTCGGTCACGCGCCCACCGCTTCGGCCAAAACGCGCCTTGACGAAATCCGCCCGATCCTCGACGAGCGGTCGCACGACGTCGGTGACGATGCCCGGGCGCAGCCCCGCGAGGTCGCCATCGAGAAAGGCGATCAGGTCATGACGTGCTGCAGCCACGCCGTCCTGCATCGACGCTCCCTTGCCGAGCAGGCTGCTTGTGACGACCCGCGCGCCGGCGGCGCGGGCGAGTTCGGCCGTGCGATCGACCGAGCTGTCGTCGATCACGACCACCTCGGCGGTTGCGGGGTCCGACAGGGCGTAGGCGACGACCTCCGCGATTCGCTTGGCCTCGTTGAGCGCCGGAATGACGACGGTCGCCACACGTTCGAGGTTGTGGGTGGCTGCCGCTGGCGCAGCCCGCGGCGTGGAGGGCGGGCTCTCCGACGCAGTGCGCTCGCGGGTTGCCGCGCCGCGGGCCTTCAATCGGTCACGTACGCGCCGGACGAGCCGCTCGAAACTGTCATCGAGTGCTCCTGTCGCTTCACGTGCGGTCTCGCGCGCGGATTCACGTGCATGGCGCATCTTCGACGAAACCAGCGCACGCCAGCCCGCCTTGCCTTTCCGCTCGGTCATCTCCCCTCCCGATGGCGCATCCCGAAGGCGTGGATGCGATCTTGTCCTGACTCAGTGACCGACCGATGAAATGGCCGTGGGTTCCCGAAGAATGGCCTGTGCTTTCAGCCACTCCTTCGCCGCGCGGCGCAGAAGACTCGCGCGGATGAGGGCCGGATCCATCTCGCTGATGGGCAAGGCACCGAGCGCACCCGCCTCCAGGAGCGCGGCCTTGCAGGTCTTGTAGGGTGCATCGAGCACGTTTGCATCGGTGTCCGGGGAGTCGGTCGCGCTCGCCAGTGCGTCGATGAAGCCGCGCTCGGCCTCGCGTGCCGCAGCCAGTGCGCCGGACGCGCTCCCGTCGACGTAACGCAGCGACTCGGGCCTTGGGGGGAGTTGGGCGAGCGCCTCGATCGCAGACTCCACATGCCGCTCGGCCCGAAGGAGCGAGGCGAGACGGGTTGCGTTGTCGACCGTCATCGCCGTGCGATGCACGCCCTCGGCGAAGCGATCGATCTCGCCCGCAAGCGGTTCGAGCGCCTTGAGCCGCGCGAGCTCGCCCGCGTGCTCATCCGCCCGGGCGACCGCGAGCAGGGGTTCGTGCACGAGCTCGTGCAGCCGGGCGATCTCGGCTGAGAGCGCCGACAACGCCAGCGTGGGCACGGCGCGAACGTTGTCATCGAGATGCACGGGCGTCATGGCCGATGTCGTGCCGTCCACAAAACGGGTTGCAAGCCAGGCGGCGAGGCGGTCACCGAGCGGCCACATGAGGAGCACCCCGAGCACGTTGAACGCCGTGTGGAAGAGCGCGAGCAGGGTCGCCGTCTCGCTGCCGAGCCCAAGCGCCTCGGCGCCTTCGCGCAGAAGCGCGACGAGCCAGGGCAGGAGCAGGAGCGCGACTGCCGCCGTGAGCACGTTGAAAAGCACGTGTGCAAGCGCCACGCGCTTGGCGTTGGGTGTGGCACCGATCCCGGCGATCACCGCTGTCACGGTCGTGCCGATATTGGCGCCGATCACGACGGCTGCCGCCGATTCGAGCGAGAGTAGTCCCGTCTGCGCCGCGGTCAGCGCCACCGCCATCGAGGCGCTCGAAGACTGCATGGCCACCGTCATCACGATGCCGGTGGCGAGCTGTGCGAGCACGGCCAGGAGCCCGCTGCCTTGGGGCAGTTCGACACGCCCAGCCACGTCGGTGAACGCGCCTTGGAGCATCGCGATACCCACGAAAAGCAGGCCGAAGCCCGCAAGTGCCGTGCCCAGGTGTCCGCGCCGCGTGCCTTCGCCGGTGAGCCGGAGCAGCGCACCCACACCGACGAGCGGCAGCGCGATCGCATCGATCTTGAACTTGAGCCCGATGAGCGCCACGATCCATGAGGTCATCGTGGTGCCGACGTTTGAACCGAAGAGCACCCAGAGCGCGCCTGCGAGGGGCAGCAACCCCGCGTTGACGAAGCCGATGGTCGCCACGGTCACGGCCGAGGACGACTGCACGAGCGCGGTGACGAGCACGCCCGAGGCGAGCCCGTGCCAACGCGTGCGCGTCGCGCGCGTGAGCAGGCGCTTGAGCGAGGCCCCCGCGGCAAGTTTGAGCCCCTCGGTCATGAGGGCCATGCCGATCAGGAAAAGACCGAGACCGCCGATCAAGGGTGCAAGTGTGGCCATGGGGCTGATTGACGCGTATCAAGTGCTGCGCGATGCAGCGGTCGAAGCGTGCGGCATCGTGCAGGGTTGAGCGATAGTATGAGTATTTCCCCGGTCGAGGCGGTCCGCGGCGCTGCCGCAGGTCGCACGGCCGCATTCGACGATGGAGGAGTTCCGATGAGCACGATGAAGCGGATGCTGGTGACACTCGGCGGCGGTGCGGCCGACCCCTCGGTGCTTGCGGCCGCGATCCGGCTGGCGCGCTCGCAGTCGGCCGAACTCGTGGCCGTCCATGTCCACGAGACGTTCCCGGTCGAAGCGATGATGACCGCCGAGGCGGCCACTTACGCCATCGAGCAGATGCGCGTGGCCGAGGAGGCCGCCCAGGCCCGGGTCGAGGCGCTGCTGCGCGAACGAACCGCCGCAGCGGGCATGGAGATCCCGCTGCGTGTGCTGAAGGGCGAACTCGCAAGCGAAATCGCCACCGTGAGCGCCGCCTTCGACCTGGTGATCACGGGGCAGCATGACCCCGACCGCAGCGCGCGCTGGACGCTCGATGCGCAGGAGCGCCTGCTCATGAGCGCACACACGCCGGTCTACTTCGTGCCCTTCATCGCACGCAGCGCCGAGATCGTCCCGTTCGTCCCCGATCAGCCGCTCTTCGAGCGAGCGCTGATCGCATGGGCACCGCAGCGGGAATCGAGCATTGCCGTACGCAGTGCGCTACCGCTCCTTCGGGCAGCCAAGCGGGTGCAGATCGTGAGCTACACCGGCGAGCCGGATGTGGCGAGTGCGCGGCTTGAGAAGATGACCCACTATCTGCGTTGCCACGGCATCGAGGCCGAGGCGCGCGCCATTGCCTGGCGCGAGCCTTCGCTCGCCGCGCGACTGCTGGGCGCCGATGCGCCGGATGCGCCGATCGCGGAATCGCTCCTGTCGCTCGCCGCGGACACGGGCGCCGACCTTCTTGTCACAGGGGCGTATGGCCACTCCCGCGCGTGGGAACTGGCCTTAGGTGGAGTGACGCACACGCTCATCCGGTCGATGACGCTGCCGGTCATCATGATGCACTGAAAAGGCGTTGAAAAACTGCTGCGGTGGCCATCTGCCGCGTTGCGCGGTGCTCGCTCCCTCGCCTATCTCGAGATATGTCTCGGTCGCTGTGCGCCGCGCGCCTTGCAGCTGACCATCCTCGCGACGTTTTTGAACGCCTTTTGGGGGTGGGGCTGTATCGAAATTTTCGGCGGTCGGAGGTGACTTGAAGCCCTCTCCCTCCGGGAGAGGGTTGGGATGAGGGCGATTGCTGCCCTGACTCGCCTCAGTTCGACGCGCCCTCTTCTGGCTCGCCCGCCGTGCTCCGGGGCGGGGGCGGCGGGGCTTCATCGGGCACATGCCTGGCCACCGTCTGCGCGAGCAGGAAAGCCGACACCGGCGCGGTCATGAAGAGGAAGAGCGTGATCAGCAGTTCGTGCACCGAGAGCACGCCGCCGCCGGCAGCGAGTGCCATCGAGGCGATGAGCACGCTGCCCACGCCGAGTGTCGTCGCCTTGGTCGGGGCGTGCACGCGGAGCAGGAACCGCTTCAACTTGGCAAGCCCCCAGGAGCCGACGAGCGCGAAGAACGCGCCCACGACGAGCAGGGCCGCAACGAGCACGTCGAGCCAGAGCGGGAGCGAGGCGAGGGCGGCATTCATCGGAACACCTCCGCACGCAGGAGGAACTTGCACATGACGACCGTGCCGACGAAGCCGACCATCGCGATCAGGAGCGCGGCTTCGAAGTAGAGGCTCGTGCCCACGAGCACCCCGACGAGCACGAGCACCGAGAGCGCGTTGATGTAGAGCGTGTCGAGTGCGAGCACGCGATCCGGCAACGAAGGGCCGCGGAGCGCGCGCCAGAGGTTGAGCAGCATCGCGACGGCAAACGCCGCGATGACATAGGGCAGGAGGGTCGCGGTGATCATTCGAAGATCTCCCGAAGCGGTTGCTCGTAGCGTGCCTTGATGCCAGCCGCGAGGTCAGCCGGATCATCGGTGCTGAAGGCATGGACCAGGAGGTGCGAGCGGTCGTCGGCGACGTCGCAGGAGAGCGTGCCCGGCGTCATCGTGATGATGCCCGCAAGCGCGATGATCGCGTGCTCGTCCGTGGCGTCGAGCGGGATCCAGACGAACGTGGGCTTGAGCCGGGACTCGGGCCCAAGGATCAGTCGTGCGAGCTGGATGTTCGAGAGCACGATATCCCAGAGCACGGTGAGCCCGAGCCGGATCACGGTTCCCCAGTTGCGGATGCGGGCGCGCCGGTCGCGGAAGGGCAACGTCGCGAGCGGGACGCCGATCGCCAGCGCGAGCGCGATCAGCAGGTGACCGACGGAGACGGACTGGTTCGCCGCCAGCCAGACGACGAAGATCAGCGCCGACATGATGGGGGCGGGCAGGAGAGTCCGCATGATCACTTGCCTCCCCTCTCACGCATTTCCTTGCGGATGTCCCACGCCGGGGGTGCCGGGGCCTTGCTGCGGACCGACTCGAGGTAGGGTGTGCGCGCCATGAGCTGGCTCGCCGTTGCCTGCGTGTAGGCGGAGAACGGTCCGGCGAAGACGGCGACCCCGAGCGCACTCGCAAGCAGGACCGTGATCCCGAGGCGCTCCGGTGCCGCGGCGGTCGCTGAGATGACGGACGGCGCACCGGCGCTCGAGGGCTGGGCTTTGTCGTGCGCCTGCCCCTTCGTTTGCTCCTTCGCCGCCACATGGCACTCCCAGAAGAGCGTGATGCCGAAGCGCGCGAAGGCGATGATGAGCAGGAGGCTCGACCCCAGCACGATCGCGAATATCCACGGCCCGAGCGGCAAGGGCCAGGCGGCCTTCAGCGTGAGCGCCTTGCCGAGGAAACCCGCAAGGGGCGGCAGCCCTGCTGCCGCGATCGCGAGCACGAAGAAGACGAGCGCGAGCGACAGCCGCCCCGGATAGTCGCGTTGGGCCGCACAGCGGTCATCCGCCTCCTGTCGGCGCACGCGCACCCAGTGGGCGAGCATGAAGAGCGCTCCCGTGACGAGCGTCGTGTTCACCAGATAGAACAACCCCGCGGCGATCGTGCCCGTCTGACCCAGGCCGAAGGCAAGAAGCAGCATGCCCGCCGAGGCAATGATCGCGTAGGCGATGAGTGCGCGCAGACGCGCCGCGCCGACGGCACCGACCGCGGCGAGCGCGAGGGTCGCCATCGCGAGGATGGGCAGGACCGGGTCGGCCAGGTGCGCAGCCTCGCCGCCCGAGGCGCCGAAGATCAAGGTCGTCACGCGGAGCATCGCGTAGACCCCGACCTTGGTCATGATCGCAAAGAGGGCCGCCACCGGCGTGGAGGCCGAGCCGTACGTGTCCGGCAGCCAGAAGTAGAGCGGCAGCAAGGCCGCCTTGATGGCAAAGACCACGAGGAGGAGCGCGCCAGCCGCCTGGGCGAGCACCGCGTGCGTCCCGGTGAGGGCGGCGATCTTGCCCGAGAGGTCCGCCATGTTGAGCGTGCCGGTCACGCTGTAGAGGAGGGCGACCGCCACGAGGAAGAGTGCCGAGCCCGCGAGATTGAAGGCCACGTAATGCACCGCAGCGCGGAGCCGCGCGCTGCCGCCGCCGTGGAGCAGGAGCCCGTAGGAGGAGATGAGCAGCACCTCGAAGAACACGAACAGGTTGAACAGGTCCCCCGTGAGAAAGGCCCCGTTCAGGCCCGCGAGCTGGAACTGGAAGAGCGCATGGAAATGCGGCCCCGAGCGATCCTCGCCCGCAAGTGACCAGACGAGCGCCGCCGAGGCGAGCACGGCGGTGAGCATGACCATGAGGGCGGAGAGCCGGTCGAGCACGAAGACGATGCCGAATGGCGCGGCCCAGTTGCCGAGCAAATAGGTCGCGACCGTCCCGCTGTCCGCGCGGTCGAGGAGCACGAGCGCGACGGCCAGCCCGCCGAGGAGGGCCAGAACCGAAACCGGACGCACCCAGGCGGGCCGGATGCGCTCGAGCGCAACGAGCAGCGCCCCCGCGAGGAGCGGCAGCACGACCGGTGCGACGAGGGCGTGTTCGGAGGCGATCATGAGCGCTCCCCGCCGCCATCGACGTGGTCGGAGTGGGTTTTCTTGTGCGCGGCCATCGCGATCACGATGATGAGCGCGGTCATCGCGAAGCCGATGACGATCGCAGTGAGCACGAGTGCCTGCGGCAGCGGATCGGCGTAGTTGGCGAGCGTGGGGGCCTTGCTCGCATCCAGGATAGGCGGCGCGCCCGTGCGGATGCGGCCCATGAGCACGATGAAGAGGTTCACCGCGTGCGCGAGCAGGGACAGGCCGAGGATCAGGTCGAACGTGCGCGGACGCAGCATGAGATAGAGGCCGGTGCCCGCGAGCACGCCCACCGCGAGCGAAAAGAGCAGGATCATGGGGCGACTCCTTTGCCGTCGGCGCGCCTCGGCCCGGCAGGCGACGGCTTCGCGGCGTCGTCGCGGCGCATCCGTGCGAGCGAGATGAGCGCGACCATCGTTGCGCCGACGACGACCAGGAACACGCCCAGATCGAAGAGTGCGGCGCTCGCAAGCGGCACCCCGCCCACACCCGGGAGCCATGGATAGTCGTAGGTGCTTGTGAGGAAGGGCGAGCCGAACCACCAGGCGGCGACCCCGGTGAGGCCCGCAATGAGCAGTCCAGCCGCGACCCAGAGCCGGAAGTCGGTGGCCATGCGGGCCTCGACCCAGCGCTGGCCATTGGCGATGAACTGCACGAGGAGTGCCACCGCGAACACGAGCCCGGCGATGAATCCGCCACCCGGCTCGTTGTGGCCGCGCAGGAAGATGTAGAAGGCGATGACCCCGGCGAGCGGCAACATGAGCCGCGCGATCAGGGCGAGCGGGAGCAGCAGGCGCCCGTCGGGCCGGGCATCCGTGGGTGCGGCCGGATTCACGCCGTCGAGCGAGGCGACGATCGCGAAGATCACGAGCCCCGCAATGCCGAGAACGGCGATTTCGCCGAGTGTGTCGAAGCCGCGGTAGTCGACAAGGATCACGTTGACGACGTTCGTACCGCCCCCGAGCGTGGCCGCCGTCTCGAGGAAGTAGGGCGAGATCGAGTTGAACGGCAGTGAGAGGGCGATGAAGGTGAGCGCCGCGAGGCCGCCGCCGATGGCCACGGCCACCGCGCCATCGCGGAGCCGTCTCCCGGCGCGCCGCTCGGGTGGACTTTCGTTGGGGAGATGGGCGAGCGCCAGCATGAACAGGATCACGGTCACCACCTCGACCATGAGTTGCGTCATCGCGAGGTCCGGCGCGGACAGATAGATGAAGGCCAGGCTCACCGCGAGGCCGACCACACCGAGCGCGATGAGCGCGATGAAGCGCTGACGATGGAACACGACCGTGGCCAGGGCGCCGACGACACCGATCACGAAGACAGCGAGTGTCGGCAGGTTCATGCCATCGAGAGGCCACGGCGCGGCCTCCGGCAGGATCACGCTACCGCCAGCGATGAACGGTCCCGCCCCCGCGGCCAGCACTGCGATGGCAAAGAGCAACAGGTAGCGCTGCAGGCTTCCGTTCTGCAGCCGTGCGGTGAGCCGGTGGGCACCGTCGATCAGCGCCGACAACAGGTGCTGGAAGACCACCTTGCCACCCAGGGGGAAGGGGTTGAGCCGGTGCAGGTTGAGCCCGCGGTGCATCGCCCAGTAGAGCGCCACTCCGCCCGCGAGCGCGATCAGACTCATTACCAGGGGCAGGTTGAAGCCGTGCCAGATTGCGAGCTTGTATGCGGGCAGGGCGGGGCCCGGCCCACCGAAGGCCGCAGCCTGGGCCGCGACGGCAAGCGTGGGCCCGACCGTGAGTGCCGGGGCGACGCCGACCACGATGCAGAGCACGACCAGGAGTTCGACCGGCACGCGCATGAGCCTCGGGGGCTCGTGTGGGGTGACCTCAAGCCCGCGCGGTGCGCCCGAGAACCAGACCTCGTAGATGAAGCGGGCGCTGTAAGCAACCGAAAGCGTGCCGGCCACCGTCGCCCCGAAGGGCAGCCACCCGTGCGTGCCGAGCGAGGCCGCCGCCTCGGTGAAGAACATCTCCTTGGAGAGAAAGCCGTTCGCGAGCGGCACGCCGGCCATGGCCGCGGTCGCGATGATCGCGAGCGTGCCGGTGATCGGCATGAGACGGTAGAGGCCGCCGAGCTTCCGCATATCGCGGGTGTGCGCCTCGTGGTCGACGATGCCGGCCGCCATGAAGAGGCTCGCCTTGAAGGTGGCGTGGTTGATGATATGGAAGACCCCGGCAACCACGGCCATCGGCGTGTTCATGCCAAAGAGCAGCGTGATGAGTCCGAGATGGCTGATCGTCGAATAGGCGAGCAGCCCTTTCAGATCATGCTGAAAGATCGCGAAGTACGCTCCGACGAGGAGCGTGGCCATGCCGGTGAGCGAGACGATCCAGAACCATTCGGGCGAGCCGCCCAGGGCCGGGAACATCCGCGCGAGCAGGAAGACCCCGGCCTTCACCATCGTGGCCGAGTGCAGGTAGGCCGACACCGGTGTGGGCGCGGCCATCGCATGCGGCAGCCAGAAGTGGAAGGGGAACTGCGCGCTCTTGGTGAACGCGCCGAGCAGGATCAGCACAAGCGCGGGGACGTAGAGCCCGTGGCTGCGGATCGCTTCCCCCGAGGCCAGAACACGATCAAGCTCGTAGCTGCCGACGATGTGCCCGAGGATCAGTGCGCCACCGAGCAGGCACAGCCCCCCGGCCCCGGTGATCGTGAGCGCCATGCGCGCCCCCTCGCGCGCATCTCCGCGATGCTGCCAATAGCCGATGAGCAGAAAGGAGGAGAGGCTCGTCAGTTCCCAGAACACCACGAGCACGATCAGGTTCGAGGCGGTGACCACCCCGAGCATCGCGCCCATGAAGGTCATCAGAAAGGCAAAGAAACGCGGTGCCGGGTCGTCCTTGGCCAGGTAGTAGGCCCCGTAGATGACGATCAGGAGCCCGATCCCGTAGACGAGCAGCATGAAGAACCAGGCGAGCCCATCGACGCGGAAGGCGAGCGCAAGCCCGAGGCTGGGAAGCCAGTCGATGCTTGCGCGAAGCACCTGACCCGCAAAGACCTCCGGCGCGATCGCAAGCGCGATGCCCGTGCCGACGGCGGCGGTGGCTGCGGCGATCGCCACCGCGAGCCGCCGGGCATCGATCGGCAGGAGCGCGATCGCGAGCGCGGCGGCAAACGGAAGCAGTGCGGCGACGACGAGCAGCATGAGCGAAGTGATGGAAAACGACTGCGGGAGGCACGGCGGCTGCCGCGCCCGGATCGGCGACGCACGGTGCGCATGGCGAACCGACCGAAAAGATTCTAGGCGGCTCGCACGGTCGCGCGTCGGCGGACAACGACGGGAAACCCCTCTGTTCCGGTCCGGCTCCCTCCCTAGAATCGGCCCCAGACGTCGCTCGTTGTGCGCGCCCTCGCCTCACGTTGGCGGAGTGCAACAGCCGGCAGACTCGATGATCGATCGACAAATCAACCAATCGATTCACTCCATTCATTCCACTCCCAAGGAGATAGCTCATGCAACGTCGTGATTTCCTCGCGAAGTCTGCTGCCGGTGCCGCCGCTGGCGGTGCCATTCTCGGCGCCCCGGCCGTCATCGGGCAGTCGCCCCAGGTGCGCTGGCGCCTCACGTCGGGCTTCCCGAAGTCGCTCGACACCATCTACGGCGCGGCGGAAATCTTCGCCCAGCAGGTCAGCAAGATGTCGGGCGGACGCTTCCAGATTTCGGTTCATGCTGCGGGTGAACTGGTGCCTATGCCGGGTCTGGCCGACGCCGTGCAGAACGGCACCGTCGAGTGCGGCCACACGGCGTCGTACTACTACTTCGGCAAGAACGATGCGTTCGCGCTGGGTACCGCCATTCCGTTCGGCCTGAACAGCCGCCAGATGAGCGCCTGGTTCTACGAAGGCAACGGACTCAAGCTCATGCGCGAGTTCTTCAACGGCTACGGCTTCATCAACTTCCCCATGGGCAACACCGGTGCCCAGATGGGCGGCTGGTACCGCAAGGAAATCAAGAGCGCGAAGGACTTCGAAGGCCTCAAGTTCCGCGTCGGCGGCTTCGCCGGCCGGGTCTGCCAGCGCCTCGGTGCCGTGCCGCAGAACATCCCGGGCGGCGAGATCTACCAGGCGCTCGAGAAAGGCACGATCGACGCCTGCGAGTGGGTCGGCCCCTATGATGACCAGAAGCTCGGCTTCAACAAGGTCGCGCCGAACTACTACTACCCGGGCTGGTGGGAAGGCGGTGCAGGCCTCGACCTCTACGTCAACAACAAGGCGTGGGAGTCGCTGAACGCGGAGTACAAGGCCATCGTCGAAGCCGCAGCCTCGCACGCCCACGTCGAAATGCAGGCCCGCTACGACGCGCGCAATCCGACCGCGCTCAAGCAACTCGTGGCTGCGGGCACCAAGTTGCACCGCTTCCCGAAGGACCTGATGGACAAAGCGTTTCAGGAGTCGATGGCACTCTACTCGGAGCTCTCCGCGCGGAACCCGCAGTGGAAGAAGATCTATGACGACTACGCGAACTTCCGCCGCGACGCGAACCTCTGGTTCCGCTTCACCGAGATGAGCTTCGACACGTACATGCAGTCGGCGAAGCTTTAATCTGGCTCGGCGTTCGCGCCCCCCTGGCCCCGTCCGGCACGCGTCGGCGGGGCCTTGTGTTTTTCGCGCGGTCGCTGTGCGAGCCGATGCCGTCGGCAGAGTCACTAAACTCTGCGTCCATGCAGCCTCGTCCCACAGAGCGCGTGCTTCTCGGCATTACCGGGGGCATAGCGGCCTACAAGAGCGCCGAACTCGTCCGGTTACTCGTGAAGTCCGGACGTGACGTGACCGTCATCATGACCCCCGCTGCGACTGAATTCGTCGGCACGGCGACGTTCCAGGCCCTTTCGGGGCGACCGGTCTACACCGACCTGTGGGACACGCGGCCCGCGAACGGTATGGCACATATCGAGACGAGTCGCAACGCCGACGTGATGCTGATTGCACCAGCCTCGGCCGACTTTCTGGCGCGGCTCGTGCACGGGCGAAGCGATGACCTGCTGGCGACCACGGTGCTCGCGCGCTCGATCCCGCTCATCGTTTGCCCGGCCATGAATCTGCAGATGTGGCAGAACCCGGCCACACAGCGCAACGTGGCGCAACTCGCGGCCGATGGCGTGACGATCTTCGGCCCCGGCAGCGGCGAGCAGGCCTGCGGCGAGGTTGGCGATGGGCGCATGTGGGAGCCCGAGCAGATCGTCGAGGCGCTCGAGGCTTGGGCACAGCCCAAGGCGCTCGCGGGCCGCCGCGTGCTCGTGACTGCGGGGCCGACGCAGGAGGCGATCGACCCGGTGCGCGTCATCACCAATCACTCGTCGGGGAAGATGGGGTTCGCGCTTGCCCGGGCGGCGGCCGACGCGGGCGCGGAGGTCACGCTCGTCGCTGGCCCCGTGGCGCTCGCGACCCCGATGGGGGTCGCGCGCATCGACGTGGTGGACGCCGCGCAGATGCACCGCGCCGTGATGGACCGAGTGGACGATTGCGATGTTTTCATCGCCGTGGCCGCGGTGGCGGACTACCGTCCCGCGGATGTCGCTGCGGAGAAGATCAAGAAATCGGGCTCGAGTCTCACGCTCACGCTCGTCCCGACGGAGGACATCCTCGCCACCGTCGCGGCGAGGGCGAACGCGCGCGGGGGGCGGCCGTTCTGCATGGGCTTTGCGGCCGAGAGCGAACGGGTCGAGGAATACGCCGCCGAGAAGCGTCGACGCAAGGGCGTGCCGCTCTTGGTCGCGAACCACGCGGGCAGCACCTTCGGAGCCGAGGACAATGAGGTCGCACTCGTGGACGAAGCGGGCATCACTCGCTTGCCGCGGCTGCCGAAGTTGGCCTTGGCGCGACGCCTCATCGCCGAGATTGCTGCGCGACTCGGTTGACCCGTCGAGCGACGGCCGGGACAGGCAGCACGCATTCGGGACGTTTCTGGTGGGGACATCGTTCATGTGTCCTCCCGGTCCGATCGCCTATAAATCCCAGCGATGACAACCTGATGACTGGAGACGATGCGTTGCGTTGTGTCGCCCGGTCTCGCAGACGGAGTTCCCTTGAGCAGCAAAGCCAGTGTGACCGTGACCTCGCCCCGGAGCGAGGCGACCCCAGCCCCGGCGGCGAGCGCGCGCGAAGCCGTCTCGCACGCGTCGAGCACGAGCGTCACCCCGCAGGACGTCAAAACGAGCTACCGCCGCTGGGCGCCGGTGTACGACTGGATGTTCGGCGCGTCGCTGCAGGACGGGCGTAACAAACTCATCGCCCATGTCGAACGGCTGCAGCCCGGGCGGCTGCTCGAGATCGGCGTGGGCACGGGCCTGCTGGTGCCGCGCTACCCGCGTTCAACCCAGGTGGTCGGCATCGACATCTCCGAGGACATGCTCGCGGTGGCGCACAAGCGCGTTTCTGCGCTTGGCCTCACGAACGTGGAACTGCGTGCCGGGGACTG
>CAZSTF010000028.1:19029-22027 GCA_964609555.1 uncultured Alcaligenaceae bacterium | reverse complement strand
GCCGAGATGCACTCGGGCTTCTCGGCCTTGCGGACGTGGATGCCGATGTGCGTGCGGCGTCGCTACCCGATTGCCACGCCCCGCACGGACGTGGCGGCCGACATCGCCCGCGTGACCGCCCTCTGGAACGAGGCGCGCGAGCGCTTCGGCGCACGGGCCCCGGGCGGCGAGCCTTGGCTCTATGGCGCGTTCAGCGTGGCGGATGCCTATTTCGCGCCCGTCGTGTTTCGCTTTCAGACCTACGGTGTTGCGCCTTCGGGGGCCGCGGGCGCGTGGATGCACGCGATGCTCGCGCATCCTGCCATGCAGCGATGGGCTGAGGAAGCGGCGGCCGAACCGGAGGTGGTGCCGCATGACGAGCCGGAGCATCTGTACGGGGCGCGGCCATGACGGTGCATCTCGATCAAGTCGAGACGATTCAATCGACGATCAAGTCCGCAGCCGCGCGCGGTCGGCGCTGCCGGATCGTGGGCGGCGGATCGAAGCCTTGGCTCGCTGAGGCTTCGGCAGCGGGCTCGACGGAGGCCGAGGTGCTTTCCACCAAGGCGTTGTCCGGCGTCGTTGACTACGAACCGACGGAACTCGTGATAGTCGTGCGCGGCGGCACGCCGGTGGCCGAGGTCGAGCGCGTCATGCAAGAAGCCGGACAGATGCTCGCCTTCGAGCCACCCACCGCCGACGGGCGCGCGACGATCGGCGGCACGCTCGCGGCCGCTTCCTCGGGGCCACGACGCGCCTACGCCGGGGCCGCGCGGGATTTCGTGCTCGGCATCGAACTCATCGACGGCAAGGGCGATCGGCTGCGCTTTGGCGGCAAGGTCATGAAGAACGTGGCCGGTTTCGACGTCTCGCGCCTCGTGTGCGGCTCGGCGGGCACGCTTGGTGTCATCACCGAAGTCGCGCTCAAATGCCTGCCGCTGCCCAAGGCGACCGAGACGCGCGTCTACGAACTCGATGCGACCGCGGCCCTGCGCGCGATGAACCGCTGGGCTGCTGAAGCCGATCCGATTTCGGCGACCACCTGGGTGGAGGGCAAGCTCTACGTCCGGTTCTCCGGGGCCGAGCCGGCGGTTCGCGCGGCACTCGCGCGGCGCGGCGGAGACGCGCTCGCCGAGGCCGATCGCTGGTGGACCGACTGGCGCGACGAGCGCCATCCGTTCTTCGCCCGCTCTGGGGAGATCATGCGCATGAGCTGCCGCTCGACGGCCGAGCCGATCGAGGGCTTCGCACAGGCCATCGAATGGGGCGGGGCGCTGCGCTGGCTGCACGCGCCGACCGAGGAGGACCGCGCCCGGGTACGTTACTGGACGCATCGCGCCAAAGGCTACGCCACGCGTCGGCATGCGCCGTTCGCTGAAACCTTGAACGAGCTCTCGCCCGAAGTGCGCGTGCTCCACGACCGTCTCAAAAAGCAGTTCGACCCGTACGGTGTGTTTCCCGCGGTCGTATCGTCGTAGTTTTCATGCAGACCCACCTCGCTCCCGAATTCCGCGACACGCCCGAAGGCCAGGAGGCCGAGGCGATCCTCCGCGCCTGCGTCCACTGCGGCTTCTGCACCGCCACTTGCCCCACCTACCAGGTGCTCGGCGACGAACTCGACGGGCCGCGTGGCCGCATCTACCTCATCAAGCAGGTGCTCGAGGGGGCGGCACCCACCCGTACGACGCAGACGCACCTCGACCGCTGCCTGACTTGCCGTAACTGTGAGAGCACCTGCCCGAGCGGCGTGCAGTATGGGCGGCTGGTCGACATCGGCCGAAGCGTGGTCGAAGCGAAGGTCGGTCGGGACCCGGCCTCCCGCGCGGCACGGGGCCTGATCGAGCGCGGCCTGCTCGCCAAACCCCTGTTCGACACGGCGCTCAAGCTGGGGCGCGCCGTGCGGCCGCTCTTGCCCGGCGCCGTCAAGTCGAAGGTGATGCCACGGACCGAACCTGGCCCCTGGCCGACGCCCCGTCACGCGCGCCGCGTGCTCCTGCTCGACAACTGCGTGCAGACCTCGCTTGCGCCCGTCATCGACGCCGCCGCCGCGCGCGTGCTCGACCGCGCCGGGGTCTCGCTCGTCTGGGTCAAGGCGGGTGGCTGCTGCGGGGCACTCTCGCATCACCTGAACTCGCACGAGCGGGCCGAAGCGATCGTGAAAGCCAACATCGACGCCTGGTGGCCCGAGATCGAGCAGGGGGCCGAGGCGGTCGTCGGCACGGCCTCGGGCTGCTCGGCGATGCTCAAGGACTATGGCCACTTCCTTCGCCACGACCCGGCCTATCGCGAGCGGGCCGAGCGTATCGCCGCCCTCGCGCAGGACATCTCGGAGGTGGTTGCGGCCGTTTGGCCGCAGGTGAAGCCTGCGCTTCGGCCCGCCGATCGGGACGAGCCCGAGGCGATCGCCTACCACCCGCCGTGCACGCTGCAGCATGGCATGAAGCTGCGCGGGCAGGTCGAAGCGATGCTCACCGAGGCCGGCTTCCGGCTGCTGCCCGTGGCCGACAGTCACCTCTGCTGCGGCTCGGCGGGCACCTATTCGATCCTCCAGCCGGTCATCTCGGCGGAGCTCAAGCGGCGCAAGCTCGCGAACCTCGAAGCCGAAGGCCCGCGCCGCATCGCCACGGCGAACATCGGCTGCCTCACGCACCTGGCCAGCGGCACCCGCCGCCCGGTGCAGCACTGGATCGAACTCATCGATGAACGACTCGCGTGAGTCCTTCCGCCACTGGCTCGTGATCCCCACGCGCTGGATGGACAACGACATCTACGGCCACGTCAACAACGTCGTCTATTACGCGTGGTTCGACACGGTCATCAACCGCTACCTGGTCGACGCGGGCGGGCTCGACATCCATGCCTCGCCGGTCGTGGGCTACTGCGTGGAATCCGGCTGCACCTACCGGCGAAGCTTCGCCTTCCCTGAACCGGTGGAGGCGGGCTTGCGTGTCGCGAAGCTCGGCCGCAGTTCCGTGCGCTACGAGGTGGGCCTTTTCGGCACGGGCGAGGCCATGGCGCG
>CAZSTF010000028.1:0-18929 GCA_964609555.1 uncultured Alcaligenaceae bacterium | reverse complement strand
CGAAGTCAGGCCTCGGTCGCGCTGCGTGCAAGCACGTACCCAGAGGCTGGAAACCCTTCGTTGCCCGCGAGCTTGCCATCGACGCGCTTGACAATATGGAAGCCCTCGGAGAGGTAGAGCGCCAATGCAGATTCGTTGCCGACGAGAACTTCGGTAGTCATGGTTCCGCCAGACGCGTCAATGGCATGCCTGAGCAAACGCCTGCCCACTCCTTGCCTGTAGCTTGACGGGTCGACGTACAACCAGGTGATCTCGTTCTCAGCGTAGGCTACGAACCCGCACACTTTTCCTTCGATCTCGGCGACGACAACCTCGCCATTGAAGAGCCCCTCGCGCTGCGCTGTCTGCTTGAGCGTGAGGAAGGCTTCCGGAAGTCCACTGGCCTGAAGCTCGTGCATGCGAGCCGCATCGTGGATCGCACACAGACGGTCCCAATCGGCGTTCGAGTAACTGCGGAGGTTCATTCGAGGTCTGACGGTCGAGCTGAGCGGCCTGCCGTGGACAGTCCGCTCTCGATCGCGGGGTCAGGCGGCACCCGCTGCGTCGGTCGGAGGCGCGGGCCGGGTAAGCGCGGCATTGGCAAAGATACCGATGCCCAGTGCGGTAAGCACATACGGCATGGCTCCGGCGCCGGGAAAGAAGAGCCAAGGAACAAGGATGAAGGCGGGCGGAGCCGCCCACTCGATGTACCGATGCCAGCTGAATGGCAGGGCTCTCCATAGCCCGCCCGGATAGTCTGTGATGACGTTGAGGCCAAGACCGAACGCAGCGAGCAGGAGCGTGTACAGCATGGCTGCTGTGTACCCCTGGAAGCCCAGAAGCCACGGTGCGACGAAACCGATGACGACGAACGCGTAGTCCAGTGCAATGTGCACCGAAATCGGAAAGGGTGTGGACTCGTTCATTGAATTGCTCCCGAATCAGCGAACTGCGATGAACTTGGACCCCTGTACGGCCTGAATCCGACTGCTGGAGAAACGCGCAGGGTTGCGAAATGTCCGCCCAACGTAGAGGGTAGAGGCACCCAGGCCAAGGCGGCATGCCGTGGAGGCTCCGGTTGACCGACATGTTAGGCCGAATTTGGGCGTTCGAGGCGTACCTCGTCCGGCCCGTACGGACCGGCGTACTTCCAGCCCCGCGCCTCATAGAACGCTCTTGCGCGTGTGTTGGTGCCGGTCGAAAGCCAAAGGCGATGCAGTCGCTGCTGCGAGAACCAGGCAAGCATCTCGGTGTGTAGGGCGGAGCCGATGCCACGACCTTCTGCTTCGGGCCGGACAAAGAGCGCCCAGACGTTGCCCGAGAGCAGACCAATGGCGAATCCGAGAATCCGGCCATCTTCCTCAGCCACCCATCCGCGTCCGTCTTCTTCGATAGAGCGACAAAGTTCCTCATCGGAGATGCGTCCGGGCGTCAGGGTGTTCTCGGTGACGGAGTACCGGACTTCCCAAAGCCTAGGCTTGTCGTCGCGGACGGCTGGTCGAATGACCACGGATGGTTCTCTCATGCGGCCTTACGTAGAGCTAGGCCTCACTTGCGGCGTGACGCTACGTGAACAGGCCTACCGCCAAGTGCGCCCAGACCGTGCCGAGTACGACCAACACCAAAGCTGCGACGGCGATGCGATGCAGTGCGCTTCGTGCCCGACGAGTGGCGAGTGAGTAGGCCATTCCCGCGACAAACAGCAGCAGTGCTGCGGCCAGGAAGTCTTCAATGCCCCAGTTCACCTCTTTGGTGAAGAGCATTGCGACGAGAGGGACCAACAGAAGCGCCAGGGTCCACAGGGCAGTTCTGCAGGCGGAGCGAGACAGGGTAGCGGTCACGGCTGCACACCTCACTTCACGGTGGTCGAAGAACCGAAGAGGCGATGCGCTGTTCCCATTGTTGAGGTCATGCGACTCATGTCGGGGAAGTGTGTTCGCGACGCCTAACGTAATGTATCCCGCATATCGTGCGGGATAAGCTGGCACGTGCAAGATATTCTAGTCACGATTTCTCCATCAGTGCAGCCATTGATACAGCACGCTGGCGCTTGACGCTGTTGTTGCACACAGCTGGCATGACGGCATGAATTCCGGCACGCCAGCCTTGAGGTCAACCTAGCTCTTGGACCAGTTACGGCCGCGCATTCGCTACCTGCACAAATAGCGCACGACCGGTTAAGCCGTAGGCACTCGCGAGGAATACCGGAACGCCGGCACTGCATGGCCGCGGATCGCCGTGGGTCCGTTCCGGGCCCTCGCGATGACGAAGGAGTAAACGCGGCCGTCGCGATGATGCCTCTTCCTTGGTGACGGTACAACATCTAAGACGTGAGCCCTTTACTGGGCTCCATTTCCGCCAGCAGCCGCGCCACCCGGGCCTCGATCTCTTCCGTGGTGAGTGTCTCGCGTAGCCGCTCGACCATGAGCGGGAAGGAGAAGGGCGTGGGGCGGGCGATCGTGCGGATGAGCGGCCGCGTGTGACGTAGCCGCAGAAGCGCCCGGGCCAGGCGCGAGGTTTCGAGCTGACGCTCGAGGACCTCGCGCACCGACTGCGCGAGCAGGAGATTCTCCGGGTCATAGGTGCGGAACACGTCGTACAGCAGACCCGCGCTCATCTGCATCTGCTTCGAGGACTTGTGCTCGCCCGGGTAGCCCTGGTCGATCAGCCCGGCCACGCGAGCGATTTCGCGGAACTGCCGCTTGGCGAGCTCGGCGGCGTTGAGGCCCGCGAGCAAGTCGGCTTCGAGGTCTTGGGCCGCGAGCAGCGCGTCGAGTACCGCCTCGGGCCGTTCGGCCGAAAAGCCATGCGGCTCGGGCGAGACGAGTTCGAAGCCATAGTCGTTCATCGCGATCGAGAAGGTGTTGGCGCGTTCCCGCGCGAGCCGCCAGGCAAAGAGCGTGGCGAGCCCCAGGTGGACGAGCGGCCCCTCGAAGGGGTAGACGAAGAGGTGGTGTCCTTCCCGGCTCGCGAGCGTCTCGACGAGCCATTCGTCTTGGTCGGGCAGGGCGGAGACCGCGCGCTGCAATTCGAAGATGGGCGCGCACAGGCGAAGCTCGGGCGAGTCGAGCCGGCCCGAGCGTGCGCGGGCGATGAGCGTGCGCGTGGCATCGGCAAGCTGCGTGGACAGCGGCATCTTGCCGCCGGCCCAGCGCGGCACGAGGTTGCGCTTCTTGCGCGCCACGCGCACGTGCGCCACCATCTCGCGCAGGCGGATGAACTCGAGCACCCGGCCCGCGAAGATGAAGGCGTCGCCGGGTTTCAGGCGGGCGACGAAGTCCTCCTCGACCTGACCGAGCCGTGCGCCGTTCTGGATCTGCACGGTGACCGAGGCTTCGGCCACGATCGTGCCGATGTTCATGCGATGGCGCTGGGCGATGCGCCGGTCGGGGACGATGTAGCGCCCGCGTTCGGGGGCACCTCCGGGTGCGCCATCGACGGCGATGTGCACGCGATGGAAGTCGGGGTACGCTGCAAGCGAGCTGCCGCCCCGCGTCACGAAGTCGAGGCACCACTGCCATTCGCGATCGGTGAGCCCCTGGTAGCTCGCGGTCGATTCGACCTCGGCGCGGAGCGCATCCGGCTCGAAGCCTCCGCCCACGGCGCAGGTCACCATGTGCTGCGCGAGCACGTCGAGCGCACGAAAGCCCGCGCCCTGGCCCGGCGGGCGGCGCACTTCGATGCGCCCGGCCTGCGCGGCCTCGCGTGCGGCGGCGGCCTCGACGAGTTCGAGGGCATGGGTCGGCACCACGCTCACGCGCGAGACGGCCCCCGGCGCGTGACCGCTCCGGCCCGCGCGTTGTAGGAGACGGGCCACGCCCTTCGGGGAGCCGACCTGCAGCACCTGCTCGACCGGGCGGAAGTCCACGCCCAAGTCGAGCGAGCTCGTGCAGACGACGGCCCGCAGCGTGCCCGCGCGCAGTCCGCCCTCCACCCAGTCGCGGGTCGCACGATCGAGCGAGCCGTGATGGAGCGCGATCTGCCCAGCGAGCTCAGGCGCGTGATCGAGCAGCGCCTGATACCAGAGCTCGCTCTGCGAGCGGGTGTTCGTGAAGACGAGGGTGCTCCGCGCGGCGAGGATGCGTTCGACCACCGGCGCCACCATGCGCGTGCCCAGGTGGCCGGCCCAGGGAAAGCGGTCGATCGTTTCGGGCAGGAGCGCATCGATTTCGATCGTCTTGGGCAGCCGGGCATGGATGAGGCGCGCCTCACCCGCGAGGGCGCTCGCGGGCCCCACGAGCACGGCCATCGCTTCGTCAAGGTTGCCGAGTGTGGCCGAAAGCCCCCAGGTCTGAAGGCTCCGCTGCTTCCGGCGCGCGGCCAGCCCACGCAGACGCGCGAGCGTGAGCTCGAGCAGCACGCCGCGTTTGCTCGCGATGATCTCGTGCCATTCGTCGACGACCACGGCCCGGAGGTGGGCCAGCCGCTCGGCCCAATCGGCCCGCGCGGTAAGGAGCGCGAGCGACTCGGGCGTGGTCACGAGCACCGACGGCAGGCGCCGATCCTGCCGCGCGCGTTCGGCGCTCGCCGTGTCGCCCGTGCGCAGTCCGACGCTCCAGCCCGGTGCAAGCCCCGAGACGGCCTCGGTGAGCGCGAGCACGGTGTCCGAGGCAAGCGCGCGCAAGGGCGTGACCCAGAGGATCGAGAGCGGGGCGGGGTCCGTGCTGCTTCCCGATGCCGGGGCCGCCCGCACCGCCCGGGCGAGCAGGCCGCAGAACGCGGCATACGTCTTGCCGCAACCGGTCGGCGCGTGAACGAGGCCGGACCGCCCGTCGAGCTGGGCCCGCCACGCCTCGCGCTGGAAGTCGAACGGGGTCCAGCCGCGGGCGGCGAACCAGGCTTCGATGTCCTGGAGCCGGGTCACACGGCCACGGGCGCCTTGATCGCCGGGTGGCTTTGGTAGTCCACGATCTCGAAATCCTCGAAGGCGTACTCGAAGATCGTGGCTGGCCGCCTGCGGATGACGAGCCGCGGCGGTGGAAGCGGCGTGCGGGAGAGCTGCAAGTCCACCTGCTCGAGATGGTTCAGGTAGATGTGGCAGTCCCCGCCCGTCCAGATGAAGTCGCCCGGCGTCAGGTCGCACTGCTGGGCGAGCATGTGGGTGAGGAGCGCGTAGCTTGCGATGTTGAAGGGCACGCCGAGAAAGAGGTCGGCGCTTCGCTGGTAGAGCTGGCAGGAGAGCCGCCCTTCGGCGACATGGAACTGGAAGAAGGCGTGGCAGGGGGCGAGCGCCATCTTCGGCAGATCGGCCACGTTCCAGGCCGAGACGATGATGCGCCGTGAATCTGGATCGCGCCTCAGTTGCTCGACGACGCGGGCGATCTGGTCGATGTGGCCGCCTTCGGGAGTGGGCCAGCTCCGCCACTGATAGCCGTAGACCGGGCCGAGGTCACCGGTCTCGGGATGCGCCCATTCGTCCCAGATCGTCACACCGCGCTCCTGCAGCCAGCGCGCGTTCGTCTCGCCGCGCAGAAACCAGAGCAGCTCGTAGGCGATCGCTTTCCAGAACACCTTCTTCGTGGTGATGAGCGGAAAGCCGCGCGCGAGGTCGAAGCGCATCTGCGCGCCGAAGAGCGAGAGCGTTCCCGTGCCCGTGCGGTCGGCCTTGCGCACGCCCGTGCGACGCACGCGAGCGAGCAGGTCGAGGTAAGGCTGCTCGAGCGCGGGTTCGACGGTGCCGGTCGCAAGCGCCTCGGCCGTCACCCCGCGGGCCGGGTTTTCGTCTAGATTCGCGGACGACATGAAAACGGCAGGAATTCCAACTTGATTAATCGAACGATTATGACGAAGGGGCTGCTCGTCATGGCCGCGGCCTGCGGAACCCTTCTGCTTTCGGCCTGCCGCCAGACCGAGCTGGGCGAGGGCGGCAGCAAGGTCTCGGGCTCGGCGGGCCCGGCAGGCGCGGTCGGTGCGGCGCCGGAGCTTCTGACCTGCCCGGAGCCGATCGCGACCATCGCGCTTGCCGAAAGCCCCCACGGCTACACGGTCCTGAGTCAATACCAGCTGCCGCCGACCCCGCTGCCCTTGATTCGGGTGATGATGCAGCAGAGCAACTGCTTCCGCGTGGTCGATCGCGCGGCGGGATTGCGCGGGACGATCCGCGAGCAGGAGCTGAAGGACCAGGGCATCCTCAAGGCCGATACCGTGGTGAAGAAAGGCGAGGGGATCGGCGCCCGCTACACGCTCACGCCCTCGCTGACCTTCAGCGAGAAGAACGCGGGTGGGGGGATCGCCGGGATCCTCGGCCAGATTCCCGTGCTGCGCGACTGGGCGGGCGTGGCAAGCAACGTCAAGTTCAAGGAGGCGCAGGTCGTGCTGCTGCTCACCGACAACGAGACCACCGAGCAGCTGGCTGCGGCCACGGGTTCGGCCCGGGCGACTGACCTTGGGGTCGGCGGGCTGGTGCTCGGCAAGGTGGTCGGGGGTGCCGCGGGATGGGGCATCACCAACGAGGGCAAGGTGATCGCGGCGGCGTTTCTGGATGCCCACAACCGCCTGGTCAGCCAGGCGCGCGCGCTGCCCAAGCCATCATGATGCTTTGGTCTTGAAAATCAGAGTGTTGCACGGGGTCGGCCGTGCGTCTGGAACATTTGCTCCAGACCGATTTCCGAGCCGAAGGCTGGCTTTTTCGGCCCGGCCGACCTAAAATCACGCCCAGACAAGAACAGAGGCGCCGACGGAGGAATTCCAGTGGCCGCCCCAAAACGGTGCATTAAAGCCGTTCCTGACAGGGGTGCAGCGTGCTTGCTGCGCCGTCTTGTTGCGGAGTGAGGGTCGGTTCGTGATTGGCGGGAATTGTTTCCCGCACAGCGCGTCTCAGCAGACGGTATGTCGGGCAAGGCTCCGTGAGAGGGTCGCCGCCGACGGATGTATCGCCCAGTTAACGGAAGACTTTCATGGCTAAGAAATCGACGCCCGTCCTGTCGCGGGCCAACCTTTGGTCGCTTGAAGAGTACGAGAAGCGCCGTCCGACGTTCCAGCCGGAGGTGCTCGCGCACAAGAAGAACCGCACGGTTCATCTTGGCAACAACCTCTCGATCGCATTCGAAGACGAGATGACGATCCGTTATCGGATCCAGGAATTGCTCCGCCTTGAGGAGACGGATGACGTCGACGCCATCCAGGACGAGATCGATGCCTATGTGCCGTTGATTCCGGACGGCAGCAACCTGAAGGCCACCTTGACCCTGGAGTTTGCCGACGACGACGAGCGCCGCCGCCTGTTGCCGCACCTCATCGGCATCGAAGACCGCGTCTGGATCCAGGTGGAGGGCAGCAGCAAGCTCTACTCGATCTCGGACGACGACGGCGATCGCGAGGATTTCCGGCCGGAGACCGAGCACCACCTCCGGTTCGAGCTGACCAAGGAGATGAAGGCCGCGCTCAAGTACGGCGTCGGGCTTGCCGTTGGCGTCGATCACCCGCGCTACAAGGCCGCGATCAACCCGCTGCCGCAGGCGATGCGCAACGCGCTCGTTGCCGACCTGAAGTAGCCGGCGTCAGACGCCCGAAAGAAAAGGCGACCCGCGGGTCGCCTTTTTGATGTGCTGCGCGATGCGCTGCGGGAAGGGCTCAGGGCCGGATGTAGGCAGCACGCTCCCGCGACTGCAATTGCGCGATGCGAACGACGCCCGAGGGCGTAAAGTCTGCCTCGGGGATGAACTGCTCCTTCTTGAGATTGCGGTTCTTCAGAGTGATCTCGCACACTTCGAACTTGACGCCGCGATTCTTGAGCGCCTGCACGGTCGATGCGAACGTGTTTTCGTTCCGGTCCTTCATGCCTTCCATGAGGAAGTCCACGCCGAAGGCATGGGTCACGACCGTGATCCGCGCCGTGGGGTCGACGTCCAGATGATTGCGGATGTTGCGCAGTGCGGCAAGGGCCTGGGACTGGGTATCGTTGATGTGGTAGACGACGCGATCGCCTTGGGCGGCGGCCGTTGCAGTTGCAGGCGCCGCAGGTGCCTGAGCGAGGGCGACCATCGGCCCAAGAGCAATCGAGGCGGCGATCACGACCGAAGCCAGGACGCTGGAGCGGCTCACGAACACACGGTCACGGGGTTGGCGATGAAACATGGGGTCCTCCTTGGGTGAAGCGAATGACAACAGCGCGATTCGATTGGGAATCCGCGATGTTTCCAATTGTGCGCTTGCTGCGCCGCAGCGTGTGCGTGATCACGTCAAGTTGAACCTCATCGCATACCGATACGGGTGGCGTCGGGGGAAGCGACGCGAGCCGACCCCGTCCCGGGCCGAGGTGCGCTGATGCCGGCGACGCCGCGTGTCCTGGTCTTCGATTTCGGCAATGTCGTTCTGCGCTGGGATCCGCAGGCCATGCTCCGTCGCGCGGGTGCCGACTTGACTGGGCTCAGGGCGTCGGAGCGCATCGATCGCGCCTTTGCGTCCCCGCTCTGGGCCAGCTTCGATCGCGGTCTCGCACAGACAGGCGAGGTCATCGAGGGGCTCGCGCGCGAGACATCGTTGTCGGAGGATGTCTGCCGACAGTTCATCGAGCACGCGCCGGACTGGCTGGAGCCGATCACCCCCAGCGTGCAGTTGCTCGCCGAATTGTTCGATGCGCGAGATCAGGGCACACTGCGCGCCCGAATCGCCTTTCTGTCCAACATGCCCGCTCCGTGGGCGGCCGGGTTGCGCAGTCGTTATGCGTGGATCGCACGGTTCGATTGCGGCGTGTTCTCCGGTGAGGTGGGCCATGTCAAGCCCGAGCCAGCGATCTATCGCTGCCTTGAGAAGGCGCTCACGGCGCGACGGTATACGGCCCACGCCGGGAGAGACGTCGCGACGGGGCACGAGATCCACCTGCTCGACGACATGCCCGGCCATGTCGAATCGGCTCGTCGGTTGGGCTGGTCTGGCGCCTGCGTCGCCAGCCCGGATGCCGTTGCATCCGCCGTCACCGCGTGGCGTGGTTCGCAGTGACGGCTGCGCGGCGGATCAGGCACGCGCCATCGAGCCGATCTTGGCCTGATCGCGAGCCAGCGCTTCGCGTTCTGCATGCTTGCGGTACCAGAGCGTGACGGCCGTGCTCGTGAGCACGATGAACAGCGAATAGAGCACCGGGATCAGAAGGATTTCCTGCTGCAGCGTGCCGCTGAACGTGAGGGTGACGATGAGCACAGCCAGCGGGCCGTTCTGGATGCCGGTTTCAAGGGAAACCGTGCGCGCCCGATTCGGATCCTGACCAAGCAGGCGCGCGAGCCAGTAACCCAGGAACATGCCGATCAGCCCCAGCCCGATGGCCGCCGCGTACACGGCAGCCGGCGTCGTGGCGAGCAGCTGGTGGTTGCGCGGCACCCAGGTTACGATGAGGAACAGGATCACCAGGATGCCGAGCAGTCCACCCACCAGTTCGACCACGGCGCCGATGTTCGCATTCCATTTGCGCAGCAGCATGCCGAGGATGGTGGGCACGAGCAGCACGACCAGCACTTGGGCGACGTTGCCGGCCGGCACCTTGAATTCCCCGCTCACTCCGGCGAGTCCGGAGTACAGCTCGATGAGCGCGGGGACAGCCACCACGGCCACGAGCGTGGAGACGCTCGTCATCATGATCGACAGGGCAAGCACACCCTTGCTGAAGTAGGTGAAGATGTTCGAGGTGGTGCCACCCGGCATGCAGCCCATGAGGATGAGCCCCACGGCGATGGCCGGCGGGAAGCCCAGCGACACCGCGAGCAGGTAGCCCAGGAAAGGCATGATGCCGTACTGGCAGAGCAGGCCGATCAGCACACCGCGCGGTTTCTTGAAGGCGATCAGGAAATCCTTGTAGGTGAGCGAGGCGCCCATGCCGAACATGATGACCATCATCATGATGCCGAGCAGCCGGGTTTCTGTTTCGGTCAGCATGGGGGCTCCTATTTCCGCACTTCGTTGCGCAGTTCCTTGCGCAGGATCTTGCCGATCGGCGATTTGGGGAGTTCATCCCGGAACACGATGCGAGAAGGCATCTTGTAGCCGGTCAGCGTGCTGCGGCAGTGGCTGATGAGTTCCTCCGCTGTCAAGGTGCTGTCCCGCTTGACGACATAGGCCACGACGGCCTCGCCGGTCTTCGCATCCGAGGCGCCGACGACGGCTGCTTCCATCACCTTGTCATGGCTCGTGATCGCGTCTTCGACCTCGTTTGGATAGACGTTGAAGCCGGACACGATGATCAGGTCCTTCTTGCGGTCGACGATACGGAACATGAAGTCCGAATCCATCACGGCGACGTCGCCGGTGTAGAGCCAGCCATTGCGCAGTGTTTTCGCCGTGTCCTCGGGCTGGTTCCAGTAACCCTGCATGACTTGCGGGCCGCGGACGATGAGTTCGCCCGGCTGTCCGGGCGGAACCGGCTGTCCTGCGTCATCGACGAGCCTGAGCGCCGTGTCGGGTGCGGGCACACCGATCGTATCGGTTCGTCGTGCCTTCGAGAAGGGCTGGAAGCACACGACCGGTGAGGCCTCGGTCAGGCCGTAGCCTTCGGCGAGTGGCGCGCCGGTGACTTCCTCCCAACGCCGCACGACGGCGCTGTGCATAGCTGCACCGCCACCGATGGCCGCCTTCAGATGTTTCGGCGGGAACGCGAGGAACCACTCTTCGTTTAAGAGTGCATTGAACAACGTGTTGACGCCAGAGATCCAGGTGACCTTGTAGTTGTCGAACGCCCGCTGAAGGTTCTGGACCGGGCGTGGCGATGGGATCAGCAGATTGCGCGCACCGATACGGAAGAAGGTCAGCAGGTTCGCCGTGAAGGCGAAGATGTGATAGGCCGGAAGCGCCGTGAGCACGACTTCCTCGCCTTCGGTGATGTGGGACTTGCCCATGGCCAGGATCTGCTCGATGTTCGCGAGCAGATTGCCGTGCGTGAGCATCGCGCCCTTCGAAACGCCTGTGGTCCCGCCCGTGTACTGGAGCAGCGCGAGGTCGCTCGGCTTGAGCCGCTTCCAGTAATCGTTCGGCGAGATCTTCATGTCACTGGCGACGGCACCGCCGCGCGCAATCGCTTCCTCGATCGGCACGGCGTCGCTCTTGCGCTCGGGAATGACCCGATTCCAGTATTTCTGGATGCCTTGGATGATCGGGCGCACGACGGGCGGGAAGAAGCTCGCGACCGAGCACAGCACGACATGCTTGATGCCGGTTTCGGACCGGATCGCATCCAACTTGTCGAAGAACATGTCCACGATCACGAGCGCCTCGACACCGGCGTCATTGAATTGGTGACGCATCTCGGGCGCGGTGTAGAGCGGGTTCGTGTTCACGAGGACGCAGCCCGCCTTGAGCACGCCGAACACGACGATCGGCGTGGTCAGACAGTTGGGAGCCTGCAAGGCGACGCGCGCTCCCGCCTGAAGACGGAGCGTTTCCCGGAGATACACAGCGAAGGCGTCGCTCATGCGATCAACCTCAGCGTACGTGAGGTTGCCGAACATGCCGTTCGGCATCACGCAGGTGAAGGCCGTCCTCGTCGCATGTCGCGCAGCGGCCGCGTGGACCACGGCGGCCAGGTTTGGATGTTCAGGTTCCGGCAATCGCTCCGGCGTTCCGGCGGCCGCGTAATGCGCTCGCCAAGGCGCGCTGTCGTAAACGCAGTCTTCCTGCACGATCCCTCTCCCCCTTCGATGTGGACTGGCGCAGGATCGTATGCGCTCTCCTTGCTGCAATCGTCAGGGTCGCCCCGCGATGCGGGAAAGCACTGAACCTAAAGACCGCAGTTGACCGCTCGGTTGCACACGCAAGCGATTGGTGAAACGACCTTTTCTCGGTGGCTCGCCTTCACCGGGAGGGGGAGTCCGCTGCGCGTTCGCTTTCGGGCCCGTGCGCGCCGCCCGCTTTGTTGCTCGTCCTTGCAGGGGAGCTGCCCTGCGGCGTCCTCGCGCCTCGCGGGCAACGCGCACAAACCCGCCTTCGAACGCACCCAACTGTGGTCTTTAGGTTGAAACGGCGCGCACGGCGGCTCTCTACGTTGCGCTCCGTTTCATGCGGTGCGGTTCTCTGGCCCCCATGCGGTGGCCGCGATGATGGCAACACGAAAACCGCGAGGAAGCGCGTCAGCGCCGCTGGGTCTCGTCGATGTCCATCAGGTGAAAGAAATGCTGTCGGAAGGGGTTCCGCTTGTAGTTGAGCAACCACGGTTGCGTCAGCACGTTCTGGAAGCGGAACACACCCGGGCTCCATACGGAGTACGCCATCGCAATGTCGTTCATCGCGCGATAGAGCGCCCAGCGCTGGGGGCCGATCGGCAGCAGTTGGGCCTTCTCGTAGAGTTCGTCGTACTTGGGATAGCGAAAGCGGGCGAAGTTGGACTGCCCGATATTCTTGCTGTAAAGCAGTTGCACGAAGGAGTTGCCATCGGTTGCCCCCGAGATCCAGCCGAGGCCCCAGAACTGGATTTGCCCGGCACGCGCCTGCTTGAGCAGATCCGGCCATTTCTGCGTGTTGAAGGCGATCCGGATCTTGAGCGAGTCCATGGTTTTCTTCCAAAGCTCGTCGGTTTCGCGGTCGGTCGGGTTGGGCGTGGAAGAACGCGTGATGACCAGCGGCTTTCCGTCGGGCAGGTCGCGGAAGCCATCCCCATCGCGGTCCTTGTAGCCGAAGTGATCGAGCAGTGCGTTGGCGAGCTGCACGTCCTGGCGCACGTTTCGGGAGCGCTTCGCGTCATGGCCCGTCTGCGTGGGCGGGATGATTTGATTGGCCGGCATCGCCTGGCCCCGGAAGGTCACCCGCACATAGTCATCGACCGGAAAGGCCATGATGATCGCACGGCGCAGCGCGATCTTGGCCGGCTCCAGACCACCGACGATGGGGTCGTCGAGGTTGAAGAAATCATAGGAGAGTGCAGGCTCGAGTGCTCGCTGGTGGCGAACGCCGCGCTCGGCGTACTCCGGCAGCAGCTTGCCGCCCTGGACGACATTGCCGATCATGGCAGCGCCCACGAATTCGTAGTCGAGTGCCCCGGATTTGAACGACAGGAGCCGCGGGTTGGCCTCTTCGATGATGCTGATCTCGATGTTGCCCACGAGCGGCAGGCGCTTGCCCTTATTGCGCGCAAGCGTCTCGGCGTCGCCGGGCTCGCCTTCGGTCGGGAAGAACTCCTCGCGGTAGTTCTCGTTCTTGGTGAGCACGAGCTTGCTGCCCTTGACCCATTGCTTGATGCGGTAGGGGCCCGCACCGACGGGGTTGTTCATGATGCGGCCGCCGGGGTCGCGGTACTTCTCGACCACCTCACGCGCAACGGGCGACCAGTTGTAGCCGAGCATGAGCTCGGTGAGCGTGTAGTCCGGCCGCGTGAGCTTCAACTGGATCGTGTAGCGGTCAAGCGCCTTGAGGCCTTCGATCGGCTTGTCGTAGTCGAACTTGCCGGTCTTCTTCGCCTCGGCCACGAGCTCGTTGGCGCCGACGACCTTGTTGTCGATCTGCCAGAGTGTGGGCGAGATCATCTTCGGGTCGAGCATCCGCTTCCACGAGTAGATGAAATCCTCGGCCGTGACCTCGCGCTTCTTGCCCTCGAAAGCCGGGTCATCAGCAAAGAACAGCCCTTTCTTGATGCGGATGATCCAGGTCAGTCCATCGGCCGAGATTTCCGGCAGCGCCGCCGCAAGCGAGGGCTTGAGCCGGAGCGGACGCGCGTAGTAGTCGAACTCCCACAGCGTGTCGAAGATGGCGTTGGCAACGTGCGCCGAATAGAGATCGTTCACTGCCTGGGGATCGAAGCCGGTGACATCCACCGGGAAAGCGACCCGCAAGGTCTTGTTCATGTCGGTGGCCGACACGGTTGTCGGCGTGATTGGCAGCGCGATCGCCAGCACGAGTGCGGTGGCGTGCGCCATCCAGGCGACGAGCCGATTGCGCGACGCGGGCCGCGCGGGGCCGAAAGAATTGCGAGAAAGCGCAGTCACGGCAAGAAACATCCTGAGGAGAGAAGCGCGGATTATGGCAACGCGGCGAGGGCGGCGACAGCGGGACGCCCCCTGTCGCGTCTATCGATGGCGGTTGGTCGGCCAACCGCTGCCGATCGCGTGCATGCGGCGCTATAACACCGGCAGGAAACCCCCATCAAAACAGGGGAACAAGGAGGGGACCATGCCTGCGCCGTGGTCAAGCGCAAATGCGCTCGTGCATCGCAACAAGGTGGTGTCGGTCGATGACGCCGTGCGGTTGATCAAAAGCGGCGACACGATCGCCACGGGTGGTTTCGTCGGCATCGGCTTCGCCGAGGGCGTGGCAATCGCGCTCGAGCGGCGTTTTCTCGCCGATCACGAGCCGGAGGGGCTGACGTTGGTCTATGCCGCAGGACAGGGTGACGGTCGCGATCGCGGTCTCAACCACCTTGGGCATGAGGGGCTCGTGCGACGTGTCATCGGGGGGCACTGGGGCCTGGTGCCCAAGCTTCAGAAGCTTGCCGTCGACAACAAGATCGAGGCCTACAACCTGCCGCAGGGCGTGATTTCGCACCTGTTCCGCGACATCGCAGCCGGCAAGCCCGGCACGTTGACGCGGGTCGGGCTCGGGACGTTCGTCGATCCGCGGCTCGGCGGTGGCAAGGTGAATGCCTGCACGCGGGAGGATCTCGTCCGCCTCATGGAGATCGACGGCGAGCCCTACCTGTTCTATCGCGCCTTTCCCATCGATGTGGGCGTCATCCGGGCAACGACCGCGGATCCAGATGGCAATCTCACGATGGAGCGCGAGGCGCTCACACTCGAGGCTCTGGCCATCGCCATGGCCGCACGCAATTCCGGCGGCGTGGTGATTGCGCAGGTGGAACGCATCGCCGAGCGCGGCTCGCTCAATCCCAGGCAGGTCAAGGTGCCCGGCGTGCTGGTGGACGCGGTCGTCGTGGCGGACGATCCGGCGCACCACATGCAGACGTTCGCGACAGCCTACAACCCGGCCTATTCGGGTGAGCTGCGCGTGCCATCGGAAGCACTGTCCCCAATGCCGCTCGACGTTCGCAAGCTGATTGCCCGCCGAGCCGCGCTCGAACTCACGCCTGGTGCCGTGGTCAACCTCGGCATCGGGATGCCCGAGGGGGTGGCCGCCGTCGCCGCAGAGGAGCGGGTGATCGACCTGATCACGCTCACCGCCGAGCCCGGCGTCATTGGTGGGATTCCGCAAGGCGGGCTCAATTTCGGCGCGGCGATCAACACGCAGGCGGTGCTTGACCAGCCGAGCCAGTTCGACTTCTACGATGGTGGCGGGCTCGACCTTGCGATCCTCGGCATGGCGGAGGTCGATCGAGAGGGCAACGTCAACGTGAGCAAGTTCGGCCCGCGTCTGGCGGGTGCCGGCGGGTTCATCAACATCAGCCAGAACGCGCGACGCGTGGTCTTCGTCGGCTCGTTCAGCGCGGGCGCGCAGGACGTTCGGGTGCGCGACGGTCGCCTCACGATCGTGCGCGATGGGGGACAGACGAAGTTCGTCGAGCGTGTCGAGCATCTGACCTTCAGCGCGCGTGAGGCGCTGCGGCGGGGCACCCCGGTGCTCTACCTCACGGAGCGCGCAGTGTTCCGTCTCGAGTCAGACGCAAACGGTGAACCCCGCCTAAGGTTGGCCGAGATCGCCCCGGGCGTATCCATCGACCGGGATGTCGTGGGCCGCATGGCGTTCAGCCCCGCGGGCGCGGACGACGCGACAGTGATGGAAGAAGCGCTGTTCGTCGAGGCTCCGGTACGGCTCCGCGATCGACTCGTGTCGCGCCCGCTTCCCGAGCGGCTGCGGCTCGATGCATCCACCGGAACGCTTTACATCGATTTCGGCGGCTACACCGTGAATCAGGACACGCAGATCACCGAGATCGAACAGGCGGTCGCACGTGCGCTCGAGAATCAGGATTCGCGTGTGGACGTGGTTGTCAACTACGACGACTTCTCGATCCGCCCCGAACTGCTCGAAGCCTATGCGCACATGGTCGATCGGCTGACTGCCCGCCACTATCGCCGGGTCACCCGCTATGGCAGCAAAGGCTTCTTGCGCGCTCGACTGGATCGTGGGTCACGTGAGGCCGAGCGCCGCGCGGATGGCTGACTCGAGCGACTCCGGGCTGTCGGTCGGCGCATAGCGCGTCACCTTGCCATCCGGAGTGACGAGGAATTTCGTGAAGTTCCACTTGATGGCTTCGCTCCCGAGCAGACCGGGCGCAGCCTGCTTCAGGTGTCCGAACAGCGGGTGCGTGTCCGGGCCATTGACATCGACTTTCGCGAAGAGCGGAAAGGTGACGCCGAAATTCAGTTCGCAGAACTGCGCGATCTCTGCTTCGTCGCCGGGCTCCTGACCGCCGAACTGGTTGCACGGAAAGCCAAGAACGACCAACCCATGCGCACCGTACTGCTCGTGGAGCTTCTGCAGGCCGGTGTACTGAGGCGTGAAGCCGCACTTGCTGGCGGTGTTCACGATGAGGAGTGTCTTGCCGGCGTAGGCAGAGAGCGACAATTTCTTGCCGTCGATGGCGCGGGCTTCAAAGTCGTACGCTGTGGTCATGGCTGTTCCTTGATTCGATGGGGCGTGTGCGGGGCGGTGGTGTCCGCGGGCGCGTGGCGGTTTCGGTCCGCTGTTCAAAGCGCATTGAACGCCTGGGCGAGATCCTCGCGCAGATCCTCCGGGTCTTCGAGGCCGATGTTCAGCCGAACGAGTGCGCCCTTGTGCGGCCAGGCGCCGCGCGACTTCGCGAGGTCGTAGGTCAGGGCCAACGATCCGATGCCGCCCCAGCTCGCGCCGATCTTGAAGAAGCGCAATGCTTCGATGAAGCGGGTTGCCGCCTCGGCACCGTAGTTGTCGGCAAAAATGAACGAGAACACGCCGGAGGAGCCGGTGAAGTCGCGTCGCCACACTTCATGGCCCGGGCAATCCGGCAGTGCCGGATGCAGCACAAGTTTGACCTCCGTCCGCGTCTTGAGCCATCGCGCCAATTCGAGCGCAATCTGCCCCGTGTGGGCGAGCCGGAGCGGCATTGTCGGCAGCCCGCGCAGGACCAGGTAGGCATCGTCCGCTGCCACGCACTGCCCCGTGGCGAGCGCCACCTCCTGCACGCGCCGGAGCAGGGTGGCATCCCGCGCCGTGATCGCGCCCATCACGAGATCGCTGTGACCCGCCGGGTATTTGGTCAGCGCGTGTACGCTGAGATCGGCCCCCAGTTCAAAGGCTCGCAGGTAGAGGCCCGCGCTGTAGGTGTTGTCGACAACGACCGCGACGTTCCTTCGGTGCGCTGCCTCGGCAATGGCGCGCAGGTCTGCGACCTCCATCGTGATCGAGCCGGGTGTTTCTACCCAGATGAGACGGGTCGCGTCGTTGATCAGCCGCTCGATGTCGCGACCGATCAGCGGATCGTAGAACTGCATTCGCACGCCCATGCGGGCGAGCAGCGATTTGCCCAGCTGTCGTACTGGGTCGTAGACGTTGTCCGGCACGAGGACATGATCGCCTGGGTCGACCAAGGCAAGGAAGCCATACGCCACAGCGGCCAGTCCGCTTGGAAAGAGGACCGTGCCATGCCCGCCTTCCCATTCGGCGATCCGGTTCGCCAGATCGCGGGTCGTTGGGGTGCCGCTCGTGCCGTAGGTGTAGATCGACTCGTCGAATCCGGAGCGGTTCTTCCAGCGTTCAACACTGTTGAAGAGGACGGTCGACGCCCGTTCCGTGCCCGGAGCGAGCGAGCGAAACCCCCGGGCCACAGGCCGGACGGGATGGATCAGCGCCGTGCCAGCACGTGGCTTGCGTGGAGTGTCGGAGGTGTTCATCGAGCTTTGAGTGGGACCAGAACGGGTTGGAGCGGCGACGGAAGAAGCTGCTGGATCGGTGAAACGAAGGCTGGCATCGGAGAGGCCGTTTGCACCGGCGGAAGGCGCTCATCGGGCCGTGTCAGCAGTCGGGTATCGATCCAGCGCAGGAGGTCATCCCACATGTGCCGCATTTCGGCGTCCGTTGGGGCCCGCAGTGCATGAGGCAGTTCGATGGTCACGACGGGAATGCCGCGATGCACGCCGGCGTAATGGCCCAGCGAGCCGGGGAAGACGCCAACCTGGTCGAGGTAGAGGCGCCCAAGGCGATGAGGGGGCACCGCAGGACCGTCGAAATCGAGCACACCCAGGGGGGCGTGGATGCTCACAATCAAGTCGGGCGAAAACGCGTCGAGTTGCTGTTCGATGAATCGACTTTCCGGCTCACTCAACGGGCTGCGCCCCGGGAAGCGGCGCGGGTCACGTCGCGTCCGCTGCTCCCAGTAGCGCGGTGCTTCCTGCTGCCAGTTCGGTGTCGGGAAATTGCGGTTGAGATCGATGCCGCGCGCATTCACGCGCGTCGCAGGTGTGGCCAGCAGTCCGTCCGGATTGACCACGGGGACAAAGCGCCAGGCGACGCGAGCCGACGTGCGCTCGGTCGCAGCGGAGGACGCCTGGGCGGTCTGCTGCGAGGCAAACTGCAACCAGCGAAACGCCAGCACGGGGGCCGTCAGTTCATCGCCGTGAATCGTGCCCAGCACGAGGACCCGCAACCGATCTTCGGCCGCGTTGGCTGCAATGTCACGAAGCAGGATAGGGCGACCTTGCGACGACGTCGCGCCGGTCAGTCGCAGCTGCGCAGCCAGGCATCTGTCGAAGCCGATGGCCCCAATACGCCGCGCGTAGTCCGTGCATTGGCTGCGCACAACAGACGCTTCGACGGGTTGCCCCAGCGTAGGCTTGGCCACTGTGCCTACCGCCATGGCCATCAGTGCGAGGGCAAGCAGGCGAAACTTCAACGAGTCCATAGGGAGACGATGCTATCCGCCAGCTCCGGTTCGGCGAGGTGTGCGACTCTCCCTTCGCCGGTGCCGGTCGGGTTCCGGTCGGGGCCCACCTTGCCGTCGCGTCTCTGGTGCGCCGTCCTGGCCTTTGCCCCTCGTTGTTCGGCTGTTTGCCGAATCGATTTGACAAGCGGAAATTTGTTGTGTCATAATCTCGGTCTTCGCTGATCAA
>CAZSTF010000027.1:19890-22254 GCA_964609555.1 uncultured Alcaligenaceae bacterium | reverse complement strand
CTCGCTTGCGTGCCGAAACAGTTCAAGCGCCACGTCAAGCGTCATCGCCCGCGCCCGCACGTAAGCGGCCAGGATGTTGCGCAATTCGCTGCGCCAGAGCCGAGGTGCGGCCCAGACGGGTTCCGTTTCGAGCAGATGCTCTGCGCTCGCGGTGAATTTGCCGGGAATCAGCAGATAGGCGATGACATTGACGTCGACGACGATCATGCGCGACCGGCACGCTTGATCCGATCAATGGCCTCGTGATCGAAATGCTTCCGTGCGACGCGTGCCCGTGCGGCGCGGATGGCGGCCAGCCGATCCTCGGCCGGAATCCGGCGTGGGAGGAGTTGCGCTTCCAGCAGGGCGATGATCTCGCTGTTGAGGCTTCGATGATTCGCTGCCGCGGCGGTCTTGAGCCGCTCATGCAACTCATCCGGAAGACCTTTCAGCGTGAGGTTGGCGGGCATGATCGTGAACTGCTCGATTGGTTGATTGATGGTATCAAAACGCAACTTCGCTTGCGCCGACGCCATGGGTGCAATCAACGCGGGTCAATACCGATCAGCATCTGGGATTTCATCCGCCCGAACTGCATGCCGCAGCCGCCGGGTACAGTACGGCTCATGCGCAAGTACAACCCGGCACGGGACGATCACGCGATCTTTCCGGAGACCGTTCTTGGCGACATGCTTCAGGAGGGCTATACGATGGACTCCGGCAGTGACTGGCTCGGCGATGTGTACCCCAACATCAATGGCGAGCGGCCGAAGATTCAATGAGGAGTGTCACACCATGAAGAAGATCGCTGCCGCGTTGACGCTGACGGTGTTCGCATGGCTGGGGGTGCCATCCGACGCAGTTGGCCAACCGCTTACGGGTGTGCCTGTCTTTCTGCTTCCCGGTCCTGGCATCAACGTTTTCACTGAACCCACGGAATCACCCACGATCGAGGTGGATGCCTTCGCGGAGTTCGATCTTCATTTTGGGGCGCGCAACTGGAGCGTCAACAGACTCGACGGTCCCTATTACCTGCAGCAGGTCGTGAGGGAGTCCGCCGGGTTTCGCATCGTTCTCGCCGCATTCGAGTCCATGCCGTCCGGCTTCATGGTTCCGCGCTATGTGGCAGCCGTGCGCATGCATGGGCTGCCGCCGGGGGAGTATCCGCTCGTCGTGGTCAACACAATGCAGAGGGATGCATCGGCGACCGCCGTTGTGCCGGCGGCACGCGCAACGCTTCGGGTGCGAGGGATGGCACCCGATCTGACTGTTGCGCCGCTCGTCCTGGTCCGGCAGGATCAGCAACGGCACTATCTGGCGCTCGGACCGACCGAGGCCGAGATGCTGCTTCAGATCGACCCGGGACCTCCGCGTCCTGCGGCGTGGGGACGCAGCGAAGCGCCTTTCAAGGCGTGGCGTGGCACATCCTCGGCACCAGCCGCGGCCGTGCCGGTGTGCCGCTTCTTCCATGCACTGCACCAGACGCATTTCTATTCGGCCAAGCCCGAAGAGTGTGCGTTTTTGGCCACCCGTCCGGACTGGGCCAACGAGGGCATCGCGTTCCGCATCCTTCTGCCGAAGGATGGGGCCTGCCCACTGGGTACCCAAGCCGTCTATCGCCTCTTCAGTGCGGAGTTCCGCAATCACCGCTACACGACCAGCGATGTGACCTATGCGGCGCTTCAACTGCAAGGCGGCACGAGGGGTTCCGGTGGTGGTCAGCCCGACGTGTTGAACCGCCCGTACGCACCCGAAGGCATCGCGTTCTGCGCACCGCTGTAGGCGAGACCGAGGGTTCGCGGTCGGGTGTACCCCGACCTTGAGCCCCTCCGGGCCGGAGCGGACGGAGGCTTCGGCCTCCTACCCCTGCCGAATCAGGTAGTCGAACGCGCCGAGCGCGGCCTTGGCACCATCGCCGGCTGCGATGACGATCTGCTTGTAGGGGACGGTGGTCGCGTCCCCCGCAGCGAAGACGCCGGGTACGCCGGTGGCGCCTTTGGCATCCACCTCGATCTCGCCGAAGCGGTTGAGCGGCACCACGCCGCGCAGCCAGTCGGTGTTGGGCACGAGGCCGATCTGCACGAAGACGCCCGCCACCGGAACGTCGATGACCGCCTCGGTCGCCCGGTCACGGTAGCGCAGTGCCGTGACGCGCTCGCCGTCGCCCACGATCTCGGTGGTCTGCGCGTTGCGGATGATGGTGACGTTCGGCAGGGATTCGAGCTTGCGCACGAGCACGGCGTCCGCCTTGAGTTCGGAGGCGAACTCGACGAGCGTGACATGCTCGACGATGCCGGCGAGGTCGATCGCGGCCTCCACGCCCGAGTTGCCGCCGCCCACGACCGCCACGCGCTTGCCCTTGAAGAGCGGTCCGTCGCAGTGCGG
>CAZSTF010000027.1:0-19790 GCA_964609555.1 uncultured Alcaligenaceae bacterium | reverse complement strand
CGCCGCCCACGACCGCCACGCGCTTGCCCTTGAAGAGCGGTCCGTCGCAGTGCGGGCAGAAGGTGACGCCGCGGTTGCGGTAGGTGTCCTCGCCGGGCACGCCGAGCGTGCGCCAGCGGGCACCGGTCGCGAGGATCACACTCTTCGACTGCAACGCGGCACCGTTCTCGAAGCGCACGGTGATCGTGCCCCCGGCGGTCACCGCCGGTTCGAGTTCGACGGCCCGCTGGCCAGGCATCCACTCGACCTCGTAGTCGCGGACATGGCGTTCGAGGTCGGCCGCGAAGCGAGGTCCCTCGGTCTGCGGGACCGAGATGTAGTTCTCGATCGCCAGTGTGTCGAGCGTCTGACCGCCGAAGCGCTCGGCCGCGATGCCGGTGCGGATGCCCTTGCGCGCGGTGTAGACCGCGGCCGCGGCACCGGCCGGCCCGCCGCCCACGACCAGCACGTCGAACGGCGCCTTTTCGGAGAGCGCCTGGGCGCTCCGCTCGGCTGCCCGGGTGTCAAGGCGGGCGACGATTTCCTCGAGCGTCATGCGTCCCGAGCCGAAGGGCTCGCCGTTCACGTAGACCGTCGGCACGGCCATGATGCCGCGGGCCTCGGCCTCGCTGGCGTAGAGCGAACCGTCGATGGCCAGGTGCCGAACGCGCGGGTTCAATGCGGCAATCGTGTTGAAGGCCTGCACCACGTCCGGACAGTTGTGGCAGGCGAGGTTCATCCACGTCTCGACCACGATGTCGCGATCGAGTGCGCGAGCAGCATCGAGCGCGGCCGGGTCGGCCTTGGGCGGGTGCCCGCCCACGTGCAGAAGCGCGAGCACGAGCGAGGTGAATTCGTGCCCGAGCGGCACCGCGGCGAAGGCCACACCGACGTCCTCGCCCTGGCGCGTGATCTGCATCTGTGGCCGGCGGGTCGCCGTGCCGTCGGTGCGCAGGCTGAGCTTGGGCGAAAGCGGCACGACCGATTCGGCGAGCGCGCGCAGTTCGGCGCTTGCGGGGGAATCATCGAGCGAGAGGATCAGTTCGACCGGCACCTTCAGGTGGTCGAGATAGGCGCGCAACTGGTCGCGCAGCGTCACATCAAGCATGATCGCTCCGGGTGGGGAACAGGGTTGGGAACAAAAACCGGGCCCGCAGGCCCGGTGGTTGCTGAGGCGGCAGGGCGTTAGATTTTGCCGACGAGCTCAAGCGACGGCGCGATGGTCTTCGCGCCCTGTTGCCACTTGGCGGGGCAGACCTGGCCCGGGTTGTTGGCGACGTATTGCGCAGCCTGCAGCTTGCGCAGCGTTTCGCGCATGTCGCGGGCGATTGCGTTGTCGTGGATCTCGGCCGTCTTCACCACACCTTCGGGGTTGATGATGAAGGTGCCGCGCAGGGCGAGGCCCTCTTCCTCGATCAGCACGCCGAACTGGCGGGCGAGCTGGTGCGTCGGGTCGCCGACGAGCGGGAAGCGCGCCTTGCCGACGGCCGGGCTCGTCTCGTGCCAGACCTTGTGCGCGAAGTGCGTGTCGGTGGTCACGATGTAGATCTCGGCGCCAAGCGAGCGGAAGATGTCGTAATGCTCGGCGGCGTCCTCGACTTCGGTCGGGCAGTTGAAGGTGAAGGCGGCCGGCATGAACACGAGCACGGACCACTTGCCGCGCAGCGTGGCGTCCGTGACTTCGACGAACTTGCCGTTGTGGAAGGCTTGGGTCTTGAAGGGCTGGAGGGTGCTGTTGATGATGGACATCGTGTTGGCTTTTCGCTGTTTTCGTCGTGGGAGGAGGTGTCGGTCCGCAGGCCTGGAGTGGCCGCCGGATCGCACGGTGTGTGCCGTGCATCGACAGGACGAATTGTTTGTTGCGACGCACCAATTGTGAAGCGAGTTAAAACGAACTCGCTGATCGGTGCAGTCGATCAGGCTGCCCGATCGGGCGAGCTCTCCGGCGCGGCGGGCAGGCGCGTCACCAGCACCTGGTCGATCCGGAAGGCGTCCACGTCCATCACCTCGAAGCGAAAGCCCCCCCAGCGCACGACGTCGGTGCGGCGCGGCACGCGGCGGAGCAGATGCATCAAAAAGCCGGCCAGGGTCTCGTACTCCTCCGGGTCGGGCAGTTCCTCATCGATGTCCAGCGCGCGGACGACATCGGCCATCGGGGCGATGCCGTCGACGAGCCAGGAGCCGTCGTCACGGCTGACGATCAGGTCCTCGCTCAATGGGCTCACGAGCTCACCCATGACGGTGCTCATGACGTCATTGAGCGTGAGCACGCCGACGACGACCGCGTATTCGTTGACGATGACCGCGAAGTCCTCATGCGCCTCGCGGAACTGGTCGAGCGCCTCGGCCAGCGTCACCCGGTCGGGCAGCACGAGCAGCTTGCGCAGGAGTCCATCCTGGGTGAGGGCGATCGACTGGCCGTTGAGCACCCGCTGAAACAGGTCCTTCGCGTCCACATAGCCGATGACGTGATCGAGATCGCCATCACATACGGGATAGGTTGAGAAGGGCTCGAGCGCGATGCGCGCGCGGACGACCGGCTCGGGATCGTTCTTGTCGAACCAGGCGATCCGGTCGCGCGGCGTCATCGCGGTCGAGATCGTTCGGGTGTCCATCTCGAACACGCTCTCGATCATGCGGTGCTCGTCCCGATGCAGCGCACCCGAGCGTGCGCCAGCCTCGGCCATCGCGAGCACGTCGGCGGCGGTCACCTGATCTGCGCGCTCGGTGGGCAGGCCGAACAGCCGCATGAGGCCGTCGGTCAGCTTGCCGAACAGCCAGACGATGGGCTTCAGCACGACGATCAGGGCGCCCATCGGGCCGATGACGCGGACAGCCATGCGTTCGGGCTCGGCCATGCCCCAGCGCTTGGGCAGCAGATCCGAAAGGGTGAGGAACAGCGCCGTCATGACCGCGATCGAGGCCGCGAGCCCAGCGAGCCGGGCCATGTTCTCCGGCAGAACGAGGGCGAACGCCTGAGCGAACGGTGAGCCGAACACCTCGTCGCCGACGATGCCGCCCACGAGCGCGACAACGTTGAGGCCGATCTGGGCGACCGCGAAATAGTCGCCCGGCCGCTCCCGCATGTCGAGCACGAGGCGAGCGCGTCGTTCGCCTTGCGCGGCGAGCGCTTCCAGCCGCGTCGGGCGCGCGGCGGCAAAGCTGATCTCGGCCAGCGCAAAGAAGGCGCCCGCGAAGATCAGTGCGGCCAGGAGCAGGAAGCTTTCGATGGGGCTCACGAGGGCGGGGGCATGGACGGGGCGCGGATGGAACGACGTCGTGGTTCGGCACGTAGCCGACCGTCGTCCCCGCTATTGTCGCCGCAGCCGTTGACGCGGTGTCGCCAAGCGGATGTTCATCCGAGCGGGGGCAGGCCGTGGCGGCGGCGCGCCTCGGCGCAGGCATCGCTGCCTTCGGCGAACTCGCGGCAGGGGTTGGGCCGCCATTCGTAGATCGCGCAGTGGACCTGCTCGCCAAGGGTTCCACACAGTGCGGCGCAGCGCGGCGGCCAGTGGTCGGTGCCGCGCATGCGCACGGTCGTGCCATTGACGGGAACCGTGAGGGTTTCCGGGACGCTGCCGCCTTCGCTGTCCAGTTCGTAGACCGAAAAATCCACCCGCGGCCAGGCGCAGCAGGCGCCGCAACGAATGCACTCGCTCATCCTCAGTCCCGACGGACAAAACGTTTCACCGTCCACGCAAGCACATGGCGCAGGTTTTCACTTGATGCCCGTCCCTGCCATGCGATGTCATAGGCCGTGCCGTGATCCACGCTCGTGCGCAGGAAAGGCAGGCCGAGCGTCACGTTCACCGCGTGCTCGAAGCCGTCCAGTTTGACCGGGATGAGCCCATGATCATGGGTCATCGCGATCACGACATCGAACTCGCCGCGCGCAGCGCGCATGAAGACGGTGTCCGGCGGGAAGGGTCCATGCACATCCGTGCCCGCGCGAGCGGCCTGCTCGACTGCGGGGGCGATGACCTCGATCTCCTCGCGACCGAAGAGCCCGTCTTCGCCCGCATGCGGGTTGAGGCCGGCCACGGCGATGCGAGGGCGGTCCGGTCGATCCGGCGCAACCCAGGGGCCCGCCTCGTGGGCAAAGCGGATCGTGCGGGTGATCTGCTCGGTCGTGAGTGCCGCGATCGCGTCGCGCAAGGAGAGATGGATAGTCGCGAGCACGACGTTGAGGCGCTTTGATGTAGACATCGAGGCGAACATCATCGCCACCTCGGGCACGCCCGAGAGCGCGCCGAGCATTTCGGTGTGTCCGGGGAAGGCCGAGCCGGCCAACCGGAGTGCTGTCTTGCTGATGGGCGCGGTCACGAGCGCTGCACATTCACCGCGCAGGCAGGCGGCGGTGGCTGCCTCGATCGCGGCGATCGCGGCCCGACCGCCCGCGGCGCTGGGTGTGCCGGGACGCCACGGGCCATCGAGACCGGTGTCCACACAGTCGACCGCGAGATCGATTTTCCCGGTCGCTTCAAGAGCACGCTCGAGCACGGCACGCGGCCCGTAGATGCGGAGCGCGCGCCCGTCCACGGCGCCGCCGGATGCGGCGAGGACGTGCGCAGCGATCTCCGGGCCGACGCCGGCAGGGTCGCCCAAGGTGAGCGCGATCGGCTCCACGTCATCCGATCGACGCGCCCACCGCGCGCAGGTAGCGCGGAACGGCTTCGTCGATGCCCACGAGGAGCGCATCGGCGATGACCGCATGCCCGATCGAGACCTCGTCGGGCGCCACTTCGGCGATGAAGGGCGGCAGGTTGTCGAGGTTCAGGTCATGCCCGGCGTTGACCGCAAGCCCCAGGCTGCGGGCGTGGCGCGCGGCGCGGGCGAAGCGCTCGAGCGTCGTGCGCCAGTCACCCGCGTGAAAGGCAGCCGCGTAGGGCTCGGTGTAGAGCTCCACGCGATCCGCGCCCGCGGCTTTCGCCGCATCGATCGCCGCCGGGTCGGCATCCACGAAGAGGCTCACGCGCATCGCGCTCCGCTTGGCCTCGGCCAAGAGGGGCGCAATGGCTGCCGAGTGCGCCGGGCTGTAGCCGTGATCGGATGTTTTCTGGCCGACGGCATCCGGCACGAACGTCGCCTGCGTGGGGCGCACGGCATGCACATGCGCAAGCAGGTTGTGCTCGGGATTGCCTTCGATGTTGTACTCGCGGCCCGGATAGCGTGCGACGAGGGCTGCGAGCGGTGCCACGTCGGAGGCGCGGATGTGGCGCTCGTCCGGGCGCGGGTGCACCGTGAGGCCGTGGGCCCCCGCCTCTAGAATTCGGGTGGCCACGGCCTGCAGATCGGGTGTCCATCCGTGATCGCGGCTATTGCGCAAGAGCGCCACGCGGTTCACGTTGATCGAAAGTTTCGTCATGTCTTCGCCTTCACGGTCGCCGTCGATGTCGGACGCGGCGGCCGAGCGGCTCGCCCGCGACGGGTATGCAATCTTACCGGCCGCAGAAGTGCTCTCGCTTCTGGGCGAGGTCGCCTCCCCCGATGCGCGTGCCGCGCTGGCTGCGACCTGGAACGATCTGCCGCGCGATGCATATCTCGCCGATGGCGGGCGCTACCGCTACCGTCGGCATGCATCGCACGTGATCGCGACACCCCTCGACCCGTCAACCGTGCTCGAGGACGTGCCGTATCGTCCTCATTGGCAGCCCAAGGCCTACAACCGCCTGCATGGCGGCCTGCTCCGGCATTTCGCCGAGATCGCTCCGGGAACACGCACGCTGCCGCTCTACCGCGCTCTCATCTTGTGCTTCGGCGCGGTCACGGCCGAGGCCGATCGGCTTCGGGGGGAGCACGTTGCCCGGTGGCACGTGGAGTCGCATCAGTTCCGTATCGACGCGCGGTCGGGCGAAGGCCGCCCCACGCCCGAGGGTGCGCATCGCGATGGTGTCGATCACGTGCTGCTGCTCATGCTGGGTCGGCGCGATATCGACGGCGCAACGACCACGATCTACGACAATACGGGCCACGAACTGACCGCCTTCACGTTGGCCGAGCCGTGGTCGGCGATGCTGCTCGATGACCGCCGCGTGGTCCATGGCACCACACCCTTCCGGGCCGTCGGCCCGTCGCCCGAGCGGGATACGCTCGTCGTCACCTACCGCCAGAACGGCTTTCTCGAACCCGAACCTGATCCGCGAACACAGGACACGCCATGAATCACCGTTCAACTCGCCTTGCTCTCGTCGCCGGGGTCGTCCTGTCCGTGATGCTCTCGACGGCCTTCGCCCAGACCGCGCCGAAGCCTGCCGCGACCAAGGCGCCGCCGCGCGCGCCCGCCAAGCAGGCCCCTGCCAAGCCGGTGGAGGCGGCGCCCGCCCGCGCCGACGGCATCATGAGCAAGGAAGAGCTTCGGGCCTGCATGGTCGAGAAGCAGGCCAACGACCGTGACGCAGCCGCGCTGCGCGCAGACCAGCAGGCCTTCACGCGCGACTATGACGCGATCAAGGCCGAGCAGGCCGAGGTGAACCGTCTCGGCGAAGAACTTCGCAACCGCGCCACCGCCATTCGCACCGAGGAAGACGCCATCGGCGGGCGCTTGGGTGAACTGCAGACGCTCTTTCTCAACGCGAAGAGCGATGAGGAGAAGGCACGCCTCGAGTCCGAGCGGCAGACGCTGCTCGAGCGACGCCGCAAGACCGAGCAGGCGCGGCTCGACTACAACACGGCGCAGGGCAGCTACCGCGCCCGCGTGGACGATCTCAACAACCGCATCACGGCGATCAACGAGCGCAGCAAGACCGTCAATGACCGCGTGGAACCCGTGCAGGCGCGCATCGACGACTGGAAGGCGAAGTGCGCGAATCGTCGTTATCGGGAAGAGGACGAGATTGCGATCAAGAAGGAGCTCGGTCTCTGACAGGCTGCTGAAACACTGCTGCGGTGGCCATCTGCAGCGTTGCGCGGCGCTCGCTTCCTCGCCTATCCGACGATACGTCTCGGTCGCTGCGCGCCGCGCGCCTCGCGGATGGCCATCCTCGCGACGTGTTTGAGCAGCCTGCCAAACCCCTAAAATGGCGGATTGAGCATGACCGCTCGGCGTCTCACGCGTGCTGTCATTGTGAAAGTTTCAGGAGAGATGGATGAGTGGTTTAAGTCGCACGCCTGGAAAGCGTGTGTAGGCTAATACCCTACCGCGGGTTCGAATCCCGCTCTCTCCGCCAATCCCAAACGCCCGCGCAAGCGGGCGTTTGCTCTTTCGAGTGCGGGATGAGAACCCGCGGAGCGGGTCGGTGGAGGCGGCGCAAGCTGCCGGAACGACGCCCGGAGGGGCGGCCCCGAGCGGCCACGGTGCCGTGGCCCGAGGGGTGAGGACACGCGCGGAAGCGCGTGCCGAACAATCCCGCTCTCTCCGCCAATACCAAACGCCCGCGCAAGCGGGCGTTTTCATTTGCGGGAGCGGGATGAGAACCCGCCGCAGCGGGGCGGTGGGGGCAGCGCAGGCTGCCGGAACGAGGATCTTTGGCGATAACCGCCGGCGCGACAGCACACACAATGTTGCGCGACGCGGCGCCATCAGCACGCCATCGCGTCAGGTTTCATTTCAGCAATGAACGGCACAATCGGTTCGGGGAACTCCTAGGTAACATGTCTGAGTCGGGGTCGGGTTTCGCGCCATAGCGCGTCACCGCAACACATTCCCCGTGAACTCTGGGGGATGCGGTGGACATTCAGGTTTCGACAGGCAGCCGTTCGCTGGCGACACGCGTCTTTTTTGGTCCACGGGCCTTGCGCCGCTGGTCACTGTCCTTCGGACTGGTGGCAGGACTCGCGTTCGGTGTGGCGCAGGCAGCGACCACGACGCTCGATACGCTGGTCGACACGGACAACAACCCATCGACCGGTTGCTCGGTGTCCACGGCCAGCGGCACGGTGTCCGGCGTCGAGCGGATCATCCGCACGACGGTCGATGCCGACAGCACGGGCTATCGCGCCCGCTCGGTCGAGTTGCTCGCCTGTCTTGGCACCAGCTTTGGCGCGCCGCAACTGATCGACGGCACGGTTCGCACGATCGATCGAGGCTTGGGCGTCTCCGGTGCAACGGCGGTCGAGACCGTCGTGTCCGATGCGGTGCTCTCACGCCAGCCGTCGGGCGCGCGCATGCGCGTGGCCTTCACCGCGACTGGCTCGGATGGGCTCGTCGGGGCGGATGCGCTCAACGACGCGTCGGGATCCCCGATCCTCATCGCGGCGCTGCCCCTCCTGGTCATTCCGACGCTCGGTGCGATCGGGCTCGCGCTTCTGGTCGTTTCCGTCCTCGGGGCAGGGCTCCTCGCGCATCGTCGCGGGTACCGCGGAACGCAACTCGTGATCGTGGCGCTCGTGGCAACGGCGCTGTCCGGGCAGATCCTCGCCGCAATCGTGCGTGATGGACGGGTGCTCGACTGGGCTGGCGTGAGTCCGATTGCAACGGATCCCGCAGGCGATGCGCCGCCCGGGGTTGACATCGTGGCCGCATTCAGCGTGACCGAGCAGGACACGATCGCCTTCCGGACCGACGTGGTTCTCAATGCGACACCTTCGGCCAACGGCCAGAGCGTGGTGGCCAAGGTCGGCGAGACGCTGCCGATCGTCCTCACCGGCTCGGACTTCGAGGGGTCCCCGCTCACGTTCACCATCGTCACGGCACCGACCCAGGGTGTTCTGGGGGGCAGCGGCGCAAATGTCACCTACACGCCGAATCCCGGCGCGACCGCAAGCGACAGCTTCACCTTCCGGGTGAATGACGGACAGCTCGATTCGGCACCCGCCACGGTGAGCATCACGAACACCCGCGCACCCGCGATCACGAGCGCGGCCTCGGTGACGTTCACACCGCTGCAGGCCAACAGCTTCACCGTCCTCGCCAACGGCATGCCGACACCGACGACCGCGGTGAGCGGCTGCACGCCGGCGCTGCCCGCGACGGTGAGCTTCACCCCCGACGGGAGTGGCGGAGGGGTGTTCGCCGGCACGCCGGGCGCAAGCGATGCGGGCAGCTACACCTGCACGATCACCGCGAGCAACGGCGTCACGCCTGCGGCCACGCAGACGTTCACGCTGACCGTCGGCGGACCGCCCACGATCACGAGCACAGCCAGCCTGCCGGATGCACGCGAGGGCGCGCTCTACACCGGGCACACCTTGACGGCGACGGCGCTGCTGGGCACGCCACCCTTCCAGATCACCGCACTGGCGCAGACCGGTGTCGCGCCGACCGGCCTTGCGCTGGGCGCACCCACAGGGCTCAACACGGCAGCGGCCAGTGCGCCGTTCACCGGCACCCCCGCGGCGTGCACGCGCGGGGCGTACAGCTTCAACTTCAGCGCGACCAACAGCTTTGGTACCACGACGCAGACGGTGAGCCTCAATGTGCTCGCGGTCAACACGGCGCCGTCCTTCGCGAGTGGCGGCAACGTCACCGTGAACGAGGATGCCGGTGCGCAGAGCATCGCCTGGGCAACGAGCATCAGCCCGGGGCCGAGCTGCGAGTCGGGCCAGACCCTCACGTTCAACGTGAGCAATGACAATGCGGCGCTGTTCGCCGTGCAGCCGACGATCTCGCCGGCTGGGCTGCTGACGTTCACGCCGACGAGCAATGCCAGTGGCGTGGCGACGTTGATGGTGACGCTGCAGGACAACGGAGGAACCGCGAACGGCGGCAGCGACACGTCGGTGCCAGTGACCTTCACGCTCACGGTGAACAGCGTCAATGACGCGCCGAGTTTCACGAAGGGGCCTGACATCACCGTACTCGAGGACAGCGGCGCGTTCTCGCAGACGGCGTGGGCCACTGCAATCAGCCCCGGGCCGGCGGACGAGGCCGCGCAGACCGTGAGCTTCGAGGTGAGCAATTCGAACACGGCGCTGTTCAGTGTTCAGCCTACGCTGTCGCCCATCGGGACGCTGACCTTCACGCCCGCGGCGAATGCCCATGGCGTGGCCACGGTCACGGTCGTGGCACGTGACACGGGCGGCACGGCGAACGGCGGCGTCGATGCCAGCGCGCCGCAGACCTTCACGATCACCATCACGCCGGTCAACGACGCGCCGTCGTTCACCAAGGGACCGGACGTCACTGTGCTCGAGGATGCCGGTCCGCAGAGCATTGTCGGCTGGGCGACTGCGATCAGTCCGGGGCCGAACGAAGCCACGCAGATCGTCTCCTTCGTCGTGACCGGCAACTCCAATCCGGGGCTCTTCGCATCCGCGCCGGCCGTGTCATCCGCCGGCGCGCTGACCTTCACTCCGGCGGCCAACGCCTTCGGCAGCGCAACGATCACGCTGGTGGCCCGGGATGACGGTGGCACGGCCAACGGCGGTGTGGACACGTCGACGGCGCAGACCTTCGTCATCAATGTGACCGCGGTCAATGACCCGCCGTCGTTCGTGGCCGGGCCCAACGTCGTCGTCACCCGCGACAGTGGTGCCTACGGCCCGACAGCCTGGGCGAGCAGCATTTCCGCCGGGCCGGCGAACGAATCGGCACAGGTCGTGACCTTCGAGGTGACTGGCAACACCAACCCGTCGCTGTTTGCCGTGGCGCCGGTGCTCAATGGGGCGGGGCAAGTGTCGTTCACGCCGGCGGCTGGCCAATCGGGGGCCGCCGTCGTCACCGTCCGGGCGCGGGATGATGGCGGTGTGGCCAATGGCGGGCAGGACGCCAGTGCACCGGTCAACTTCACGATTTCCGTCGTCGCACCGCCTACGATCACCAGTCCATCGACCGCGGTGTTCCCGATCGGCGTGGCGACGACTTTCACCATCACGACAGCCGCTTTCCCACCGGTCTCGTCGATCACGCTCTCGGCCAACCCCGGCCCCGGCGCGTGCACGCTGCCGCCGGGCCTCGCGTTCGCGCCCGCCGGGGGCGGGACGGCGACCATCAGCGGCACGGCGAGCACGTCGGCGCCGGTGACCTGCGTGGTGACGGCAAGCAATGGCATCTCGCCTGACGCGACACAGACGCTGTCGATCGTCCCGGGGACACCCCCCGTGCTCCAGGATGACGGCTTTCAGCTCCGGTTGGGCCTGAGCAGTCCGATCGGTCCGCCGCCGGCATGGAACGTGTTCGCCGACAATGGTTCAGGCGTGGATGATCTCGGCGTTCCCACGGGAGCAGTGGTTTCGTTCGGCGGTGGCAGCCTCGGTGGAACTGCGGCAAGCAACGCACCGGGGGCGACGGTCACCACGCTGAGCGGCGGCATCAACGTCATGCTCGCAGCAGACGGCGCATTGATCGTCGATGCGAGCGGGGGCGGCGCCGCGGTCGGCACCTACACCTTCGATTACGTGGTCGGAAACTCCACAGGCACCGACACCGCAACCGTTACGGTGCTCGTCGGCACGCCGCCAAGCATCACCGGTCTGCCACCCGGCAGTGCGGTCGTCGGCAGCGCCTACGGGCCGTTTGCCTTTACCTTGGGCGGCGCCCCGGCACCGGCGGTGAATCTCGTGTCCGGCTCGTGCACCCTGCCTGCCGGCCTCTCGTTGTCCGCAGCGGGGGTGTTGAGTGGTACGCCGAGCGTCGGTGCGGCCTCCGCCACCGGTTGCGTCGCACGTGCCACGAACGCCTTCGGCACGGCCGACTCGACACCGTTCTCGATCGCCGTCAGTGTCCCGCCGCCGTCTGTGACGACGTCTTCGGGCACAGTCACGTTCGTGGAAGATGGGCCAGCCGTCGTGGTGGACCCTGGCGTGAGCGTCGCGTCCGCGGGGACGTCCGATCTCACCGGAGCGACCGTCTCGATCGTGACCGGTTTCCAGTCGGGCTCAGATCTGCTTTCGATGACGCCCCTCGGCGGGATCTCCGGTAGCTACAACGCCGCAACCGGGGTGCTCACGCTCTCGGGCACGGCGCCGGTGGCGACCTACCAGACCGTCCTGCGCAGTGTGGTCTTCTCCAACGGCTCGCAGGATCCCTCGGCGGCAGCCCGGACCGTGAGCTACGTGGCCATCAATGCAGTCGGGTCCAGCGCGCCCGCCACCCGTGGCGTGAGCGTGATTCCGGTCAACGACGCGCCGTCCTTCGTCAAGGGACCGGATGTGACCGTGGCTGAGGACTCTGGTCCGTATGCCGCAAGCCCTTGGGCCACGGCGATCACGGCGGTCGAAGCCGGCCAGACCCTGACCTTCGAAGTGGTCGGCAACACCAACACGGCGCTGTTCAGCGCCGGACCGGCCGTGAGCCCCACGGGTGTGCTGACCTTCACACCAGCAGCTCACCAGAACGGGACGGCGACAGTCACCCTGCAGCTGCGCGACAACGGCGGCACGGCCAGCGGCGGCGTGGATGTGTCGCCGACGCAGACGTTCACGATCTCGGTCACGCCTGTCAACGACCCCCCGGTGGCGCAAAACAAGAACGGCGGCATCGTGCAAGCCAACATGCGCCGCGTCGGCATCAACGCGGACCTGCTTTCCGGCGTCACGGATCCGGATGCTGGCATCAACGGCTGCTCGCCCACGTTCAGCGTGGCCAGCATCACTGCCAACACCGGCGGCACGGTGAGCAACGTCAATCTCGCGGCCGGAACGTTCGACTTCGATCCGACGCCGGGATTCGTCGGCGTCGCCACAGTCAACTACACCGTGTCCGACAACGGTTGCCCCGGCACCGCTGTCAGCGCACCCGCGACCATCTCGCTGACCGTTGCCGGCCCGGTCATCTGGTTCCTGAACCCCACGGCCGCGTCGGACGGGAACGGCACGCTTGGCAGTCCGTTCAACAGCCTGAGCTCGGCAGTCACCGCGATGGGCACGGCCACCTCGAATCGTCTGTTCGTCTATTCGGGTACCACCACCGTCGGCGTGGGCATCAACCTGACGGGCGCGGCAAGCCAGGCCGCTGCACAATGGCTCATCGGCCAAGGGGCGACCGGGACCAGCTTCGACGACCTGATGGGAATCATGCCGCCGGCAGGCACGATCGCTCGCCCGACCCTGGGTGGTGCGCGTCCGACCTTGCGGGGCACGGTCACGCTCCTCGGCAGCAACGTGCGCGCCCAGGGCTTCGACATCAGCACTGGCACGCTTCCTGGCCTCGCGGATGGCGTGGCTGCGGTCACGGGCGTCTCGGTGAGCGAGGTGGCCGTGACGACCACGACCGGCACGGCGGTCAACCTGTCGGATCTCGACGGTGTCATCAGCCTCAGTTCGGTCAGTTCGGATGGCGGGGCGAGCGGCATTGCACTTTCGAACGTGAACACCGTGACCGGCAGCTTCACGGTCACCGGCGGCGGCACCGCGGGCAGTGGCGGCACGCTGCGCAACAAGGCCACCGGCATCAGCCTGAACAATGCGCGCAACGTGTCGTTCAACTGGATGCAGCTCAACGACTTCGGCGACTACGCGATTCGAGGCACCACGGTCACGGGCTTCACGCTCGGGAATTCCGTCGTCAGTGGCACGAACGGCAATGACGCCGTGGCACGTGAAGGCAGCCTGCGGTTCAATCAGCTGCTGGGCACGGCGACGATCAACGCATCGAGCATTTCCGGCGGGCTGGTTGACAACCTGCTGATCGAGAACACGAGCGGGACGCTCGATCGATTGATCCTTGAGAACAGCACCATCGGCGCGAACAGCGCGGCCAATGGCAACGATGGTGTCCTGATCGAGGCCTCCGGGGGGGGCACCGTGATGAATGTGACGGTCCGTGGCACGACCTTCACGTCGGCACGCGGCGATCTCTTCCAGCTGTCGTTGCTCGGCACCAGCACCGGGGATCTGGTGTTCCAGAACAACACGCTCCGCAACAGCCATCCGTCCATTGCGACCGGTGGCGGCGGCGTGACGATCACCTCGGGCAACAACGTCGGGACGGGCGCCAACCTCACGGTCAGCATGACGGGTAACACCTTCCGGGACGCGGTGGGTCACGCGGTGCTGGTCGTGAAGTCGACCGATCCGGGGACGTTGCGGCTGACCTTCGACGGCAACGCCATCGGCGTGGCCGGTACACCGAACTCCGGTTCATCCGAGGGCTCGGCACTGCGCGTCCAGAACGCGGGCCTCGGCACGGTCACCTCGCTGATCACGAACAACCGCATCTTCCAGTACAACAACCACGGCATCGAGATGATCACCGGGGGCGGCGCCAGTGCCATGAGCGGCGCGCTCAACGCAACCATCACCGCCAACACGATCTCGAATCCGGGGACGACCGCGGCTGCGGCCGCCATCGCGAAAAATGGCGTTCATCTCAACGCGGGAACGGTGCCCGGAGACACCTACGCGGTCTGCACCAACATCGGCGGCGCGGGCGCGCTGGCGAATGCCCTGTCGAACGCGGGCGCGCCGAACGACATGATGCTCGGCGGTGAAGACATCCGGCTGCGGCAGCGGCAGTCGACGACCGTCACCCTGCCCGGGTATGCGGGATCCAATACCGACACGATCGCAGTCAACACCTATCTCGTCGGACGAAATGGCGCGGACGGCACGCCCTCGGCGACGTCGTCCTTCAGTTCGCCCCCGGGCGGAGGCTACTTGACAGGATCGAGTTGTCCTCTGCCGTGATTCGCGCATCGTCGCAAGGAGTCCATGATGGCTGAACCATTTCTGGGTGAGATCAGGCTGATGAGCTTCGGCTTTGCGCCCCGGGGGTGGGCGCTCTGCAATGGCCAGTTGCTGCCCATCAATGCCAACGCGGCGTTGTTCTCCCTGCTCGGCACGGCCTATGGCGGGGACGGGCGGACCACCTTTGCATTGCCCAACCTGCAGGGACGCGTACCGATCCACCGGGGGGGCAGCCACTTCCTCGGAGAACGTGGTGGGGCGAACACTCACACGTTGGCCGCGGCCGAGTTGCCGACACATACCCATGCGCTCAATGTTTCCACGGCGGCGAACGGCGGCAATGTCTCGCCGGCGGGCCGCTTTCTCGGCGCGGGCAACAACGTCTACCACGCACCGACCGCGTTCACCGCGATGCATCCCTTGACGGTGGCCAACGTGGGCAGCGGCCAGCCCCATGAGAACCGGCAGCCCTACCTCACGATCAACTTCTGCATTGCGCTCGCAGGCATCTTCCCGTCGCGGAACTAGGAGAACACGATGGCGCAACCGTACGTCGGCGAGATCCGGATGTTTGCGGGTAACTTCGCTCCGAGCGGGTGGATGCTCTGCCAGGGTCAACTGATTCCGATTTCGGAGCACGAGACCCTCTTCAACCTGATCGGGACCACCTACGGCGGGGATGGGCAGAGTAATTTCGCCCTTCCGGATCTGCGCGGACGCATCCCGGTGCACTTCGGAGCGGGGTACGTGCTCGGGGAGATGGGGGGTGTTGAGGAGGTGACGCTGTCCGTCGCACAGATCCCATCGCACACCCACGCCCTTGTGGCCTCCACGGCCAGTGGCAACCAGATCAACCCGCAGGGTAATGTGCCTGCCGCGTCCTTCAACGTCACGCCATACATCAACGAGTCGCCCGATGTGGCGATGAACGCGGCTTCGTTGACGGGCGCGGGCGGCAGTCAGCCCCACAGCAATGTGCAGCCGTATCAGTGCGTGAATTTCATCATCTCGCTGTTCGGCATCTTCCCCTCGCCGTCCTGACGACCGGAGCCCGCCATGGCCGAACCTTTCGTTGCGGAGATCCGCATCTTTCCTTTCGACTTTGCCCCAACCGGCTGGGCCTTCTGCGACGGGCAATTGCTACCTATCTCGCAGAACACCGCGCTCTTTTCCCTGCTCGGGACCACCTATGGGGGTGACGGCCGCGTGACCTTCCGGCTGCCCAACCTGCAGGGGCGCGCGCCGATGGGGCCCGGGCAGGGGCCGGGGCTCACCCCCCGCGATCTGGGCGAGGAGGGCGGCAGCGAGAGCGTGACGCTGCTCGCCTCCGAGATGCCCGAGCATGCTCATGCAATCCGAGCCAACGGTCTGGATGTGGCCGACACCAACGTCCCCAGCCCGGCGGCAAGCTTTGCACTCTCGAGCGGCGGGACGCTCTATCAGGCCACGGCGACCGCGACCGCCTCTCCCGCGGCCGTGGTCAACGCGGGCGGCAGCCAGCCGCACAACAACATGCAGCCGTATCTCACGCTCAGTTTCTGCATCGCGCTGCAGGGCGTGTTTCCGCCACGCGGTTGATCGGAGGAGGTGGATCATGGACCGAAGAAGCTTTGTTGGTGGTCTCTCGGCGGCGGGGTCTTGTGTGCTCGCCTCCGGCGCGCTGGCGACACCTGACAACGGGGCGATGTCCCGCCCATCCCGCGCGGCACCCAAGCCCTCTGCATCAATGCACCTGATGCGAGCCCAGGGTGATCTGCCCCTCCTCATGGCGCGCATCCACGACGAGCCGCGACCGGGCGCCAACGCCGCCGATCTGCGACGTTTCCGCCTGCTGACACTGGCGCCGGAGCGGCGTGTCCGATTCTGCGGCTGGGCGTACGCGGATGCCATGCATCTCGAAGACGCACGCATCGACGTGGACGCGCTCTTCGCCACGCCCTCGGGGGACGTGCATCGCCATGCGCTCTGGGAGCACCGTCCCGAGGTGGAGGGCGGCTCTTGCCCGTCGGTGAGCTTTTCTGCGCGGGAAGGCGGCTTCACGGGCTTTCACATCCGCGTCACCGGCACCGACGGCTCGCAGCGGGAAGGAGCGTTCGTGGCCGGTCGGCAGGCGGGCCAGCGGTCATGGCTGCCGGGTGTCTACGTGCTCGCCGGAAGGCGACGGTCCACCGGGCAACTCCCGTCTGCGGAAGCCTTGCGCTTCTCCGGCGATGCGGCTGCGCCCGTCGCCGGGATCGGCGCGGGCGACCGACCTGATTTTCCCTATCTGACCGTCATCGTTCGCGGGGCGTGGGTCTGACGGTCGATCTCGCTGCCCTGTCGGCACGCATCCAAACCGACTTCTCAGCGCTCGCGCACAGTCACGGACTCAGTCTGCGCGAAGAGCAGCCCGGGGACCTCCCGTTTGCTGCAGAACTCTATGCGCAGACTCGGGCAGCTGAACTGGTCGCGGTTCCTTGGACCGAGGCAGAGAAGCGTGCTTTCTGCCAGCAGCAGTTCGAGGCCCAGCACGCGCATTACGCTTTGCATTACCCCAGGGCGCAGTTTCTGATCATCCTCTGTCACGGGGCGCTGGCTGGGCGGCTTTATTTCGAGCACACGAACGCCGAATTGCGGCTCATGGAGATCACGCTCGCCGCGCGCTGGCGGGGACGTGGCCTCGGCACCTTGCTCTCCCGCGTGGTGGTCGAGCTGGCCGACGAGGCGGGCGTGCCGACCAGCCTGCACGTGGAGTCGTTCAATCCCGCACGTCGGCTGTACGAGCGACTCGGGTTCCGGGAGATCGAGACCCGCGGGGTCTATCTCCTCATGCAGCGCGATTGCATCCACGGGCGTGCCACGGGCCGCGATGCCCCGGCAATCAATTGAAGATGGCCTCGAACGTGATCGATGTTGCCGACGCGGCCACCGGCACTGCAAACATGTCCACGCGGGATCCATCCGGGAACGCCGCGGCGAAGACGCCCTGAGCCGGACGGGCGGTTGCCGGCGCCTCGAAGCGAACGACGAAGGGATCCGCACGCAGGTGGTGCGGCGAAAGCGCGACGACTTCGCGGACCCTCCAGCGGGCCGCGGCACCGCCCTCGTCGCTGACGCTGATGTCTTGCGCGACAACGGCTTCGAACAGTGCGCGAGGGCTCATGAGGGGCAGTGTGGACTTTGCTCGTTTGCGAGCATTCTGCCGGAGTGAGAACCGGGGCCAGCCCGGAGTGCGCTCGTTTCACGACTGCGGATAATTGGACCGAGACATCACGCCGGAGATGCCCATGACTTCGACTGCCTTGGACGCCCTGTCAGACGCTCCTGCCCCGTTGGACGCGCGCCCCTGGCTCGCCTCGTATCCCGAGGGCGTACCGGTGAATGTCGATCCATCGCCGGTGGCCAACCTTGCGGATCTGGTCGAGGGGGCGATGAAGCAGTTCGCGAACCGGATTGCGTTTCATTGCACCTTCATGGACATGACCTACGCCGAGGTCGACCGGCTGTCGGCAGCGTTCGCGGCCCACCTTTACAAGCACGGTTTCCGGCGCGGCGATCGGTTTGCCCTCATGATGCCGAACATGCTGCAGTACCCCATTGCGCTGCTTGGCTGCCTTCGCCTCGGCGTGACCATCGTCAACTGCAACCCGCTCTACACGGCGCGCGAGCTCGAGCATCAGTTGAAGGACTCGGGCGCAAAGGGAATTTGCGTCTTCGAGAATGCAGCGAGCGTCCTCGCGGAGGTGATCGAGCAGACGGATGTTCGGCATGTGGTGGTCACGGGCATCGGGGATCGGCTGTCGTGGTGGCGCGGGCCGGGCTTCAACTTTCTCGTGCGGCACGTGGCGAAGCTCGTGCCCGAATTCGCCTTCAAGGCGGCGATCCGCTTCAACGCCGCGCTGGCCGACGGCGCGGGCGGGCGATTCGAGCGCGAGACGCTCGGCCATGATGACATTGCGTTCCTCCAGTACACCGGCGGCACGACGGGTGTCTCCAAAGGCGCGATCCTTACCCACGGCAACATCATCGCGAACGTACTCCAGTGCCGCGCCTGGCTGACCGCGAACGAGCGTGAATCGGACGTGAAAGTCGATCAGGAGTGCGTGATTGCGGCGCTGCCGCTCTATCACATCTTTGCGCTCACTGCCTGCACCTTCGTGTACTTCACGCTGGGTGCGAAGATCGTGCTGGTGACCAATCCGCGCGACATTCCGGCCTTCGTGCGCACGCTCTCCCGGCATCGCTTCACGGTGTTGCCCGGCGTCAACACGCTGTTCGTCGCGCTCATGAACCACGAGGATTTCGCGAGTCTCGACTTCTCCACGTTGCGCTACGGGCTCGGGGGCGGCACGGCCGTGCAGAAGGCGACCGCCGATGATTGGCAGCGCATCACTGGCAAGCCGCTGCTCGAGGCCTACGGGCTGACCGAGACCTCACCCGGAGCGACGATCAACCCGATCGGTGCAGGGGGGTGGAACGGTTCCATCGGGCTGCCGATTCCGGGCACCGAAATCCGATTGCGCCGGGACGACGGGCAGTGGGTCCCGCTCGATGATCATGAGACGTCGGGGGAAATCTGCATCCGTGGGCCGCAGGTCATGCGGGGCTACTGGGGGCGGCCGGAGGAGACGGCCAAGGTGCTCGATGCCGAGGGGTGGCTCGCGACGGGGGACGTGGGCCGGATGGATGCGCGCGGCTACTTCTACATCGTCGATCGGAAGAAGGACATGATCCTCGTCTCGGGCTTCAACGTTTACCCGAACGAGATCGAACAGGTGGTCATGACACATCCCGGCGTGCTGGAGTGCGCCGTGATCGGCGTGCCCGACGAGAAATCCGGCGAAGTGGTCAAGGTGTTCATCGTGCGCAAGGACCCGGCGCTCACGGCGGCGCAGGTCATGGCCCACTGCCGGGAGCAGCTCACCGGCTACAAACTCCCCAAGCACATCGAGTTCCGCAACGAATTGCCCAAGACGAACGTGGGCAAGATCCTGCGCCGCGAACTCCGGGACGAGGAGATGAAGCGGCTCGCACTCGCGAAGGCGGCGTGACCGGGCGCCTTGGCCCGCGCCCTGACCCGAGCGTCGGGCCTCGTCCTTGGGGGCATGCCGCCCATCGCACGGGGGTGCCCGTCGGGCTATAATCTTCGGCTATCCTGCTTCGGAGTCGTGTTCTGAGCACCGCGCATCCCGCGTGGTCTGCATCGCCGACAGGCCAATCCACACACCCGCATGAACTGATGGGTGCTGCCCAGGCGTCCGCGTTGTATCGCGTCGCCGGGCGGTTCCTCGCGGGTGGCGGTTCAACCCCTCAGGAGAAAACTCATGTCC
>CAZSTF010000026.1:3378-22985 GCA_964609555.1 uncultured Alcaligenaceae bacterium | reverse complement strand
GCTGGTCATCTTCATCAACCAGAACCGCCTGAAGATCGGCGTCATGTTCGGCACCCCCGAGACCACCACCGGCGGCAATGCGCTCAAGTTCTACGCCTCGGTACGCATGGATATCCGTCGCATCGGTGCCATCAAGAAGGGCGAGGAAGTCATCGGCAACGAGACGCGCGTCAAGGTGGTCAAGAACAAGGTCGCCCCGCCGTTCAAGGAGGCGGTGTTCGACATCATGTACGGCACCGGCATCTCGCGCGAAGGCGAGATCCTCGACATGGGCGTCCAGCACGGCATCGTCGACAAGTCCGGCGCGTGGTACAGCTATCAGGGCGACCGGATTGGCCAGGGCAAGGACAACGCACGCGACTTCCTGCGCGAGAACCCGGCGATCGCCCGTGAGATCGAAACCAAGATACGCGAAAAGATCGGCATCACCGTCGGCGGTGCCGTCTCCCAGGACGAAGGTTCGCCCGACGACGAGTGACCCCGTCGTAGGTCATTCAAGCCCTCGGAGCTATCCATGGTCTCGCGCGCGCCCTCATCGGACGCCTCCGCGCTTCGACAGAAGGCGCTGCGACTGCTCGCCACGCGCGAGCACTCGCATGCGGAACTGCTCCGCAAGCTCGAGCAAAGCCGCGCCCGGCGTGCCCGACATACGCGGACCGATGACGGGGGACGGGCCGCCTCCGACGAGATCGCCCGCATCGTGCAGGATCTCGCGCGTGAGGGATGGCAGTCGGACGCCCGCTACGCCGAGGCCCTTGTCCGACGGCTCACGGGCCAGGCCAGCCGTCGTTACATCCAAAGCAAGCTCGCCGAGGTCGGTATCGCCCGTGACGTGGCCGAGGCGGCGCTCGCCGAGCTCCACCAGGATGACGCCACCGCAGCAGCCGCACTCTGGCAGCGGCGCTTCGGCGCACCGCCTCGGGACGAGAAGGACCGGCGTCGACAGATCCGCTTTCTGCTCTCGCGCGGATTTCATCTGTCCGAAGCGTTTCGCATCGTCCCGTCTGCGTCCGCTTCGGCGGGGGTGAGCCTTGACGAGGCCGCGGTACCGGAAGACGACCCACCCGCCCGCAGCTGACCCTGCAACCGCCTCCTCCAGCGGCGCATGCCCCCCCGCGACGCCGCGGTCTTACGCTGTGCACTTCTCCGCCAACGTCCGGTCCCGGCAGCACGCAATTCGGCCCGCCCGACCTCCCGCTCATACTCCCCACGCTGTCCTCCTCGGTCGGTAGCGCTACGCTTGAGAGACCCCCCACCGCGCCTGACAGGAGAACCCTCTCGATGCAGCACCGCGATCGACAGCCCCCCGCCACCCCTGCACCGCTCGCCGCAGGCAAGACGTGCCCCAACTGCCAGACCGCCATGCATCTGCACCGCTTGCCCGGGCATTACGGCAAGCCGGTCGAGATCGACGTCTGCCACGATTGCAACGCCATCTGGTTCGATCCATGGGAAAGTTCCCAACTGTCGGCGGATGGCACCGTCGGGCTGTTCCAACTGATTCATGAACGTGGCGGCAGTGCGAGTGCGAGCGCGCGGACACTTGATCAGGGGCTGCGCTGCGTGACCTGCCGCGAGCCGATGCGCCGGGTCAACGATAGGGTCCGCAGCACACGCTTCGTTTACCAGTCCTGCCCGAACGGGCACGGACGGTTCACGACCTTCTACAACTTCCTGGCGGAGAAGCAGTTCGTCCGGGAACTGACACGCGTGGAGCGCCAACGCCTTTGCGCGACCGTGCGACAGGTCCAGTGCTCATCCTGCGGTGCGCCCGTCGATCTGGCCCGCGAGGAGGCCTGCGGCTACTGCCGCGCCACCGTCGCCGTGTTCGACCGCGACGCTGCGCGCAAGGCCGTCGATCACTATCTGGCGCAGCGCGCCGGCCGCGAACAGGCCGGGGTACGGCCCACACCCTCCCCTTGGCCTCGCGACACGACACATCCGTACCCATGGCGCTGGCAAGACACCGTGCAGGGCGCGGACCTCGCCGCCGATCTGCTCTGGGCACTGGGTCGCGCGTTCAGCCGCTGGGGCGGGCCACGCACCCCAATCAGCACGAATCAGATGCCGCTGGCGACCGCGACGGATGTGCTGCTCAATGCACCGGCACGCGAGGCCGCATTCCTCAGTGCGTCTACGGTCGAGGCCTTCGCAGGCCAGGCCGGCGCGTCGCGTGCGCTCGATGCTCTGCCTACCGCTGGCGACGCCTTGCGCATGCTCTCTCCCGCGTCGTCGGAGACGCTGACGACGATCGCGCCGATCGGCACAGTCGCTGATGCCTCGGCCACACCGCTCGTCGAAACGGTCGCCGAGGCCGGCAGCGACCTCGATCTGGTGAGTGACGGGATCGGCAGCCTCGTCTCGTCCCTGCTTGACTTCTGACCACGGCTCAGGAGCCTTCCTGCGCGGCCCGGTCCCGGAGGTCGGCTTCGGTCAGCACACAGTTGCGTCCCGAACGCTTGGCGGCGTAGAGCGCCGCGTCGGCACGGCCGAGGGCGGCATCGATCTCGCTTTCGCCCAAGTGAAGCGTGGCCACGCCGATGCTGACGGTCTTGGTCACCGCCGTGCCGTTCACCACGAAGGGCTCGTTGGCCACGGCTGTGCGGATGCGCTCGGCCGTGGCTGACGCCCCCGCGAGGTCGCACCGCGGCAGTCCAACCACGAACTCCTCGCCGCCCATCCGTGCGAAGGCATCGTAGTGACGCAGCGTCGCCTCGACGCGTCGGCAGAAATCGACGAGCAGTTGATCTCCAGCCGAATGACCGAAGGCGTCGTTCACGGCCTTGAAGTGATCGATGTCGATGATCAGCACGGCCAGCCCTTCGTCCGGCCCGCGGCCGACGCGCGACACCTCGATGTCCGCCCAGTGCATGAACGCCCGGCGGTTGGCCACGCCGGTCAGCGCATCGGTACGCGCGACGGCCTCGAGTTCCCGCGTGGCGACCACCGCCGCGCGACGGTACTTCTCGATGCGAAGCGCAATCAGATAGCCCGCGATCAGCGTCATCGGCAGCAGAAACGCCGTGTTGGGCACGTAGAGCGGATGTGTCGGCTGCTTGACGAAGAAGAGCAGCACGAGCGACGCCGCGGCGTAGGGCAGGCTCAGCAGCAGCTTGACGTTGGGCATCAGCGGCACGACCGAGAAGAAGGTCAGCACCGCGAAGATCTCGTAGAGATAGTGCCCGAAGTAATCAGCCGGTCTTGCCCAGGAATTGCCGACCAGCAGCACGATGCCCGCGGCGCTCCAGAGGATCATGATCTGGTCGAACCGCTTGATCTCGCTCACGCTGCCGAGTCCGTGCCACACGAGCAAGGAGGCGATCAGGAAGAGCACGCGAAGGCCCATCGTCAGCACGGGCAAATGCGAGCCGGACTCCGCGATGACATCGAAGCCGAGGAAGAGCACGTTGGGCAGCGCGAGCAGCATCACCGCAAAGCGCATCTGCGCGATATCCGCCTGCAGATAATGGCTGCGGTACTGCGCCTCGGTCAGCGGTGCCTTCAAACTCGGGTGCCTCCAACGCTGATTATCAGCGGCATTCGGGGCGACGACCTCGAGGCTCTGGAGCAGGCCGCACCAGCAAGACAAGTCTTAAGCCCATTCCGAACAGACTGGACCGCGAGCCGTCAAACCGAATCATTCAGCGCCTGCCCCATCGCGCGGACCGGTGCATGGCAGATGCAGGTCACGAGGTGATCGTTGACCAGTCCGCAGGCCTGCATGTGGGCATAGACGATCGTCGAGCCCACGAACTTGAAGCCGAGACGCCGCAGTTCGCGTGAGAGCGCATCCGAGACCGGCGTGGTCGCCGGCACATCCTCCTGGCGGCGCCAGGCGTTTTGTTTCGGTCGACCATCGACGAACGACCAGAACAGATCCGTCAGCGCCCGTTCCGGCCGCGCGGCCCGCTCACGCAGTTCGAGCAGCGCCCGCGCATTGGCGACGGCGGCCTGCACCTTGAGGCGATTGCGGATGATGCCCGAGCCGGGCGCAAGCAAGGCCGCGACACTCGCCTCATCGTATCGCGCGATGCGCTCGGGGTCGAAGGCATCAAAGGCGCGCCGGTAGGCCTCCCGCCGCGCGAGCACAGTCCGCCACGAGAGCCCCGCCTGCGCGCCCTCGAGAATCAGCATCTCGAACATCTTTGCTTCATCGAAGCAGGGCACACCCCACTCATGGTCGTGGTAGTGCTCGTAGAACGCGGGAACATCGGTCGCCCACGAGCAGCGCACAGGCGCCGACGTCGCTTTGTCGCCCACGTTCATCGCGGCAGCTTCCGCTTGGCGAACCAGCTGCCCGTGAGCAGACCACCGCCCACGACGAGGAAGAGCGGCAGCAGGCCCGTCTTCGCGGAGAGGATGCCGAAGACGAGCGGCATCGTCCACTGACTGGTCGAGATCATCGTCATCCGCAGGCCATTCACCTCACCGATGCGGTTCGGCGGCGCCGCGCCATGCAGAAGCGAAAGCACGATCGGCTGCGACGAGCCCAGGCCGAGCCCGAGCACGAAGCTCAGCGCCATCATCACCGCGTAGGACTGGGCGAAGGTGAAGGCAACGAAGGTCGCGCCCGCAAGCACCATGGCCGAGACGATCACCCGCCGCTCGGACAGCCGCGCCGAGAGCCACGGCATCGCGAAGCGCACCACGAACACCGCAGCGGCGAACATCGACATCACCGAACCGATCTGGGTCGCCGAGAGCCCGAGCGAGGAGCCGAGCACCGGCACCATGAACAAATAGAGATCCCAACCCACCGTGATGAACGCGCCGGTCACGAGCGTGTTGCGCACGACGGGCTGGGCGAGCAGCTCACGCGCCGAACCGACGGGCTGCTCGGGATTCTTGTTGGCGATCGAGGGCAGCCGGACGATGCGGCGCTGCGAGAAGGCGAGTGCGGCCACGAGCGCGAGCGCCGCGAGGCAGGCAAAGGCCACCGGGTAATGAAAGCGGTCGATCAGGAGCCCCGCGGCCAGCGGCCCAAGAAAGCTCGACACCGAGAAGCCCATGGCCATCAGGCTGAACGCGCGCACACGCATCGGCCCGACGGCCTCCGCCCGTCCTCCCGCCGCCTCGGTCCCGAAGACCCCGATCGCATACTGGCTCGCGGCCGCAACCACCATCCAGCCCACACCGATCACGCAGGCGGCCACCGCGAGCACACCGAGCATCGGCTGCAACGCCGCGACCAGCCCGGCAACCGCCATCGCAATCGCCCCCCACATGAGCGGGCGCCGAAGCGGCATCCGGTCGACCATGCGTCCGGCGCGAATGGCGAGAAACGCCGGCACGAGGTTGAACATCGCCGTGAGGATGCCCACCCAGAGCGCGCCACCGCCCGCAGCGATCGCCGCGAGCGAGGTGGCGATGCGGATCCCGACAAAGGCCGTGTGCGCGACGATCAGGAGCCCAACGAGCAGGTAGAGATGCCGCGGCAGGCTGAGCGCCGACCGCGGGTCGGCGGCCGGCGGTTCGCTCGAGGTGGAGGGAGCATCACGTTCGGGCATGCTGCCCGCATTCTCCCCGGTATCGCTGCCGCGTTCGGGTTGGTGTTTCGGCGACGCGATGCCGCCGAAGCCCGTCCTCGACCGGGTGATGCCCGCTCAGAACACGATTCCGCAGGCTGCGAGCTCCGCGCGCTTGGCATCCCACTGCGCTTGAGTGATGCCAGTACCGACGACAGCCTGCGCCGGGGTGAAGCCGAGCCGAGCGCGCGTCATCACGAGCATCTCCTTCAGCGCCGTGACCTGCCCGTCGTAGTCCATGTCGAGGTTGCACGCGGCGAGGCTGCCGGTCAGGGTGACGAACTTGGTCGCATGACCACCGACCGTGAGCCGCGTCTCGGCGAAGGCGTGGACACTCGACGCGCTCACATGGCGGACGCAGAGATATTGGTTGTTGTTGATGCTCGTTGTCGTCCCGACCCATCCACCGGACACGCCGCATGTGCAATCGGGGATGTTCGAGACGCACACTGCGCTCCCGAGCGCGCCATCGAGCGTGATCGGCGCCAGCGCACCGAGCCCGACGATCTGCACGGGGCCCACCGTGCGCAGACTTGACACCGGCACTCCCAACTGCGCGGGCAGCACGAAAGCATTGGGAACCACGCTCGCCGCCATGAGGTCAAGTGACAACCGACTGACGAACGCGTCAATTCCGCCACCTGAGACTGTCTGAGCCCCGCCCGCAATTCCGGGAAACGTGGCAGACGCGGTATGACCCGCCACGAAGACTTCACCGCTCGCTGGATGAATGGCGATGGCTTGGCCGTAGTCATTTGCCCCGCCGCCCACGAAAGTGGTTTGGTGCAGGGCTGCGAGCGCGGCATTGAACCGGCTGATGAATGCGTCATCGCCGCCGCCCGCGACCGCCTGCGCCCCGCCCGCGCTGCCCGGGAAGGTGCCGCCCGAGCCGGTCTGACCCGCGACATAGACCTCGCCGCTCGCAGGATGGATCGCCAGAGCCTGGATGTGCTCACCCGCTCCGCCGCCCAGGAACGTGGATTGGTGGAGCACGTTGAGTCCGGCATTCAAGCGACTCACGAACGCGTCTCTAAAGCCCCCGAAGGTCGCCTGAGCCCCACCGGTCGTGCGCGGGAAGGATGGTGAACCGGTCTCGCCCGCCACCAGCACGTCGCCGCCCGACGGATCAATGGTGAGGGCGCGGACGCGGTCACTGCCCGACCCGCCCAGGAAGGTCGATTGATGAAGCACATTGAGGGCGGCATTGAGGCGACTCACGAATGCATCCTCGCCGCCGCCCGGGGTCGCCTGCGCCCCACCTGCAGCGCCAGGAAAGGTTGGGGAGTTGGTGTAGCCCGACGCAATCACCTCGCCGCTCGACGGATGGATCGCGAGAGCTTGAGGGCGGTCAAATCCTGCGCCGCCCAGGAAGGTCGATTGATGCCGCACCGTGAGCGCGGCATTGAATCGCGCGATGAAGGCATCGTCGGTACCACCGCCGTAGGTCGTCTGCGCCCCGCCCGTCGTACCTGGAAAGTTGGCCGAGTCAGTCTCGCCCGCGACGATCACTTCGCCGCTCGCCGGATGGATGGCAAGGGCGCGGACAAAGTCACCCCCTGAGCCCCCCACGAATGTGGACTGGTGCAACACGGTGAGTGCGGCATTGAAACGACTGACAAATCCGTCAGGACTTCCGCCCGAGGCCGACTGCGCCCCGCCCGCCGCGCCAGGGAAGGTCCCGGAGCCGGTGTAGCCCGCCACGTAGACCTCACCGCTCGCCGGATGGATGACGAGGGCGAGCGCGACGTCACTCCAGGGCGTACCCACAAAGGTGGACTGCTGCCGCATGGTGAGGTCGGCATTGAAGCGACTGACAAAGCCATCGGTAAAGCCACCGAGCGCTCCCTGTGCCCCGGCCACTGTGCCAGGGAAGGAGGTCGAGTCGGTATAGCCCGCCACGTAGACCTCGCCTGTTGTCGGATGGATGGCAAGCGCGGTGGCGTAGTCGCTACCCGACCCGCCCAGGAACGTGGACTGCAGCAAGGGATCAATTGTCAACGGCCGACTCCGGTCGTAGTGGCCGAGCACGAAACCGTATTCGTGGCAGCGCTCTCCGCAGGCGTTTGGCCTGAGGGCATAGCGCACCGGGACGTCGCGCCGCTCGTTCCGCGCATCGAACTGGAACGCCACCGGCGCTGTGAAGCGAATCGGGCCATGCGTCGTTTGCGCCTCGAGCGCCCCATCGCGCGTGAGCACGAGCCGCGGCGTGCCCTCGAGCCGCATGCGGATCACACCCGGGTCACGACCGGGGGTGACGGTGTAGAGCTTCTCGACGTTCGCCTGCGTGGCCCGGAGCTGCACCTGCACACCAGGGAAGACTTCGCCCAGATCGAGCGCCGAGTATGCAGGCAGATCCGGCGCATGCCGACTCTCGTCGCCCACGAAGTAGCTCACCCGTCCTTCGAGCGGCTCTCGGCCGACAATGGCGCCATCGCGCCCGCTGACGAAGCGTTCGGTCAGCACCCAGCCGCCTGCACGCGGGCAGTGGCGTTCAGCGAATCGGCGCGGATGGAGTTGGGCTTCACCGCGATCTGTCTCACACTGCGCCGCACGCGGCCCGGTGAACGCATGCACGAGCGTGCCATCTTGCGTCACCCAGACCGATCCGGCAAAGCTCTGCGCCCGCCACGCCGCTCGCGCGTCCCACTGGCCGACGTTGGCGACCCACGGGAGCGCCAATGTGCTCAGCCTTTCGTGCACCCGTGCATGCACGAGCGCAGGGGAATCCCGCCCCGGAGCGCCGACCGTGCTTGCAACTCCCAGCATAGGCACGCATAGTCCGAACACAAACGTGACCAGCCTCCGGGCCATGATCGCACCCTGACCAGGAACCGCAATCGCTCTCATCGTTCAGCCCTCCTCGAAGCGTTCGCTTCGCCCATGGCTCGCGGGGTGGCCTCGCCGAACGATCCAGCTTGGAGGGCGCCGCGACACACTCGGAACAATTCCAAAGTGAGTCTGCATCAAACGTGACGATAGTGCCAGAGTGGAGCACGGGCGAACCAAGGTACGCCCCATGCACGGCGCCAGCGTGGGCCGTCGCGTGCGTCATGGAAAGGCGGTCGAACCTGACCCTGGTTGATCACCGAACCCGAAGCACGATCTTGCCCACGTGCTCGCCGGCCTCCATCATGCGGTGGGCCTCGGCCGCGGCAGCGAGCGGGAATTCGGCGTGGATATGCGGCCGGAGCGCGTCCGACTCCGCCGCGAAGCGCGGCCAGACCTGCGTGCGGAGTTCGGTTGCGATCTCGGCCTTCTGGGCCCGTGAGCGCGCTCGAAGCGTCGAGCCGGTCCAGGTGAGGCGCTTCATCATCAAGCCCTGCAGGTTGAGTTCGGCCCGTGCGCCCTGCTGGAAGGCGATCTGCGCGATGCGGCCATCCGCGGCGCAGCTGTCGAGGTTGCGCTGGAAATACGGCGCGCCGACCATGTCGAGCACGATGTCCACGCCGCGTCCGTCGGTAAGCGCGCGGATGCGCTCGGCAAAATCCTCCTGCCGGTAATTGATCGCCTCGGTCGCCCCGAGCGCCCGGCAGTAATCCTGCTTGCGTGCATCCCCACAGGTCACGTAGATCGGACCGAGCCCATGGGTGCGTGCGAGCTGGATCGCCGTGCTGCCGATGCCGCTCGCGCCGCCGTGGATCAGGATCGACTCCCCCGCGCGCGCGCGCGCCCGCATGAACACGTTGGCCCAGACGGTCATGAAGGTCTCGGGCAGGCAGGCTGCCTCACGCAGCGTGAGACCTTCGGGCACCGGCAAGGCATGTTCGGCCGGCACGACGCAGAACTCGGCATAACCGCCGCCGGGGGCGAGCGAGCAGACGGTGTCGCCAACCGACCAGCCAGTGACCGCCGACCCCACAGCGGCAACAGGTCCGGCCACTTCGAGTCCCATTACGGGCGAAGCGTCCGCAGGCGGCGGATACTTGCCCGAGCGCTGCAGCACGTCCGGCCGATTGACCCCCGCGTAGTGCACTTCGATCAGGAGATCGTGCTCGCCCGGCACAGGCCGGGGCACCTCGGTCAGGCGAAGCACTTCGGGCGGCCCGCCGCTGCCGTGATCGATGGCGTGCATCATGGTCTGCACCCTGCTCATCTGGCCTCCTCCGCGTGAACAATCGACGCCCATCATTCTCCCCCGTTCGTCGGACGAAGGCGCTACCGCGGTGAGAGATGCCGTCGGGTAAATTTCCAAGGATGTTCGCCTACATCCTCAAACGCCTCGCGGCGACGATTCCGGTGCTCGCTGTGGTGGCGTTCGTCGTCTTTCTGCTGATCCGCATCGTGCCGGGCGATCCGGCCGCGGTGATCGCGGGCAACATGGCCACGAACGAGGACATCGCCCGCATCCGCGCGGAACTGGGCCTCGAGCGCCCGTTCCTCGCGCAGTTCGGGCTCTGGCTCGCGGGGCTCGTCTCGGGCGATCTGGGCCAGTCGTTCTTCTTCAAGCAGGATGTGGTCGCGCTGATCGCCGGCCGCGTGGGGCCCACGCTTTCGCTCGCCCTCGTGACGATCGTACTCACCGTGCTCGTGGCTGTTCCGCTTGGCACGCTTGCCGCATGGCGCCACGGCGGGCTGCTCGACCGGCTGCTCATGGGCTTTTCGGTTGCGGGCTTCTCGATTCCGGTGTTCGTGATCGGCTATCTGCTCGTCTACCTGCTCGCGATGCGCATCGATCTCCTGCCGGTGCAGGGCTACCGTCCGCTCTCAGCGGGCCTTGGGCCATGGCTTCAGCACCTGATCCTTCCGTCCATCACGCTCGCCACCGTCTACGTCGCGCTGATCGCACGGGTGACGCGCGCGAGCGTGGCCGAGGCGCTGACCGAGGACTACGTGCGCACCGCGCGCGCCAAGGGGCTGCCCGAATGGCGGGTGCTCGTGCGCCACGCGCTCGCGAATGCCGCCGTGCCGATCGTCACCGTGATCGGCATCGGCTTCGCCCTTCTCGTGGGCGGCGTGGTGGTCACCGAGAGCGTGTTCTCGATTCCTGGGCTCGGCACGCTGACCGTGGATGCCGTGCTCGCGCGGGACTTCCCGGTGATCCAAGGCGTGATCCTGTTCTTTTCGCTGCTCTACGTGCTCATCAACCTGGTGGTGGATCTGTCCTACGTGGTGCTTGATCCCCGCATCCGGTACTGACATGAGTGCCGCTGTTCGCCGCGTCCTTGCCAATGGTGCCGTGCGCTTCGGGCTCGCGGTCCTCACCGTGCTCGGCCTGATCGCGCTCGGCGCGCCGTGGCTCGGCACGGTCGATCCGGCGTGGCTCGATGCGGTCAACATGAACCAGAAGCCACTCACCACAGTCGAGTGGACCGGCCCGGACAACCAGACCGCGCCGCGCACGCTCTGGATGGGCACCGACAGCCTCGGCCGTGACGTCTACTCGCGGGTCGTCTACGGCGCGCGCGTGTCGCTCATCGTGGGCCTCGCGGTCGCGCTCGTCGCGCTCGCGGCCGGGACATTCTGTGGCCTGCTCGCCGGGTATTTCCGTGCGATCGATGCCGTGCTCATGCGCGTGATGGATGGGCTCATGGCGATTCCGGGCATCCTGCTCGCGATCGCGCTCGTCGCCGCCTGGGGCGCGAGCCTCGCCACCGTGATCATCGCCATCGCAATTCCCGAGATCCCGCGCGTCACGCGGCTCGTGCGTTCTCTTGCGCTTTCGATCCGTGAGGAGCCTTACATCGAGGCGGCGATCTCGGTCGGCACGCCCACGTGGAAGATCCTCCTCCGGCACGTGCTTCCGAACGCGATCGCCCCGCTCATCGTCCAGGGCACCTATGTCTGCGCCTCGGCCATCCTGCTCGAGGCGATCCTCTCCTTCCTCGGGCTCGGCCTGCCGAGTGAGATTCCGACCTGGGGCAACATCATGGCCGAGGCGCGGGTCACCTTCTCGCAGTACCCGCACAACATGTTCTTCCCTGGGCTCCTGCTCTCGGCCACCGTGCTGGCCGTGAACCTCCTCGGTGACGGGCTGCGCGACACGCTCGACCCGAAGTTCATGAAGCGCACCGAAGGGGCGCGGCGATGAGTGCCGTCGCCCCCGTGCTCGCGATTCGCGATCTCACGATCGCGCTGCCGCCCGGCGCCGACCGGCCGCATGCCGTGGCCGGCGTTTCGTTCACGGTTGGCGCGGGAGAAATCGTCTGTCTGCTTGGCGAGTCCGGCTCGGGCAAGTCGATGCTCGCCTATGCGACGACGGGGCTCCTGCCCGAAGGCGTGTGCACAACGGCGGGCACGATCGATCTCGCGGGCGAAAACCTGCTCGGGCTCACGCCGGAGGCGCTGCGCGCCCGCCGCGGGCGCGAGATCGCGATGATCTTCCAGGAACCGATGACCGCGCTCAATCCGGTCATGACCTGTGGCGCGCAGATCGACGAAGTGCTCGCCACGCACACCACCCTCGATGCGCGTGCGCGGCGCGCCCGCGCGCTTGCCATGCTCGAGTCGGTGCGCCTGCCGGACCCGGAGCGGATGCTCTCGAGCTACCCGCACCAGCTCTCGGGCGGACAGCGTCAGCGCATCATGATCGCGATGGCGCTCATCCTCGAGCCACGGCTTCTGATCGCCGATGAGCCGACCACGGCGCTCGACGTGACGACGCAGGCCGAGGTGCTCGGCCTGATCCGCACGCTGCAGCGCGAGCGCGGCACCGCCGTGCTCTTCATCACGCACGACATGGGCGTGGTCGCCGAGATCGCCGACCGTGTGGTCGTGCTCGAGCACGGGCGCGTGGTGGAGGCGGGTGGGAAGACGCAGGTGCTCGGTGCGCCGCGCGAGCCCTACACCCGCATGCTGATCGCGGCCGTGCCCAGCCTCGATCCGCCGGAGCGGCCCGCGCGCGCGACGGGCGCGGCGCCCGTGCTCGACGTGCGCGATCTCGGCAAGACCTACGTGAGCGGCGGCGGGTTCGAACGACGGCGCGAGACGGTCGCCGCGCGCGCGGTGAGCTTTGCCCTCGATCGCGGCGAGACGGTGGGCATCGTCGGCGAGTCCGGCTCGGGCAAGAGCACGGTCGCCCGCGCGATCACACGGCTCATCGACCCGACCGCAGGCGAGATCCGGCTCGGGGAGGCGCGGCTCGATCGCGGCGACCGCGCAAGCCTCAAGCGCCTGCGAAAGCACATCCAGATCGTCTTCCAGGACCCCTACCGTTCGCTCGACCCGCGGCAGCGCGTGGGCGAGGCCATCATCGAAGGGCCGCTCAACTTCGGCGTGCCGCGGGCGGCCGCGCTCGATCGCGCCCGGGCCCTCATGCAGCTCGTTCGGCTCGACCCCGAGGCGCTCTCGCGCTACCCAAACCAGTTCTCCGGCGGCCAGCGCCAGCGCATCGCGATCGCCCGCGCACTGGCCCTCGAGCCCGACGTGCTGATCTGCGACGAAGCCGTCTCCGCGCTCGACGTTTCGGTGCAGGCCCAGGTGCTTGAACTCCTTGCCGACATCCAGCGCCGGCTCGCGCTCGCGGTCGTCTTCATCACGCACGACCTCCGGGTCGCCGCCCAGATCTGCGATCGCGTGCTCGTCATGGCCCAAGGCGAAGTTGTCGAGGCGGGGCCAACGCGCGAGGTCTTCCTCGCGCCCCAACACCCCTACACGCAACGCCTGCTCGCGAGCGCCCCGGGACGGCACTTCGCCTTCGCGCGGTGGGGCCACTGACGCAAATCCGTCCCGCCGCGCGTCTGTTCATTGCGCATGAACACGAGCAGAATGCCGCCTGCGATGGAAACGACCCCCACCCTTCTCGTCCAGCGGGCCGCAAGCGGCGACAACGACGCCATGCGTGCGCTGTTTGCAAACCTCTATCCCGACATCAAGCGTCTGGCCCGCTCGCGGCTCGCGCAGGCAGGCGGCGTGACCGGTCTGAACGCCACCGCCCTCGTGCATGAGGGCTTCATGCGCATGGCCGAGCGCGAGGGCCTGCAAGGCCAGACCCGCCTGCAGTTCTTCGCCTACGTGGGCAAGGTGCTGCGCTCGATCGTGATCGACTTCGTGCGCGAGCGGGATGCCGAAAAGCGGGGCGCCGGCCTGACCCTGATGACCCTGTCAGCGGCCGACGGTGTGCTTGCGCCCTGGATGGACGTGGGCGATCTGGTCGCGCTCGACGAAGCACTCGAGCAGCTGCGCGCCCTCGACGAGCGGCTCTACCAGGTCATCGAACTGCACGTCTTCTCGGGGCTCACCTTGCCCGAGGTGGCGTCCGAACTCGGCGTCAATCTGCGCACCGTGAACCGCGATCTGCTCAAGGCGCGCACCCTGCTCTCCCGGGCGCTGGGCCAGACCGAGGCCACAGCGGGCGGGCGGCCGGTGGCACCGACCAGCGCGGAAGACTGACTGCAGGGGCTGCCCGCCATGCCCACGGTTGCCCCCGTCCGGCTCGACAAGCTCTCGCCCGAGGTGTGGCGACGCGTCTCGAAGCTGTTCGACGATGTGATCGACCTGCCCGAAACCGAGCGCATCCCGTTTGTCCGCACGCTGTGGGCGACCGAGCCGGACGTCGCGCGCGAACTGATGTCGATGCTCGTCGCAGCGGCGGAAGTCGAGCGCACGAAGGCCGTGGGGAGCGAGCCCTTCAACGCCATGCTGTCCGAGGCGCTGGCCGAGAAGCAATCCGCCTTCGCCACCGGTCATCGCTTCGGCGCGTGGACGCTCGATCGGTGCCTTGGCAAGGGGGGCATGGGTGAGGTGTGGCGCGCCCGCCGCGCCGACGGGCTCTACCAAGCCAAGGCCGCGATCAAGTTCCTGCGCACCGATGCGACAGCCAACCAGCGGGCCCTGGTCGCCCGCTTCGCCCGGGAACGCGCGGTGCTCGCGCGTCTCAATCACCCGAACATCGCGCGCCTGATGGACGCCGGCGTGCACGAAAGCACGGCCTACCTCGTGCTCGAATTGATCGACGGACGGCCACTGCTCGAACACATCCGGGAATCGCGTCCCCGCCTCGCCGAGCGCGTCCGGATGGTGCGGGAGATCGCGCTCGCGGTGGAACATGCGCACAACCAATTCGTTCTGCACCGGGACCTGAAACCCTCGAACGTGCTCGTCACGCGCGACGGGCAGACGAAGCTGCTCGACTTCGGTGTGGCGGGACTCATCGAGCGGCCGGAGGAAGAGCCGCATACGAAGCTCACGCAACTCACCGGCCGGGCCCTCACACTCGAATACGCCTCACCCGAGCAGGTGGCCGGAGAGGCCACGACGCCCGCGAGTGATGTCTACTCGCTGGGCGTGCTGCTCTTCCACCTCGCCACGGGCAATCGCCCGTTCGCCGAGCACACGTCGCGGGCCGCGCTCGAATACGCGCTCCTCAACAGCGAGCCACCGACGGCTTCACGCTCGATCGCCACCTCCGAGCGTGCACGGCAGATCGTCGATTACCTGCCGCCCCCGGACGATGCGCGACGGCTGGCGGGCGACCTTGATCGGATCATCGCCAAGGCCATGCAACTCGCACCCGAGAAGCGCTATCCGACTGCGGCCGCCTTTGCCGCCGACCTCGGTGCGTGGCTCGATCGCCGCCCCACCTCGTTTCGAACGCACGACCGAGTGCATCGCGCCCGGCTCTGGCTCGAGCGGCATGCCGCTCTCGCCGTGGCTGCTGGAAGCACGGGCCTCATCGTGCTCGCCGTGATGGCGTGGCTCGCGATCACGGTCATCGCTCAGCGACAGGAGCTCGCCGCCGAACGCGCTGCCGCCGAGGCGATGGCGCGTGCGATCAAGTCCCACCCGCCGCTGGCGACGTCGGCCGACGTGCCTGCGGCTGCCGATGTCGGAAGTCGCGCACGCGGCCTGCTCGACGGTGACGCGCGTGCGAAGGAGCGTCTGGATGCGCTGCTCAAGCGTTGAGCCGGAATGAACAAAGGCCGCCTCTGCGGCGGCCTTTGAGCGCAACGGTCCGCGCGCATGGAGGCACGCGGAAGATGATGCCCTGCCGTGAGACGGCAGAAATGTTGTCAATTGCGTGAACGATCGACCAGCTTGTTGGCCTTGATCCACGGCATCATCGCACGCAGCTTTTCGCCCACCTGCTCGATCTGGTGATCGGCCGTCAGGCGACGGCGGGAGAGCAGTGTCGGAGCGCCGGCGCGGTTCTCGAGGATGAAGCTTTTGGCGTATTCCCCCGTCTGGATGTCGCGCAGCGCCTGCTTCATCGCCGCCTTGGTCGCATCCGTGATGATCTTCGGCCCCGTGACGTACTCGCCATACTCGGCGTTGTTCGAGATCGAGTAGTTCATGTTGGCGATGCCACCCTCGTAGATGAGGTCGACGATCAGCTTGAGTTCATGCAGGCACTCGAAGTACGCCATCTCGGGCGCGTAGCCCGCCTCGACCAGCGTCTCGAAGCCGGCCTTGATGAGCTCGACCGTGCCGCCGCAGAGCACCGCCTGCTCGCCGAAGAGATCGGTCTCGGTCTCCTCGCGGAAGTTGGTCTCGATGATGCCCGCCTTGCCGCCGCCGTTGGCTGCCGCGTAGGAGAGTGCCAGATCGCGTGCCTTCTTGCTGACGTTCTGATGCACGGCCACGAGATGCGGCACGCCGCCGCCTTGGGTGTACGTGGAACGCACGGTGTGGCCCGGCGCCTTCGGTGCGACCATCCAGACATCGAGATCCTCGCGCGGCACGACCTGCCCGTAATGCACATTGAAACCGTGCGCAAAGGCGAGCGAAGCGCCTTTCTTGATGTTGGGCTCGACGTCGTTCTTGTAGACCGATGCGATCTGCTCGTCGGGCAGCAGGATCATGACGACGTCGGCGCCCTTGACGGCCTCGGCCACTTCGGCGACCTTGAGGCCGGCCTTCTTGGCCTTGTCCCAGCTTGGGCCGCCCTTGCGCACCCCCACGGTGACCTTGACGCCCGAATCGTTGAGGTTTTGCGCGTGTGCATGGCCCTGTGAGCCGTAGCCGACGATCGTGACCTTCTTGCCCTTGATCAGCGAGAGGTCGCAGTCCTTGTCGTAGTAAACCTTCATGTGAATGTCCCTGTGGTGTGATCAGATCTTGAGGATGCGTTCGCCGCGTCCGATGCCCGACGTTCCGGTGCGGACGGTTTCGAGGATGAACTCGGGTTCGATCGCGGCCAGGAAGGCATCGAGCTTGCTGCCATCGCCCGTGAGTTCGATCGTGTAGCTCTTGTCGGTCACGTCGAGGATGCGACCGCGGAAGATGTCGGCCATGCGCTTCATCTCCTCGCGGTCCTTGCCCGCCGCGCGGACCTTGACGAGCATGAGCTCACGTTCGATGTGGTTGCCGTCGGTGAGATCGACCACCTTCACGACCTCGATCAGCTTGTTGAGCTGCTTGGTGATCTGCTCGATCACGTCATCGTTGCCGTGGGTGACGATGGTCATGCGGCTCATGGTCGCGTCCTCCGTCGGGGAGACCGTGAGCGAGTCGATGTTGTAGCCGCGTGCCGAGAAAAGCCCCACGACGCGGGAGAGCGCACCGGGCTCGTTTTCGAGAAGCACGGAGAGGATGTGCCGCATGCTCAGAGCTCCTCCGCCAGGATCATTTCGGTCAACCCCTTGCCGCCGGGCACCATCGGAAAGACGTTCTCCGTCTGATCGGTGATGAAGTCGAGGAAGAAGAGCTTTTCCTTCTGCTTGAACGCCTCGCGCAGCGCACCCTCGACGTCCCCCGGCTTCTCCACGCGGATGCCGTGGTGGCCATAGGCCTCGGCGAGCTTCACGAAGTCCGGCAGCGCGTCCATGTAGCTTTCGGCGTGCCGGTTGCCGTAGAAGAACTCCTGCCACTGGCGCACCATGCCGAGATAGCGGTTGTTCAGGTTCACGATCTTCACCGGGATGTGGTACTGGCGGCAGGTCGAGAGCTCCTGGATACACATCTGGATGCTCGCCTCGCCCGTGATGCAGGCGACCGTGGCGTCCGGGTGCGCGAGCTGCACGCCCATCGCATAGGGCAGCCCCACGCCCATCGTGCCCAAGCCCCCCGAGTTGATCCAGCGGCGCGGCTTGTCGAATTTGTAGTACTGCGCCGCCCACATCTGGTGCTGGCCGACGTCGCTCGTGATGAAGGCGTCGCCGCCCGTGATCTCGTAGAGCTTCTGGACCACGAACTGCGGCTTGATGACCTCATCCGAATTCCGGTACTTCAGGCAATCCTTCGCCTGCCACGCCTTGATCTGCGTCCACCAGGCATTGAGCGCCGCCTGATCGGGCTGCTTCTCGCTCGCATCGATCAGGGCGTTCATTTCGGTGAGCACGTCCTTGACGTAGCCGACGATCGGCACATCCACACGCACCCGCTTCGAGATCGACGAGGGATCAATGTCGATATGGATGATCTTGCGGCCCTCGCGATAGAAATGCCCCGGATTGCCGATCACGCGGTCGTCGAAACGCGCGCCGATCGCGATGAGCACATCGCATTCCTGCATGGCCATGTTGGCCTCGTAGGTGCCGTGCATGCCCGGCATGCCGAGGAACTGCGGGTCGGTGGCCGGATAGCCGCCCAGTCCCATCAGCGTGTTCGTGACCGGATAGCCCAGTCGCCGGACCAGGCGCGTCAGCTCGGGCGCGGCGTCATTGAGAATGATGCCGCCGCCCGTGTAGATCATCGGACGCTTGGCGTCGAGCAGCAGTTGAACGGCCTTCTTGATCTGGCCGCCGTGGCCCTTGCCCTGCGGCTGGTAGCTGCGCATCGCGACTTCGCGCGGGTAGTCGAACGCGCACTTGTTGGCCGTGACGTCCTTCGGGATATCCACGAGCACCGGGCCGGGTCGCCCCGTCCTCGCGATGTAGAAGGCCTTCTTGATTGTCAGGGCGAGGTCGCGCACGTCCTTCACGAGGAAGTTGTGCTTGACGCACGGGCGCGTGATGCCGACGGTGTCGCACTCCTGGAAGGCGTCCTGCCCGATCGCATGGGTCGGCACCTGCCCGGAAATGATGACCATGGGCACGGAGTCCATGTAAGCGGTGGCGATGCCCGTGACCGCATTGGTGACCCCGGGGCCGGACGTCACGAGACAGACGCCGACGTCCTGGCTCGACCGCGAGTAGGCGTCTGCGGCGTGGACGGCCGCCTGCTCGTGCCGGACGAGCACGTGCTTGAACTTGTCCTGTTTGAAGATTTCGTCGTAGATGTTGAGTACCGCGCCACCGGGGTACCCGAAGACGAATTTCACGCCTTCTTCCGCGAGACAGCGGACGACGATCTCCGCGCCGGTCAACTGCGGACCGGGGGTTGCTTTCTGAGTCATGTTCATCCTCAAGAGTTTGGCGTTCGCCTCGCGCCCGGGGGGTGGTGGACGTGAGGCCCCTGAGGGCATATCACTGCGGGTACACGGCCTCGCGCACGTTCTGCACGGGCCCGGGCACCGTCTTGTGGACGAGGATCCCGAAAGCCCGCGTGCCCTCGACCCCGCCCGACAGGCAGGATCAGAACGCCACGGTGTCCGAACCTGCAAATATAACGGTGTCTGCTGCATCGCAGTAAAACCGCATCATGCCCGGCACTGCTCTGCCTCATCCGGACCGGCCGCTCGAACGTGCGCCGACATCGTCCGTCGTCATGCTCGTTATCACGGCCAGCGTCATCTACGCCTTCGCCGCGCGTTGGGCCCTCGGGATGCACGGCTTTGCCGAGGACCTCGGGCTGACCCACGATCTGGCGAAGGACGCGGGCACGGCCGCCGGCTGGGAATCCGTTTGGCAGCGCTGGATCGGTCCGCTCTGGGGGCCCGGATCGACCATGTGGCGGCCATGGGCGTTCACGAGTCTGGCGCTCGATGCCTGGTTCTGGGGTGCCGACGGTCGGCCGTGGCACGTGACCAATGTCGCGCTCCATGCGGCAGCCAGTGCCGGAACGGCCCTGCTCGCGTGGCGCCTGATAGGAAGCCGTCTGGCCGCCGCAACCGCGTTCGCGGCCATGCTGCTCAATCCGTGGTCGGCTGAGGTCATCTTCTGGCTGGTGGGCCGCTTCGACGGGTGGGCCACGAGCCTCATGCTGTTGTCGCTGGTGGCACTCACTGCGCACCGATTCGGATCGGCATTGTCCGCCTCGCTCTTGGCCGCGGTCGGCGCCTACCTGAGCAAGGAAAGCGCGTTGCTGCTGCCGGTGCTGGTTGCAGTG
>CAZSTF010000026.1:0-3278 GCA_964609555.1 uncultured Alcaligenaceae bacterium | reverse complement strand
CGGCGCCTACCTGAGCAAGGAAAGCGCGTTGCTGCTGCCGGTGCTGGTTGCAGTGATCTACGCGAGCGGTCTGAATCGCCGACGCGCGGAAGAGGGGCGGATCGCGCTCGCTGCCCACGTCGCGCTGGCCCTCGCCTACCTGACGGTCCGCGCGCTTGCCGTCGGCACATGGTCGACCGCCGCCTACCCGTTGGCCTCCGCAGACACCGCCTCACTGCTCTCACGTGGGCAGGCATGGCTCTCGGCCATGACGGCTCATGCACACGCCATGTTGATGCCGGGGGACGCGCGAGGCCAAGACATCAATCCCGAGGGCGGCCGTGTCGCGCTCGTCGCCGTCACGGCGTTGGCGTTCCTCCTCGCGATGGCGTCGGGTCGATGCGAATTGCGGCGGATGGGCATCGTTGCCGTCCTGTGGATCGGTGCGGTTTTGGCCGCAGTGGCGCTGCATTTCCCGGGGGTCGCGCCCGGTACGGATGGCGCACGCCTCTACTACGCGGCCGCACCGGCGCACGCGCTCCTGCTCGGCGCAGGACTCGCCGGGCTGGCCGCGCGCGGGTCGCAGTTGCGGTCGATCGGTGTGGCCCTTGCAGCGCTCATCCTGCTCATGCCCGGCGCGATGCTGTTCGCGAAGGCCGCATGGCAATGGCAGCAAGCGAGCGTGGAGGTCGAGCGTGCGGCGGACGCCATCGCGCAGATCGTCCGTGCACATCGCATCGACCGGGGCTACGGACTCGTGATGCTGGCGGATCGCGCAGGCCCGGTGCCGCTCTTTCGCAACGCGCAGGGCGGCATCCTCGCGCTGGCTGCCCGACGCCATCCCGACGTGGAGCCTGCCGTCGACTTCGTCGTGCCGATGACCGACCGTCAGGTCGATGAATGGCGCCGGCTCATGCGCGAGCGTGTCGTCGCGAAGCTGACCGTGCGGCCGGACGCGCCCGAGGCACCGACACGTTTCTGGTGCGTGGGCGCGGCCGATCGTCGGGCCCTCGCCCTGGGCGATTGGCCGCCCGAGGACGACTGGGCCACGCGCTGGCGCGCATCGACGCCGCGCTGCGTCGGGCTCACGCCCTGAGGCTCAGGCAGCCTTGTCGCCCTTGTTGTAGCGCTCGACGGAGTTGATGATCTCGGCGCGCGCGTCGGCCGCCTCGGCCCAGCCAATGACCTTGACGAACTTGCCCGGCTCGAGATCCTTGTAATGCTCGAAGAAGTGCGTGATCCGGTCGATCTCGACCGGCGGCAAGTCCCGTGGGCTCTGCACGTTGCGGTAAATGCTCGTCAGCTTGTCCACCGGCACGGCGAGGATCTTCTCGTCGCTGCCCGCCTCGTCCTGCATGCGGAGCATCCCGATCGGGCGGCAGCGCACGACCACGCCGGGGATCAGTGGTACCGGCGAGAGCACGAGGACATCCACGGGATCGCCATCGCCCGAGAGCGTCGCCGGGATGTAGCCGTAGTTGCACGGGTAGTGCATGGCGGTCGACATGAAGCGGTCCACGAAGATCGCGCCCGATTGCTTGTCGACCTCGTACTTGATTGGCTCGCCGTTCATCGGGATCTCGATCACGACATTGACGTCATTGGGCACATCCTTGCCCGGGGTCAGATTGCTGAAGCTCATCGCATGGAGGGTGATGGGGACTGGGCAGGATTCTAGGCAGCCGCCTTTCCCCGGCCTGACGGCGGTGCAGGGAGTCGGCCGCCATCGAGCAACCGGCACGACCGGCCGCGCCGTCCGTGACATGCCGGCCGATATACTCCGCGCGTCGGCGGAGCGACCCATCGCTTGTCAGTTCAGTTCGCCCTCCGGACCGCGTCATCTCCATGCTGCATCGGCACCGCACGTCGCGGCGTCTGCCCCGGTCGGCATCGACATGACGGCTCGGTTCGAGCGCGCCAGGCGTCGGCCTCCTCCCCGGCTCAACATCGCCGGTCCTCGCTCGGGATCGGTCGGGAGCCTGTCTTGATCCGATCTCTGCTCGAACGCGTCCTCCCTTCCCGCGGCCCGAAGCGCCGCGAATGCTCAGGTCAGAGTCTCGGCATCTCTGCAGCCAGCATGAGCCGCAATGCGGTCACCGTCTGCGAGCGCCTGCAGAGTGCGGGATTCGAGGCCTACATCGTGGGCGGTGCGGTCCGCGACGCCCTGCTCGGTGTCGTGCCGAAGGACTTCGACGTTGTCACTGACGCCCGCCCCGAGCAGATCAAGCGCGAGTTCCGGCGCGCGTTCATCATCGGTCGCCGCTTTCGCCTCGTGCATGTGATCTTCGGAGACGAGACGATCGAAGTCTCGACGTTCCGCGCCAACCGCAGCGACGAGGTGGAGGCTGACGAGACCGGCCGCATCGTCTCCGACAACGTCTACGGCAATCAGCTCGAAGACGCCACGCGGCGGGACTTCACGGTCAATGCCCTCTACTACGATCCGCTCGCGGATCGCGTGGTGGACTACGTCGGCGCCCTCAAGGACATCAAGACGCGCACGCTCCGCGTGATCGGCGAGCCGGATCTGCGCTACCGGGAAGACCCCGTGCGGATGCTGCGTGCCGTGCGCCTGGCAGTGAAGCTCGACTGCACGATTGCACCGGCGGCGGCCAAGGCCATCCGGCGCAATGCCCCACTCATCCGGAACGTCCCCGCAGCGCGACTCTTCGACGAAGTCCAGAAGCTGCTCCTGTCGGGGCACGCACAGAGCACGCTCGCCGCGCTGCGCGAGCATGGGCTCGCCGAAGGGCTGCTCCCGCTGCTCGACCTGATCTACCGGCAACCGGGCGGCCAGAAGTTCATCGAACTCGCCCTGGCCAACACCGACCAGCGGGTTCGCGAAGACAAGCCGGTCTCTCCGGCCTTTCTGTTTGCCTGTCTGCTCTGGCACGAGGTGGCCAAGCGCTGGGAGGCGTTGGTCGCCCGCGGTGAGCATCGGATCCCGGCGCTCCACACGGCGATGGAGCAAGTGCTCGATGAGCAGCGCGAAACCATCACCCTGCCGCAGCGTTTCGCCGGCATCACGCGCGAGATCTGGCTGATGCAGCCCCGATTCGAGGTGCGCACCAGTTCGAGCGCGCTCCGCATGGTCGAGCAACCGCGTTTTCGTGCGGCCTACGACTTCCTGCTGCTGCGGGCCGCGGCGGGGGAGTGCGATCAGGAACTCGCCGACTGGTGGACGCACTTCATCGAGTCGGACCCGGCGATCCGCGCAGAACTCATCGAACAACGTCGCCGCGCCCAGGCGCGCGCGGGAAGCACTGCCGGCGGCGGCCGCAATCGCAGACGCGGCGGGC
>CAZSTF010000025.1:5989-23967 GCA_964609555.1 uncultured Alcaligenaceae bacterium | reverse complement strand
TTCGTGCGCCCGATCTACGCAGGCAATGCCTACGCCACCGTCAAATCGTCGGACGGCGTGAAGGTCATCACGGTGCGCGGAACCGCGTTCGCAGCTGCCGCGGCGACCGGAGGTAACGCGACCGTGGAGCCTGTCGCCGCCGTCGCCGACACCGGCACCACCCGGTTCGTCTCGGCCGAGATCGTCAAGAGCGAACGGCCGGAGCTCACCGCCGCGCGGATCGTCGTCACCGGCGGACGCGGGCTCGGCTCGGGCGAGAACTACCAGAAAGTCATCACCCCGCTGGCCGACAAGCTCGGCGCCGCCCTTGGAGCGAGTCGCGCTGCGGTGGATGCGGGTTACGTCCCCAACGACTATCAGGTCGGCCAGACCGGCAAGATCGTCGCACCCGACCTCTATGTCGCCGTGGGCGTCTCCGGGGCCATTCAGCATCTCGCCGGCATGAAGGACTCGAAGGTCATCGTGGCCATCAACAAGGACCCGGACGCACCGATCTTCTCGGTGGCCGACTACGGCCTCGTGGCCGATCTGTTCGAGGCCGTTCCCGAACTGACCGCGAAGCTCTGACCCTCGTCGTCGGCACCGGCCTCCACCGGAGGCCGCCGACCTGTTCTTCCCGTCTTCACTCACTCGCCTGCCATGCCCTACGCCGCGCCCCTCAAGGAATTCCGCTTCCTGCTCGAGACCGTTGCCCCGATCGGCGAGCTCGCCGCGCTGCCACACTTTGCCGAGGCCACGCCGGACACGGTGCAGGCGATCCTTGAGGAGACGGCGAAGTTCGCGAGCGAAGTGCTCGACCCGCTCAACTGGCCGGGCGACCGCGAGGGCGCGACGCGCCACGACGATGGATCGGTGACCACGCCCAGCGGCTTCAAGGCGGCCTACGAGACCTTCCGGGCCATCGGCGGCATGGGCCTGCCGATGCCGGCGGAGTATGGCGGTCTGGGCATGCCCCGATCGGTGGCCACCCTCACGGACGAGATGCTGCACGCCTCGTGCATGAGCTTCGGGCTCATGCCTATGCTCACGCAGGGCGCGATCGAAGCGCTCCTGATCGCCGGCAGCGACGAACTGAAGCGCACCTATCTCGAGAAGATGGTCTCGGGCGAGTGGGCCGGCACGATGAACCTGACCGAGCCGCAGGCGGGCTCGGACCTCGCGCTGGTCAAGACCCGGGCCGAGCGACAGCCGGATGGCACCTATCGCCTCTCCGGCACCAAGATCTTCATCACCTTCGGCGAACACGACTGGACCGAGAACATCATCCATCTCGTGCTGGCCCGCACACCGGATGCGCCCGAGGGGGTCAAGGGCATCTCGCTCTTCGTCGTGCCCAAGTTCCTGGTCAATTCGGATGGCACGCTCGGCGCACGCAACGATGCCTGGTGCGTCTCGCTCGAACACAAGCTCGGCATTCACGGCTCGCCCACGGCGGTCATGCAGTATGGCGACCACGGGGGCGCGGTCGGCTTCCTCGTGGGCGAGGAGAACCGGGGCCTCGAGTACATGTTCATCATGATGAACCTCGCGCGCTTCGGTGTGGGATTGCAAGGCATCGGCATCGCCGAGCGCGCCTACCAGCGGGCCGTCGCGTTCTCGCGCGAGCGCCTGCAGTCGCGCGATGTCGCCGACCCGAAAGGCCCGACCGCCCCGATCATCCGCCACCCGGATGTGCGTCGGATGCTGCTTCGCATGCGGTCACAGACGGAGGCAGCGCGTGCCCTCGCGATGGCCACGGCCTACGCCTTCGACCTGGCCGAAGCGCACCCGGACGCCGAGACCCGCAAAGCGAATCAGGCCTTCGTCGATCTCATGATTCCCGTGGTCAAGGGCTGGTCGACCGAGATGGCCCAGGACGTCACCTATCAAGGCGTGCAGGTCCACGGCGGCATGGGCTTCGTCGAGGAAACCGGCGCGGCTCAGTATTACCGGGACGCCCGCATCACCACGATCTACGAAGGCACGACCGCCATTCAGGCCAATGACCTCATCGGCCGCAAGATGGCCCGCGAGGGCGGTGTCACTGCGAAGGCGCTTATTGGCACCCTGCGCGCCTTCGTCGCGAGCCTCGACGGCGCAAGCCATGCGCATCTCGCCGCCGCGCGTCGCCGACTCGCCCAGGGCATCGATGCCATGGAGCGCGCGGTCGAGTGGAATCTCGCGCACTGGAAAGGCGACCTGCGCGCCTGCTATGCCGGCAGCGTGCCGATGGTCAAGCTGTTTGGCATCGTCTGCGGTGCCTGGGCGCTCGCCCGTGTGGCCAAGACTTCAGCCGAGCGACTTGCGGCCGGGGATGCCGATCGCGCGTTTCACGAGGCCAAGCTCGCCACGCTGCGCTTTTACGTGGACACGATGATTCCGGAAGCCCTCGCGGCAGCAGAGGTCATCACTGACGGCGCCGAGGGCACGCTCGCACTGGACGAGGCGGCGTTCTGACGCCGGCGCCGACACGCCCTCACCCCAACCCTCTCCCGAAGGGAGAGGGAGAGATTGCAACCCGCGCCACTCAAAACGCGATGACGTGATCCAGCTGAAGGCGGATTCCGATCGATTCGCCCACGCGGTGATTGTGGTGGCTGGGCACCAAGGCCAGTACGCTCGCGCCACTTGCGAGCTGCAGCGTGTAGAGAAACTCTGCGCCGCGAAATGCCCGGGCGAGCACGCGCGCGGTCCACGGGCTCGCGTCGTCATGCACCACATCGTCCGGTCGGAGCAGCAGTTCGATCCGCTCACCCTTTGAACGCGGAGTCGCCTGATCAAGGCGCAGAAACCCGAGTTCGCACTCGACGTGATGGGCATCGACCACGGTCGCCGGCAGAAACACGCCCTCGCCCACGAAGTCGGCCACGAACCGCGTGGACGGCTGATGGTAGAGGTTGTAGGCGGTGTCCCACTGTTCGAGCCGACCATTGCGCAGCACGCCCACCTCATCGGCCAGCGCAAAGGCCTCATGCTGGTCATGCGTGACCAAGAGCGCCGTCGCACCCGTCTCCAGCAGCAGGCTGCGCACTTCGGCCGAGAGCGTCTGCCGCGTCTCGACATCGAGGTTCGAGAACGGCTCGTCGAAGAGCACGACCTTGGGCCGCGTCACGAGCGCGCGCGCCAGGGCCACGCGCTGCTGCTGCCCGCCCGAGAGCTCGTGCGGAAAGGCGGCACGTTCCTTCGTCAGGCCCACGAGCGCGAGCGCCTCGTCGACCGCCCTTGCCCTCTCGGTCGCGGTCAGGCGAAAGAGACCGAAGGCGACGTTGTCTGCGACGTTCAGGTGCGGAAAGAGCGCGTAGTCCTGAAACACGATGCCGACGCCGCGGGCCTCGGGCTCGACGAAGGTCCCCGCATCGTTGACGACGTGATCTCCGATGCGGATCGTGCCCTGGGAAGGACGTTCCAGCCCCGCCACGCAGCGAAGCAAGGTCGTTTTGCCGCAGCCCGAGGGGCCCAGCAGGCAACCCACACGTCCGGTCTCGACCTCGAAACTGACGTCGGTCAGCGTATCGCGCGACGGCTCCCGGCCTCGCGGCGGGTAGCGATGCGCGAGCTGCCTGACGATGAGTCGGTTGGGCATGCGATGCGCTTCAGGCCGCCGGATCGGTACCTGCGATGATCGCCTTGACCCGATCGGCCGAGGGCGGAATCGTCGTCACCTGTTGCGGCAGTTCGAGCATCCGGCGCTGCGCGTCGGTGAGCGGCGGCTCGAAGCCCACGGCCTCGCGCACCGCCGCGGCGAATTTGACCGGCAGCGCGGTTTCGAGCACGAGCGTCTTGCCGTTGGCGGGGGCGAGTTCGCGTGCCACCTTCACGCCATCGGCCGTGTGGGTGTCGATCAGCACGCCCGTCTGCGCATGCACGGCGCGGATCGTCGCAATGCGATCGGCGTGCGTGCTCGTCCCGGCCACGAAGCCGAAGCGCTCGCGCAGCCCACGGAATTCGGGTGTGGCCGACACATCGAATGCGCCGCCGCCATCCACCTCGCGCCAGAGCGCGCGCACGCGGTCGGCATCGCCGCCAAAGAGGTGATAGACGAAGCGCTCGAAGTTGGACGCCTTCGAGATGTCCATCGATGGCGAGGACGTCTCGAAGGTCTCGCGGCTCGCCCGCGGCCGGTAGATGCCGGTCTGGAAGAACTCCGCGAGCACGTTGTTCTCGTTGGTCGCCAGGATCAGCCGCTCGATCGGCACGCCCATTTCGCGCGCGATGTGGCCGGCGAGGATGTTGCCGAAGTTGCCCGAGGGCACGGCGAAGGACACCCGCTCACCGTTCGACGAGGTGGCCTGCAGATAGCCGTAGACGTAATAGACGACCTGGGCGACGATGCGGCCCCAGTTGATCGAGTTGACCGTGCCGATCGCATGCCGCGCCTTGAATTCGAGATTGTTCGAGACGGCCTTCACGATGTCCTGGCAGTCATCGAACACGCCTTCGACGGCGATGTTGTGGATGTTCGCGTCCGCGAGCGAATACATCTGCGCGCGCTGGAACGGGCTCATGCGGCCCGCCGGCGAGAGCATGAACACGGCAATGCCCGCGCGACCACGCATCGCGTACTCCGCTGCACTGCCCGTGTCGCCGCTGGTGGCACCCAGGATGTTGAGCCGACGTCCCGTGCGGCCGAGTTCGAACTCGAAGAGCCGCCCGAGGAGCTGCATCGCCATGTCCTTGAAGGCGAGCGTCGGACCGTTCGAGAGCCCCTGCAGCCAGAGGCCGGGGTGGAAGGTCTCGATGGAGGTGAGTGGCGTGATCGCCTCGCTGCCGAACGTCGCCGCGGTGTAGGTCTCGGCGGCCATGCGCGCGAGCTGCGCATGCGGCAGGTCGGAATCATCGACGAAGCAGGCGATCACCCGTGCCGCGAGCGCGTGATAGGGCAGGCCCCGCCAAGCGGTGAGATCGGCATCCGTGATCCGTGGCAGGGTCTCGGGCAGCATGAGCCCGCCATCGTCGGCGAGCCCCGAAAGCAGCACCTGCGAAAAGGTCTGCGGCGCGCCGCCGCCGCGCGTGGAGACGTAACGCATCAGGCCAGGTTCTCCAGACGCAGCATGACGATCGGTCCGCGCGTGCTCGGTTGCGCTTCGATGCGTGCAATGGCATCGCGCACGCGTCGCTCGATCGTCTCGTGGGTCAGCAGGATGATGTCGGTCTGGGCCTCGCCCTCGGCAGGCTCTTTCTGCAGCATGGCGTCGATCGAGATCTCGTTGTCGGCGAGCACGCGCGTGATGTCGGCGAGCACGCCTGGCCGGTCATCCACGCGAAGCCTCAGGTAATACGACGACTCCACGGCCTCGATCGGCAGCACGGGCTCGGTGCCCAGTCGGTCATGCTGATAGGCCAGATAGGGCACGCGGTGCGCCGGGTCGGCGTCGATCAGGCGCGCCACGTCGACCAGATCGGCAATCACGGCCGAGGCGGTCGGGTAGGCACCTGCGCCGGCACCGTAGTACAGCGTGGCGCCGACCGCATCGCCCTTCACGAGCACGGCGTTCATCACTCCTTCGACGTTGGCAATCAGGCGCTTTGACGGAATCAGCGTCGGATGAACCCGTAGCTCGATGCCCTCCGCACGTCGCCGGGCGATGCCAAGCAGCTTGATGCGGTAGCCCATCTCCTCGGCGTAGCGGATGTCCTGAGCCTCGACGCGGGTGATGCCCTCGACGTGCGCGCGATCGAACGAAAGCGGAATGCCGAAGGCGAGCGAGGCGAGGATCGAGAGCTTGTGCCCCGCGTCGATCCCTTCGATGTCGAAGGTCGGATCCGCCTCGGCGTAGCCCTTCTCCTGCGCGGCCTTGAGCACCTCCGCAAACGGCAATCCGCGCGAGCGCATCTCGGAGAGGATGAAGTTTGTCGTGCCGTTGATGATGCCGGCAATCCACTCGATCCGGTTCGCGACCAGCCCTTCGCGCAACGCCTTGATGATCGGAATGCCGCCCGCGACCGCGGCTTCGAAGGCCACGATCACCTGCTGCGCTCGCGCGGCGGCGAAGATCTCATCGCCATGCAGGGCGAGCAGCGCCTTGTTCGCAGTCACGATGTGCTTGCCCTGCGCGATCGCAGCGAGGATCAGGCTCTTGGCCGGCTCGTAGCCCCCCATGACCTCGACCACGACATCGACCCCCGGATCGCGGACGACCGCCTCGAAGTCCGACGTGACCGGAATGTGCGACGGCACGATCCGCCGCGCCTTGACTTCATTGCGCGCGGCCACCGCGACCACCTCGATCGGACGCCCGGCGCGGCGGGTGATCTCGTGGGCATTTCTCGTGAGCACCTCGAAGGTGCCGCCGCCGACGGTGCCGATGCCGAGGAGCGCGATGCGGAGTGGTTTCATGACGTGTGCGTGTTGATTGCCCGAGCGCGATCAGAGAAGGCCGTCCTTGCGGAACATGTCCTTGATGCCGCGAATGGCCTGGCGGGAGCGCGCCTCGTTCTCGATCAGCGCGAAGCGGACATGCGTGTCGCCGTACTGGCCGAACCCGATGCCGGGCGAGACGCTCACCTTGGCGTCGGCGAGCAGCTTTTTCGAGAATTCGAGCGAGCCCAGCTTCTGATAGGGCTCGGGAATGCGTGCCCAGATGTACATGCTGGCCTTCGGGTTGTCGACCATCCAGCCCGCCTCGTGCAGTCCCTTGACCATCACGTCGCGGCGCGACTGGTACTTGAGCCGGATCTCCTCGACACAGTCCTGCGGTCCCTCGAGCGCAGCAATCGAGGCGACCTGGATCGGCGTGAAGGTGCCGTAGTCGTGATAGCCCTTGATTCGGGCCAGCGCGGCCACGAGATGCGGGTTGCCCACCATGAAGCCCACGCGCCAGCCGGCCATGTTGTAGCTCTTGCTCATGGTGAAGAACTCGACGGCAACCTCCTTGGCTCCCTTGACCTGCATGATCGAAGGCGCCTTGTAGCCGTCGAAGCCGAGATCGGCGTAGGCCAGGTCGTGCACGACCCAGATCTTGTGCTCGCGGGCCAGGGCGACGATCTTCTCGAAGAAGGCGAGATCGACGCACTTGGCCGTCGGGTTCGACGGAAAGCCGAGGATCAGCATCTTCGGCTTCGGGAAACTCTCGCGGATCGCGCGCTCGATCTCCTCGAAGAAGTCCACGTCGTCGGTCATCCGGACCGAGCGGATGTCCGCACCGGCAATGATCGCCCCGTAAATGTGGATCGGGTAGCTCGGATTCGGGACGAGCGCCGTGTCGCCCTTGTCCATGGTCGCGAGCATCAGGTGCGCGAGCCCCTCCTTCGAGCCAATCGTGACGATCGCCTCGGTCTCGGGATCGATCCAGGCGCCGTAGCGCGCGGCGTACCAACTGGCAATCGCCCGGCGCAGGCGGGGGATGCCCTTCGAGACGCTGTAGCCGTGGGTGTCGCCGCGTTGGGCCGTCTCGACCAACTTGTCGACGATGTGCTTGGGGGTCGGCCCGTCCGGATTGCCCATGCCGAAATCGATGATGTCCTCGCCGCGGCGGCGGGCGTTCATCTTGAGTTCGGTCGTGATGGCGAAGACGTAAGGCGGGAGGCGCTTGATGCGCGGAAAGTCGGTTTGCATGAGATTTTCGGTGCAGCGGCCCTGCCCGCGACGCCGTGCGGCGGCGTGCGATCACGACCGGTTCATTGTTCACCTCTCCGATCCGGCAGCGAGTCTGACAGACAGAGGAGGCACCATTTCGCGGGAGAGAAATTCTGCTGCGCTTGCCAATGCGTCGTTGCTCACTCGCTCAAGGCATCGCCTATCCGACGATATGTCTCGCCTTTCGCTCGCTCGCGCCTTGCCTTGGCTGCGCTCGCGACGAATTTGTCTCCCGCTCCGTGCCGATGCGCTTGCGCAAAGCCCCAGCATCAACACGCCCTGAATTCTATGGCAGCGCAGCACAGGTCAGAATGACGGCTGTCAAGCGCCTTCACGCCAGAGGAGATGGCCGTGGCCATGCAGTTCGTCCGCGAAGCGGCTCCCGCTCACGCGATCCTTGCCTTCGATGACGTCTCGGTGCGGATCGGCGAGAGGATCTTCACGAGCTCCATCGCGCTCTCGCACCGCACCGGCGCGACACCGTGGATCGCATCGGACCCGCTCGATGCCGCCGCGCTCGCCCATGTCGCGACGCTCGACGCCGAGATCATCATCATCGGTACCGGCCGTCGCCAGCGCTTTCCGGCACCGGTGGCGTTGCGTCCGATCATCGAGGCGCGGCTCGGCTTCGAGGTCATGGACACCCGGGCCGCGTGCCGCACCTACAACGTGCTGCTCGCCGAGGGGCGGCGCGTCGGGGCGCTCCTCGTCATCGGCGAATCCTAGAATGTGGGCACGCCCCGGTAGCTCAGTGGATAGAGCGACCCCCTCCTAAGGGGTAGGTCGGACGTTCGATTCGTCTTCGGGGTGCCACCCTGTCCGTCGTGGCTGCATCACGCGGCGCGTCGGCACCTTGCCCACCATGCATTACAGCCTCTCCTTTGCGGACCCCGCGGGCCACCTGCTCGAGGTCACGCTCACCATCGACGCGCCCCGCGCCATCGAGTGGTTGCGCATGCCGACGTGGATTCCTGGGAGCTATCTCATCCGGGAGTTCGCGCGCCACGTCGTGTCGCTCGAGGCCAGCCAGGCGGACGAGCGCCTTCCCGCACGCAACGTCCGCAAAGTCGACAAGGCCAGCTGGCAGATCGAGTGCGCCGGCAACCTGCCGCTCGTCGTCCGCTACCGCGTCTATGCGTGGGATCGTTCGGTCCGGGGGTGCTGTTTCGATGCGTCCCGAGGCTTCGTCAACCCCGCGGCGGCGCTCCTCGAGCGGCTGGACTCGACCGATGGCGCGCTCACGCTGGACATCGAGCCGCCCCGGTTTGCCCAAGGCCTGTCGTGGCACTGTGCAACCACGCTCCCGCGGGTCGAGGTCGATGCGCGCGGTTTCGGTCGCTACCGCGCAGCGAGCTACGACGAGCTCATCGATCACCCAATCGAGTGCGCCGAATTCGATGAATTCCAGTTCGAGGCCGGCGGCGTGCCTCACCGCTTCGTCGTGTCCGGGCGGCATCGCGGTGACCTCCAACGTCTGGCCCGTGACACGGCACGGATCTGCCAGGCGCACTGCGACCTCTTCGGAGATGCGCGGGCCCCGTTCCCGCACTACCTGTTCCAGTTGCACGTCGTCGACGACGGCTACGGCGGCCTGGAACACCGATCGAGCACGGCGCTGATCGCCCCGCGCAACGACCTCCCCGCGACCGGCGACGATGGGGTGACCGAAGGCTATCTCTCGCTGCTCGGGCTCATCTCGCACGAGTACTTTCACGCCTGGAACGTCAAGCGTCTCAAGCCCGCGGCGTTCATGCGCTACGACACGACACGGGAGAACCTCACGCGGCTGCTCTGGCTGTTCGAAGGCTTCACGAGCTACTACGACGAGCTGATGCTCGCCCGCGCCGGGCTCATCAGTGAAGAGGATTACCTCAGGCTCCTCGGGCGGCACCTGACGCAGCTCCTGCGCACGCCGGGACGACGCGTTCAATCGCTGGCCGAAGGCAGCTTCGACGCCTGGATCAAGTACTACCGGGCCGACGAGAATGCACCGAACAGCCAGGTCAGCTATTACCTTCGGGGTGGCCTCGTAGCCTTGGCTCTCGACCTGACGCTGCGCGCCGCCGGACGCGGCAGCCTCGACGACCTGATGCGCGCGCTGTGGCGGGAGTACGGCAAGGCAGGCATCGGCGTGCCGGAAGACATCGCCCCGGTGTTCTCGGACCTGGCGGGCATGGACCTTGGCCCGTTCTTCGCCCGCCACATCGACGGCACCGATGATCCGGACTGGGCCGCCCTGCTCCTGCCGTTCGGTGTCACCCTCGGCCGACGCGCGTCAGCGGGGCAGGCCGATCGCGGCGGTCGCGCCGATTCGGATGCCGTGCGCCTGAACCTGCGGCAACTCGGCATCGTCCTCCAGGAAGGCAACGGGCCCCTTCCAGCGATCCGGCACGTGCTTTCGGGCTCCGCTGCACATGAGGCGGGCCTGTCCGCGGGCGACACCCTCGTTGCCGTGGACGGTCTCCGAGCGAGCGCGGCCACCCTGGGCAAGCACCTGGCACGCTTCTCGCTGCCTTGCGATGTCCCGGTCAGCTACTTCCGCCATGACGTGTTGCACACGACCACCGTCTCGCTCGATCGGGCACCGCTCGACACCGTCTGGCTCAGCCAAGCGTCCTCTGCCGCATCAGCGACCGGCCCGCTGCCGCGGCCCTGGAGTCCTCCGCCCGCCGTGGTGGGCTGACGCGCGCCCGCGGACCGACCGCGACGCGATCTGTCGCATCAAGGGCCTATACAGGCTCATGCCGTTGTCATAACATCCCGATTGCCCAACGCAGGGCGCGCGGTCGGGGGCGACCGGTGTGCCTGCAGGAGTGCCCCCGATGTCCAACTTTCCCTTCACCCTGCGTCCCGTACGCGCTCTGGCCGGAATCGCCGCCGTCGCGCTTGGCGCGCTCAGCCTGCCCACGCAGTCCCAAGTCTCGTCCTGCCCGTTCCGCATCTCCGGCAACCCGACGCTGTCGGCCACGGTCGACGCAGTGCTGCTGCAGCGCTACGCCCGGGGTCTTCGCGGCAGCGCGCTCGTGGCCGGCTTCACCGGTCTGTCGTCAACGACGGTCGAATCCAACATCACGACCAACCTGCCGCGGCTCGACATCAACGCCAACGGCATCCTCGATCGCGACGACGCGGCCGCCGTCGCCCGCTACGCTTTCGGTCTGCCCGCAGTGGAATGGGTCAAGCCGAACGCCAGCACGGACAACAATCAAAACCTTGCCAGCAATTACGCCGTGCGCAACACCAAGGCGCGCATGGATGCGTTTCTCGCCGCGGGCTGCCCGACGTGGAGTTTCTCTGCGCCAACGGCCGACGAACTGGCCGCAGCGCGCTTCCTGATCCAGACCACCTTCGGACCCACGCGCGCCCAGATCGCCGCCTTGGCTACCGGCCCGCTCGACCCGAGCGTGGGTGGCTCGGCCACCAAGCAGAGGGCCTCGCGCTGGATCAACGATCAGTTCGTGATGCCACGCAGCCAGAAGCACTACGACTACGTCGCCCAGCGCAAGACCGAGATCGGCAGCGGCTACTTCGGTCCGCATCACCTGCGCGAAGCGTTCTGGAAGCAGGCGCTCGACTCGCCGGACCAGTTGCGTCAGCGCCTCGCCTTCGCGCTCTCGCAGGTGCTTGTCGTCTCCTCCGACGGTGGCACCGACAATCCGCTCGCGATCGCGTCCTACCTTGATGTGCTGGCCGACAACGCCTTCGGCAACTATCGCGACATCCTCATGCAGGTGACCCGCTCGCCTGCGATGGGTCTCTACCTGAGCCACCTGCGCAACGACGGGCGCAGCGCCACGCCCAACGAGAACTTCGCCCGGGAAATCCTCCAGCTCTTCGCGGTCGGGCTGTTCAAGCTTGACATGAATGGCGAGAAGGTCCTGGTCGGCGGCGAGCCCGTACCCAGTTACGACGAAGACATTGTCAAGGGCTTCGCCCGTGTGTTCACCGGCTTCACCTACGACGATCCCTACTGCCGCGTGGATACGGCCGGACTGCCCGCCGGTGCGGAGCTGCCGGCGGCGGGCTACGCCGTGCCGCTCGCATCCTGCGTCGATGGCTACGGCGGCACCCATCCGTCCTGGGACTGGAACCCCACGCGCGACGACCTCGGTGTCAACTTCCCGCCGGTCGACCGCGGCTGGCAGCGCCCGATGGTGGCCTTTCCGACGCGGCATCACGCCGGCAGCAAGCAACTGCTCAAGTACGGCACCTACGCCGGATCGGTGCCCGCCTGCAGCGCAGCCATCGCGCTCGCCGACGCGAGCACCAACCCCGGGCTCCTGCCTGCGATCGACACGACGGGCTCGGGCTTCACGACCGGCACGCGCACCAACAAGAAGCACGCGTACGACACCCTCAACGCCGCGATCGACAACATCTTCTGTCATCCGAACGTCGGGCCGTTCATCAGCAAGCACCTGATCAAGTTCCTCGTCACGTCGAACCCCACCCCGGCCTATGTTGGCCGCGTGACGGCCGTGTTCAACAACAACGGCAGTGGCGTGCGCGGCGACATGAAGGCGGTCATCCGCGCGATCCTGCTCGACGACGAGGCGCTCTCGCCAGCCACCACACTCAGTGCAGCCGAGTACCAGAAGTTCGGCAAGCTGAAGGAGCCGATGCTCCGCCTGTCCGCCCTGCTCCGGGCCTTCGACTACCGCAACAGTGCCGGGCGCTACGAGTTCCACTACGGGCTCGACAACCCCGAGAGCGGCATCAGCCAGGCCCCGCTCCAGTCGCCCACGGTATTCAACTACTACAACCCCGAGTTCGCGCCGCCCGGCCCGGTGTCGATGGCCAGTGCGATCGCGCCGGAATTCGAGATCACCACGACCACCTCGATCGCGGCCACGCAGAACTACTTCGGCCGACTCGTAACCGACACGAGCAGCCAGCGGCAGTTCCGGCAGGCCCCCATCTGGTGGGTCGGTGACGGCTGCAATTACACGAGCGCGCCGGAAAACTGCCTGCGCGCCGACGTGCTGGAGCTGTTCGCCATCGCCGACAACTCGACGCAGCTCATGCAGTACCTGAATCTCGTGCTCATGGCGGGCACGCTGAGCCCGGCCCACCAGGCGGCACTCGCGGCGGCGCTCGATGCCGCCTACCCGGTCAGTGCGATGCCCGCACCGCCCGCGTCGCCCGACCCCGGGGCCACGGCCTACAACACCTGGCTCAGCCAGATCGCCACGTGGCAGGACCGCCGCCGCGACCGCGTGCGCGGCGCGCTCTGGCTCGCGGTGCACACCCCAGAATTCCAGATCCAGCGCTGAGAGGCCCGACCATGAGCAACACCTTCGATCGGCGCGACTTCATGAAGACGGCCACCGCGATGGCGGTGGCTGGCGGCCTGCCCACCCTCGAGACGCTCACCCGCATCGCCCACGCCGCCGGGCCGGTCGAGCCCTCGGAAGTGGGCAACGAGTACAAGGCCATGGTGATCGTCTTCCTCTACGGCGGGCAGGACCACGCGAACATCGTGATCCCCTACGAGGACGGCAACACCGCGGGCACCGGCAGCGCAGGCACGTTCACCGAGTTCACCCGCTACGCGACCGACCGCTCGAACAATGGCGACACGGCATCGCAGAGCACCTCGACCGGAAACCTGGCCCACACGCGCGCGCAGCTCGCCGGCACGCGCCTCACCACATCGGCCGGCACGGCACCGACCACCAACTTCCTCACCGGCACGGCCAACCCGACCGCAGGCGGCTGGACGACCAACACCTACGGCCGCATGTTCGCGCTGAACCCGAACATGACGGAGCTGCACAGCCTCTACAACGCGGGCAACCTGGCGATCATCGCGAATGTGGGACCGATGCTCTCGCCGATCACGCGCGATCAGTGGTACCGAGGGACGGGCGGGCCCCGCCCGCTCAACCTCTACTCGCACGACGACCAGCAGAAGGGCTGGATGAGCGGCACGTCCGGCATCGCCAACCCGAACGTCGGCGTGGGCGGACGCATCGCGGCGAATCCGGTCATCCGCGACCTGAACCGCGCCGGCACGACCGAGAGCAAGGTCTCCACCCAGATCTCGATCAACGGCGTCAATACCTTCATGCTCTCGGAGTCGGGCGCACCTCCGGGGGCAATCGCCTATCAGATGGGAACGGGCGCCCTCGGCCGTCTCACCGATCCGACCACCTGCAACACCAACAACCCATTGACGTCCAATACGTCATTCCCCTTCTGCCTTTCCGGCGGCCCGGTCCGCATCAGCAACGGCTATTCGTGGAACGCCACGCTGATGAATGCCGCAGTGGCACGGTACGCCGTGACGCCGGAAGGCGTGTCGATCTATCACGACCAGTGGCGCGGCATCATGCGCCAGTCGATCAACACCGAACAGGCCATCAGCGCGGCCTTTCTCGCCTCGCCGACGACCGAGGACATCCTGAAGTGGTTCAATGACTCGGATCAAGTCGGCGGCCAGACCAACTGGCTCTCGCGCCAGCTGCGCATGGTGGCGGCGATGATCCGCGCGAGCAATCAGCTCGGGCCAACGGCGACGCAGCCGATCAAACGGCAGATCTTCTTCGTCGGCATCGGCGGCTTCGACACCCACGGCCGCGAGTTCTGGCGCGACAATCCGCGCCTCAACCAGATGATCAGCAAGGCGATCTTCGCCTTCTGGCAGGCCCTCGGAGAGATCCGGGTGGTCAATGCTGCGGGCAGCGGGCTCGAGCCGCCGTCGGTCACCGCGCGCTCACGTGTGACGCTCATGACCATGAGCGAATTCGGCCGCACGCTCGACTCGAACGGGGACGGCTCGGATCACGGCTGGGGCAACTTCCAGTTCGTGCTGGGCGGCGCGGTGAACGGTCGCAACATCTTCGGCCAAAGCCACAACGTGAGCACGGTCCCGGCGACGACGCCGATCTACATGGAGGTCGACAACACGGCCGGCGCCATGCCGCGGATCGGTCTGCCGCCCAATCCGTACTCCGGGACGACGCGGATCGCCAACCGGCTCAACCACTCGCTCAATCGCGGCGAACTGCTCGCAACGACGGCGAGTGATGCGATGGTGGCCACCGTGGCCAAGTGGTTCGGTGTGCCCGTGTCCGCCATGACGGGCCCGACCGGCGTGTTCCCGACCCTGGCTGCCGTGCATGGCAGTAACTGGGACATGGGCTTCATGCAACCGACGTGACGCGGGTCTGAGGGGTCAGGTAGATTAGGAGCATGAGTGCACAGCGTGATGGCGCCCGGCGACTGCCCGGGATGGCGTGGCTTGGATCACTGATCGCCGGACTCCTGCTCGCGCTCGCAGCGTCCGGGGCCGCTGCACAGAACATCAACAACGGCTTCGCCCTCTACAACGCGATCCTCGTGCCGGGCAATCCGAACTGCGCCTCCGGCGGCTGCCATGGTCCCGACCCGACCATGAACCAGAACAAGATCCAGAACGGCGAAGAGCCGGGCGGCATCGCCTATGCGATCGCGACCGTGTCGCAGATGGCGTTCCTGCGCGGACAACTTTCCACCGCCCAGCTTGCCGACCTCGCTGCCTACATCGCCAATCCGGGTGGCGTGACGGCGCAGCCCGCGATCTCGGTCAGCCCGGCGAGCGTGGACTTCGGGCCGGTGGCGGTGGGCGCCACCGAAGTGCGCGCGATCACCGTGCAGAACACCGGCGCCGCCGACTTGGTCGTGAGTTCGATCTCGACCTCCGGCCCGCCGTTTTCGGCTTCCGCGCCCGGCTGCGCGACCCTGGCTCCGGCCCAGTCCTGCACGGTCAATGTGAGCTTTGCTCCGGGCGCGACAGGCAGCGTGACCGGCACGTTGACCGTGCTCCACAACGCTCCGGGCAGCCCGAGCACGGTGGCACTTGGCGGTCGGGGCGCACAGGGCATCGCGTCGATCGAGCCGGCTTCGCTCGACTTCGGTGCGGTCTGGCTTGGCACGGTCACGGCGCCGCTGTCCGCCCGAGTCGCGAATCGTGGCGAAGCGGCCCTGACGCTCGGCAGCATCGCAACCAGCAGTGCGGCCTTCGAGGTCGTGGGCGGCGACTGCCATGCGGGTGTACAGCTTGCGCCGGAGGGGTCGTGCACAGTGCGGGTGCGCTATCGGGCACCGATCGTGGGCTCGCCCACCGCCACGCTCACCATCCAGCACAACGGTTCATCGAGTCCGGCCAGCGCTGCGCTGTTTGCCACGGCACGCCCACTGCCCCCCGACACGCGGCTGATGGTGGAATTCCGCTTCGCCCCGCTCGATTACTACTTCATCAGTTCCCGCCCTGAAGAGCAGCAACTGCTCGACGGCTTGGTCGGCTTCGAGCGCACGGGGGAAGCCTTTCCGGTCTGGGCCATGCCGCTCGACGGCAGCGCGGCCTTGTCGCGCTATTTCTTTGCGGAGATCGCGCGCAACCGATCGCGTGGCAGCCACTTCTACACCGCGATCGACGCCGAGAAGGAGGTCCTGCTCGGACTCAACCCCAGCAACCAGGCTCTGCCGCGGTTGCCCTTCAACGAGGGCGTCGACGCCTATGTGCGGCTCCCGGCTTCGACGGGCGCAGCCTGTCCGAGCGGCTTTCTTCCGGTCTGGCGGCTGTTCCGCAGCAACGATCGTTTTCCGGACGACCCGAATCACCGCTTCGTTGTGAGAGCCAGCCTCTACGATGATTTCCGCGCGCTCGGCTGGGATGGCGAGGGCGTGCGCTTCTGCGTGCCGGGGGAGTGATGGTCAGCGCTGCACTCTTGGTTCGCGGCACCCTGGTCGCCCTGCTCGTCTCGGCTGCTGCGACCGCATCGGCCGTGCGCCCCGGGGATGTGGCACCAGGGTTTCAGCTCGAGAGCAACGCCGGGACGGTGACACTCGATGCCCTGCGTGGTCGGCATGTCTACGTGGACTTCTGGGCCTCGTGGTGCGCACCGTGCAAGCTGTCCTTTCCATGGCTCAACCAGGTGCAGGCGCGCTGGCCGCAGCTGGCCGTCGTTGGGATCAACGTCGACCGACGTCGTGACGACGCGGAGCGATTCCTGCGCGCCACACCGGCCCGATTCACCATTGCCTACGATGCGACGGGCGCCACGCCCGCCGCCTACGCCGTCAAGACCATGCCGAGTGCCTTCCTGATCGGGCACGACGGCCGCGTGCTCTGGGTCCATCGCGGCTTTCGTGAGGGCGATATTCCAGCCCTGGACGCCGCGCTGGACCAGGCCCTCGGTGGCGCGAGCAGCCGCGAAAGCTTGAGAGGAACACCCAAGTGACACATCTCATCATGCACCGATCGACCGAGCGCCAACTGGCGCTGCTCGCGCTGAGCCTTGTTCTCACGGGCTGTGCCTACAAGCCCCCTGCGGCGTGGGAGCGCGGCGCGCTTGCCTCACCGGCGATGCAGTGGAATCGCGACGCACTGGAATCCCAGCTTCAGGAGCACACCTGGTTCAGCAAGGAGGCGGCCAATGGCGGTGCCGGTGTGGGCGGAGGCGGCTGTGGCTGCAACTGAGACCCCGGCAGCAAGGGGTGACGCCACCGTCCCGCTCGGCAGCGTGACGCTCGCAGCGCTGGCCATCCCAGGTCTGCTACTCACCGCGCCTGCGGACGCACAACCGCGAAGCGACGAGGCTTCCGTCAGCGTGAAGCTCAGCCACTACCGTGACCGACAGCGCGGCTTTGAGCGCATCCGTGTGACGAGCCCGGCCGTCGCCGCCTATCTGCCGCTCGCGTCGGACTTCTCGCTTGAAGTGACCTCGACCTACGACGCCGTCTCCGGCGCTTCGCCGCGCTGGCACAGCGCCGTGTCCGGTGCCTCGCGCTTCACCGAGCACCGCACGGCCGGAGCCGGTCGCCTGCGTTATCACGCCGACGGCTGGTCGTTGGCGGGCGGAGTGGCCGGCTCGTCCGAGCGCGACTATCGCTCGTTGGCGACCTCGCTGGACCTGACCGTCGACAGCGAGGACCGCAATCGTTCCTGGCTGTTTTCATTCGCACACACTCGGGACGTGATCCACCCGGTGAACCGTGTGGTGCGCAGCGAGCGGCGGTTCACGAGCGATGTGCTCGTGGGCGTCACCCAGAACTGGACCGCCGAGGATGTGCTGCAGGTTCTCGTGCGGCACAGCCGCGGCCGGGGCTACTTCAACGACCCCTACAAGATCGTGGACCGGCGACCGCGGGCGCGGGATCAGAGCTCGATCCTTTTGCGCGGCAATCACACGCTGGGTGCGCGCGCCGACGTGCTCCGCTGGTCCTGGCGGTTCTATGACGACAGCTTCGGCGTGCGTGCGCACACGGTCACACTCGACTGGGCAATGCCCCTGGGCGCCCAATGGCGCATCACGCCCGGACTGCGCTACCACACGCAACGCGCGGCCGACTTCTACTACGACCCAATCTACAGCCCGACCATCGGCGAACCGTATCCGATCGACTGGCCACGCCGCATCCTGTCCTCGGATCACCGGCT
>CAZSTF010000025.1:0-5889 GCA_964609555.1 uncultured Alcaligenaceae bacterium | reverse complement strand
CCCGCCGCGCGGGCGCGTGAGGTCGCAACCGCCTGCGAGACCGAAGTCCGTCGGATTGAAGCCAAGTACTCGCGCTACCGCGAGGACAGCGTCACGGCTGCCATCAACCGCGCTGCGGCACGTGGCGAGTCCGTCCCCATCGACACCGAAACCGCGGCGCTCTGCCGGTTTGCGGGTGAATTGCATGCTGCGAGCCACGGGCTGTTCGATCTGACCAGCGGCGTGCTGCGTCACGCGTGGCGGTTCGACCGCCCGGAGCGACCCGATCCCGCGCGACTCGCCGATCTCCTGGACCGGGTCGGCTGGAACCATGTTCAGGTCAGCACTGACCGGATCGACTTCACGATCCGCGGCATGGAGCTCGACTTTGGCGGCATCGGCAAGGAGTACGCCGCCGATCGTGCTGCCGTGGTCGCCCGGGAGGCGGGTGCTGCGCATGGCCTGATCAATCTCGGTGGCGACATTGCGGTCATCGGCCCGGCTGCCGACGGTGCTGCGTGGTCGCTGGGCATCCGTCATCCGCGGCAGCCCGAGGCCACGCTGGCCCACGTCGACGTGGCGCGCGGCGCACTGGCGACGAGCGGCGACTACGAGCGCTTCGTCATGATCGACGGTCGGCGCTTCTGCCACATCATCAATCCGCGGACGGGTCAGCCGGCGCAGCACTGGCAGTCCATTTCGGTGGTGGGCACGCTCTGCATCGCAGCGGGGGCACTCGCCAGCATTGCGATGCTGATGGAGGCCGACGCGCTGCCGTGGCTGCGCAGCCAAGGTGTGCAGTTTCTGGCCGTGGGCCCCGACGGCCGACTGATCAGCGGCTAGCGAACTCGTCCGCGCGCACTGTCGGTGCGAACTTGTCGAGCACGCCGTTCACCCAGCGGTGACCGTCCGTACCACCATAGCTCTTGGCGAGTTCGACCGCTTCGTTGATGGCCACGCGCCATGGTACGTCCAGCCGATGGGCCAGTTCGTATGCGCCCAGCAGAAGGACACTGCGCTCGATCGGGCTGACCTCGGGCCACGGCCGGTCGAGGAATGGCGCAAGCGCCGCTGCAAGCGCCTCGCGCTCGGCATGCACGCCTGACCAAAGCTCGCGATAGAGCGTGGCATCGCACTGCCCGAAACCCGGGTCGCGTTCGGCCGCAGCGCGGATCATCGACGGGTCATGTCCCGCAAGCAGGAACTCGTAGAGCCCCTGCAGCACGAGCTCCCGGCTCAATCGCCTCGGCTGCGGGCGCGAGGCGCTGGACGCCGCACGTGGCGAACTCGCCGGTCGCTGCGCGCGCCGCGATGGGGGCGGTGGCGGGGTCGTCCGCTCGCTCATGCCTCGCCCAGTTCGCGGTGGATGTACTCGCGAAGCAGCGCGAGCTCGACCGCTGCCTGGGCGGCCTCGTAGCCCTTCTGGTCGGCCCGCTCGGCCGCCTGCGCCTCGGTGAAAGTGGTCAGCACGCCGTTGCCGATCGGAATCTCCAGATCGAGTCCGACCCGGGTGATGCCGGCCGCGGACTCGTTGCACACCACCTCGAAGTGATAGGTGTCGCCCTTGATGACGGCACCGAGGGCGATCAGGGCGTCGAACTGCTCGCTCGCGGCAAGTTCCTGCAGGGCGAGCGGAATCTCGAGCGCGCCGGGGACGGTGATGGCGAAGACGTCGCGGTCCTCCACGCCCATCTCGTCAAGCGCCCGACGTGCGCCCGCGAGCAGCTGCTCGCAGATGGGCGTGTTGAAGCGGGCGGTCACGATGCCGATGCGCAGACCCGCGCCGCGCAGTTTCATGAGAGGTTCCAGAGCCATGGTGCCTTGTCAAGAGTGAAGGACACGCCCGGGGCCCGCGACGCGCACTCGCAACGTGGCAGGCAGGGCGGGCCGAAGAGTCCCCGGTACGTATCCTCAGGGCGTTTCGTAGTCGGTGATGGTGAGCTCAAAGCCGGTCATGGACGGTGCGCGACGCGGCCGGGCGAGCACGCGCATCCTGCCCACGCCGACCGCGCGAAGGATCTGCGCGCCGATGCCATAGGTGCGCAAATCGACCTTGTGTGCATTCAGGGGACGGGGCGCCAGCGCGCGCTCGGCAAGCTGTTCCGACGACTCGGGCTCCCGCAGGAGCACCATGACCCCGGCCTCGGCTCGCGCAATGCGGGCGAGTGCGGCTTGCACGCTCCAGGAATGCACACCGCTCTCGGTATCGAGCATGTCGATCAGGGACAAGGGCTGGTGCACGCGCACGAGCGTCTCCTGATCCGGGTGCGGGGTGCCCTTGACCAGCGCAAGGTGAACCGCGCCATTCAGCTTCTCGCGAAACAGCTTGAGCTGGAACGCGCCCTGGGCCGTCACGATCGTGCGCTCGCCGATCGACTCGACCAAGGCCTCCTGCGCCGCGCGGTAGTGGATCAGGTCGGTGATCGCGCCGATCTTCAGGCCGTGCTCGCGAGCAAATTCGACCAGATCGGGCAGGCGGGCCATGGTGCCATCGTCCTTCATGACCTCGCAGATGACGGCCGCCGGCGTCAGACCCGCCATGCGCGTCAGGTCGCAGCCGGCCTCGGTGTGCCCGGCACGCATGAGCACGCCGCCCGGCTGCGCCATGATCGGGAAGACGTGGCCCGGCTGAACAATGTCGCTCGGCCTGGCACCGGGCGCGATCGCAACGCGAATGGTATGCGCCCGATCGGCCGCCGAGATGCCGCTGGTCACCCCCTCGGCCGCCTCGATCGACACCGTGAAATTGGTTCCGAAACCGGAGCGGTTGTTCGGCGTCATCAGCGGGAGCGCAAGCTGCCGGCAGCGCTCCTCGGTCAGGGTGAGGCAGATGAGGCCGCGTCCAAAGCGCGCCATGAAGTTGATGGCCTCGGGCGTGACATGATCGGCCGCGAGCACGAGGTCGCCTTCATTCTCGCGATCTTCCTCGTCGACGAGAACCACCATCCGCCCGGCCTTGAGCTCGGCAAGGATCTCCGGAATCGGCGCGAGGACACGCCCGGCCAGTGGGTCGAACTGATCCAGAGCCGGATTCACCACCGGATTGACCACCTTTAGGCTGGGCTGGGGTGCCGTCATCCTGCACGCTTTCCTGTGCCGCCTTCCCACCTTTGGACAGACGCGCAACACATCAAGTTAAGCTTTTGATTTTACGGCGCGACCGACGGCAGGATGCGGCCTCGCCGCCTCTCGCCCCGATATTGCCCCATCGCACTCTTCGGCGCTTCATCCTGCACACGCATGGCCAACGACGAACTGATCGTGCTTGAAGACGGCGATTTCCGCAGTCTGCACTTCGGCTCCGACTGGGTGCAGGGCCGGATGCGCGTCTCCGACCCGGCCCAACTGATCCTCGAATACACCCAGGAGATGTGCGCCGCGCTCCTGTTCGTACCGCCGCCGCGTCACGTCTGGGTCGGGGGGCTGGGGGTGGGCGCCTTGCCCCGCTTCGCACTGACCCACTGGCAGGAGACTCTCGCGACCTTGCACATCTGCGAGACACGCGCCGACGTCATCGCGCTCACGGCAACCCTGTTTCCGCTGCCGCGGTCGATCCGGCGCGGACGCCCGATCCGGATCGAGCAGGCGGATGCCGCCGCGTCCCTCGCGCAAGCTGCACCATCGACCTATGACTGGCTTTGGGTCGACTGCTACGACCACGCCGGTCGCGTCGGACGAACCGAGTCGGAGGCGTTCTTTCGAAGCGCTCACCGGGCACTCGCCGCGGGTGGCGTTCTGGTCTCGAACCTCTGGAGCAACGTGCCGCGCTACCCGAAGACGCTGGCCGCGCTCGACCGCGTCTTCGATGGCAACGTACTGCTCTTGCCCTCCCGCGCGACCGAGAATGTCGTGGCCATTGCGAGCAAGCTGCTGTTGGCTGATCTCGGCTCACGGGCCATGGCAGTTCGGGCACGCGCACTCGGCGCGCAGTATGGATTGCCGTTCGAGGCGTGGCGCAAGCGCCTCATTCCCTCAGGCGTGAGTCACTGAGGGATCGCGTCGCGCTCCGGTGGGTAGCAGACGCTCGGCGCGCAGGCGACCGACATTCACATGCCCCAGCCCGAGAAACGCATCCGCGTGGTCATAGACGCGGCACAGCCCGTCGACCGACGCCGAGTCGAGGATCACGGTCTTTCCATTGCAGAGCGCGCGTGCGTCCTCGACGTCGAGCGCGAGGCGGGGCAGGTCCGCGACAAGGGCGTCCGTTGGCCGCAGCCAGTGCACGCGTTCTGAGTCGCTGGCTTCGAGCCACTGATCGAGCGGACGCGCGTCGTCGAGCCGAAAGCCGCCCGTCAGCGTCCGGCGCAGGAGCGCGAGATGGCCCACGGTGCCTATCGCGCTCGCCAAATCGGCTGCCAACGTACGGATGTACGTGCCCTTGCTGCACTCGACCTCGAGGTCGCAGGTCCCGGCCGTGGTATCGACTGCAACCAGCGCGAGTCGATGAATCTCCACCTCTCGCGGTGCGAGCCGCACACCCTCTCCCTTTCGCGCCAACTCGTATGCCGGTCGGCCATCGATCTTGAGCGCGGAGAACGCCGGGGGCACCTGCCAGATACGCCCGGTGAATCGCTGCAGCGCTGCCGCAATGACGTCTTCGGCGATCACCTTCGGACCGTGGGCGACCGCCTCGCCCTCGCGATCAAGCGTGGTCGTGCTGGTCCCGAACTGGATACGCGCCCAATAGCCTTTCGGAGCATCGAGCAACCGCTGCGCATAGCGGGTGGCTTCACCGATGCAGATGGGCAGCAGACCGCTCGCGAGCGGATCCAGCGTGCCAGTGTGCCCGGCCTTGGTGACACCCAACGGCCGGAAAATCCGGCGGATGCGAGCAACCACTGCAAACGAGGACAGCCCCTCGGGCTTGTCGACCAGCGCGACACCGTGCAGGCTCATTCGAAGTGGCGGGCGTAGAGGCGGGCGTAGAGACAGGCGCGCCCCGTCAGCGCGCGTCGTCGTCTCGTACGATCTGCCGATCGGACGCGCGCGCGTCGTCGATGAGCGCAGACAGGCGCGAGCCCTCTTCGAACACCCGGTCGTACTCGAAGCGCAGCACGGGTGCCTTGAAGAGGGTCAGGCGCTCGGCCACGGCATGACGGAGAAAACCTGCCACGCTGGCGAAACCCCGTGCCGTGTCGGCTTCGCGCTCGAGTCCACCGTGGGCGACGTAGCGCACCACGGCCACGGAAAGGTCGGCACTCACGTCCACCCCCGTGACGGTCACGCCGGTGAGGCGCGGGTCCTTCACTGTGGTCGCGAGCAGTTGCGCCACCTCACGCTGGATCTGGTCTCCGACGCGCAGGGCGCGCTGCGAGTGCGCGGCTTTCATCAGGCAGGCTGGGACGGCTGCGTGGGTGCCTGGAGCGTGCGGGCGACCTCGACCATTTCGAAGATCTCGAGACGATCGCCTTCCTGGATGTCGTTGTAGTTCTTGAGCGAGAGACCACATTCGAAGTTGGCCTTGACCTCGCGCACGTCGTCCTTGAACCGCTTGAGCGAGTCGAGTTCGCCGGTCCAGATGACCACGTTGTCCCGCAGGAGTCGTGCGGACGCGCCCCGCTTGACCACGCCCTCAAGGACGTAACAGCCGGCAATCGAGCCCACCTTCGAGATCTTGAACACCTGACGGATCTCGACCAGACCGATGACGTTCTCCTTCTTCTCCGGCGCGAGCATGCCCGACATGGCCGCACGGACGTCATCGACGGCCTCGTAGATGATGTCGTAGTAGCGGATCTCGACGCCTTCGCTCTCGGCGAGCTTGCGTGCCGCCGCATCGGCCCGGACGTTGAAGCCGATGACCACGGCCTTCGAGGCGACCGCGAGGTTGATGTCGCTCTCGCTGATGCCCCCCACGCCGCTGTGCACGATCTGCACCCGCACCTCGTCGGTGGACAGCTTGCCAAGCGC
>CAZSTF010000024.1:0-24795 GCA_964609555.1 uncultured Alcaligenaceae bacterium | reverse complement strand
GAACAACGCCGATCTCAATGCGATCCTCGTTCGCATCGCACAGATCGGTGGTGGCGAAGTCCTGCATGACCGAACCTCCTAGGGAAACACTGAACAATTTGCTGCGCAGCCCGATTGCTTTGTCGCGTGCTCGCTCATCGCTCGCCTATCTTCTCGATATGTCTCGCTCTTCGCTCCGCGGCTTCGCGCACTCGGGCTTGCTCGCGACACTTGTTCAGCGTCTCCCTTGCGCACGGCCAAATCATCCGTCACCCGCATGTTATCTTCGCCCGCCCCGCGATAGCCGACCACCGACACGTGCTCAAGAGCCTCGTTGCCTACACGCTTCTCTCGCCATTCGAACACGGCGCAGATGCACTGGAAGCCGCGCTCGCGAAGAAGCGTTTTCTGGCCTGCGGCGCGCATGATGAACGGACGCTCGGCTGGGCACCGCCGCGCGGTGACGATCATGAAGCGTTGGCCGAAATCGTCGCGGGTCACCTGTGGCTTCGCCTCAAGACGGAATCGAAGCTTCTTCCTGCAAGCGTCGTCAATCGCGTCGCCAAGGAGCGCATGGAGCGAATCGAGCAGGCGGGCGGAAAGGGTGGTCGCGCCCATCGGCGCGACATTCGCGAGGAGACGCGACTGGAGCTCTTGCCGCGAGCATTCACGAAGGTCGATTCCCGGCGCATCTGGATCGATCGTGCCCACCGACGCGTCCTGATCGAGGCGGGCAGCCCCAAGGCAGCCGACGAGGCCGTGGCGCTCCTGCTCGCCACCTTCGACGGGCTGGAATTGATTCCGCTGGCTACCCAGCGCACCAGCGCTGCCATCATGGCGGAATGGCTGACCACGTTCGATCTGCCGGGCAATCTCGCCCTCGATCGGGAATGCGAACTACGTGCCATCGACGAAACCCAGGCGACCGTCCGATACACGCGTCATTCCATCGAGAGCGATGAAGTTCGTCGACACATCCAGGCTGGAAAGATGCCCAAGCAAGTCGGGCTGACCTACGCTGGGCGAGTGTCCTGCGTGATGACCGACACCCTGCACCTCAAGCGGATTCGCTTCCTCGAGCTCGTGGCAGACGAGGAGACGACCGACCGCGAAGACGACGCCTTCGACGCAAACGCCGCGCTTGCGGCGGGAGAGATCACGCCGCTGCTCGACGAATTGATCGACGCCCATGGTGGTCTCCTCCAGCCCTGAGCCCGAGGTCTACCTCGTCGGCGGCGCCGTTCGCGATCGACTCCTCGGCCGACCCGAGGGTGATCGCGACTGGGTGGTCGTCGGTGCCACACCCGAGGACATGCGCGCGCGCGGCTTCCAGCAGGTCGGGCGCGACTTCCCGGTGTTTCTCCACCCGGAGACGCGGGAAGAGTACGCACTGGCCCGGACCGAACGGAAGGTGGCACCGGGATACCTCGGCTTTCAGGTGCATGCGGCCCCGGATGTCACGCTCGAGGAGGACCTGCGGAGGCGGGACCTCACCATCAATGCCATCGCCCGAGACGCACACGGTCGCCTGATCGATCCCTGGGGCGGGCTCGACGACCTGAATCGGCGCATCCTCCGTCATGTGAGCCACGCTTTCAGCGAAGACCCGCTCCGCGTTCTGCGCCTCGCACGCTTTGCCGCCCGCTTTCCCGACTTCACCGTCGCCCCCGAAACCGAGGTCCTGTCTCGCCGTATCGTCGACGCCGGGGAATTGGTCACCCTGCCCGCCGAGCGTGTCTGGAATGAGGTTGCGCGCGCCCTCGTCGCCGAGCGCCCATCGCGATTCTTCGAGGTGCTGCGATCCGTCGGCGCGCTCGCTCGCCTCGCGCCGGAAATCGATCGGCTCTGGGGCGTGCCGCAGCGCGCCGATTACCACCCCGAAATCGACACCGGCATTCATGTCATGCAGGCGATCGACTACGCGGCCGCGAGACACTGGCCCGTCGCGACCTGCTTCGCAGTGCTGACGCACGACCTCGGCAAGGGCGAGACACCTGCCGACATCCTGCCTGCACACCACGCCCACGAAGCGCGGAGCGTCCGGCTGGCGAAGGTGCTTGCCGAACGCTGGCGCGTGCCTCGCGATGCGGCGGAACTGGCGGTCTTGGTGGCCGCCGAACATGGCAACCTCGGCCGGCTGCACGAGATGCGGCCGGCGACCATCCACGATGTGCTCCATCGCTGCGACGTCTTGCGTCGGCCCGAACGCTTTGCCGCGGCCCTTGACGCCTGTCAGGCCGACTGCGAATCCCGCCGTCCGGTCGGTCGCCCCGAATCCGACGGTCCGAAGTTCACTGCCCGCCAACTCGCAGAACGCGCTGCGGCGGCCATGCGCTCCGTGGATGCCGGAGGCGTCGCTCAACAACTGGCCGCGAGGGGTCAGTCGCACCGAATCCACGAAGAGTTGCGGCGCGTGCGCATCGAGGCCATCCGCGCCGTGCTCGCCGCAGATCGCTCTGCTGCCGCTCCCGGTCAATCCGCGACCGACACCGTCTGAACCGGCGCGAGCGCAGAGAGGTCCCACCGCGGCTGCACGCGCACGGCGTAATCAAAGCGCGCCTCCGCCGCTCGAAGTGCGCCGACGTGGGCGATCATCGCCCCGTTGTCGGTGCACAACGCGACCGGCGGATGGAACACGCGCGCCCCCCGCGCTTCGGCCATCGCCGCGAGCCGTGCGCGCAACGTCGCATTGGCGCCCACGCCGCCCGCCACGACCACCTGATCGAGACCCTCGCGAGCAATCGCCTCGGCGCACTTGGCCACCAGTACGTCCACGATCGCCGACTCGATCGATGCGGCAAGATCCGCGCGGCGCGGGTGATCCAAAGGCAACGTCGGCGCGGGCGAAGACACCGCCCCCCGACGCGGTAGCGGAACACCGCAGAGGGCGCGTACCTCATTGGCGACCGCCGTTTTCAATCCGGCAAAGGAAAAATTCAGATCACCCGAGTGGAGAAGCGGGCGCGGCAGCTCGAAGGCGTCGGCACGCCCCCCAACAGCCAGCTTCGACAGGAGCGCCCCACCCGGATAGTCGAGCCCGAGCAGCTTCGCGGTCTTGTCGAACGCCTCGCCGGCGGCGTCGTCGATGGTGTCGCCCATCAACGTGTACCGACCGACACCATCCACCCGCATGAGTTGGGTGTGTCCGCCGGACACGAGAAGCGCGAGAAACGGAAAGCTGGGGCGCGTCTCGGCGAGGAGCGGCGAGAGCAGATGCGCCTCCATGTGATGCACCCCGAGCACGGGACGGGACCACGCGAACCCGAGGGCCGCGGCCAGCTGTGCGCCCACGAGGAGGGCACCCGCCAGCCCCGGGCCCTGCGTGTAGGCGATGACCCCGATGTCCTCCCGGGCCGCACCGCTGGCCGCAAGCGCGTCGGCAACGAGCCGGAGCCCGTATCGGATGTGGTCCCGGCTCGCGAGCTCGGGCACGACGCCGCCGTAGGGCGCATGCCGGGCCACCTGGGAGTGAAGCCGCTCGGCGATCACGCTGCCCGTGGCGGGATCGAACACGGCCACGCCGGTCTCGTCACAGGACGATTCGATCCCGAGCACGAGGCGAGGACGGCGGCCGGATGCGCCGTCCGGCGGCACGGCGGGCCGTGGGTTCACCTCGGTGCTGGACACGTGCATCATTTCGCGCTATATTACCGGGCTCACCGAACCATTTTTGGTCCACAGGTGTCCTGCCGTCATCGCGACGGTTGTCACCGTGGCCACCTTCCGCAGCAGCGTCGTCATGATCATCAAAGTTCGCGAAAACGAGCCCTTCGAGGCCGCCATGCGCCGCTTCAAGCGGGCAATCGAAAAGACGGGCCTCCTGACCGAGCTTCGCGCCCGCGAGGCCTACGAGAAGCCGACCACCGAGCGAAAGCGCAAGCACGCGGCCGCCTGCAAGCGGCATTTCAAGCGCATCCGCTCGATGCAGCTCCCTCCGAAACTCTACTGATCCACAGTCGATCCCGGCAGGTCCTGCACGCGGCTCCCACGGGAGCCGTTTTCGTTTTCGGGCTCTCCGGGCGCCCATCGGGGCCTTCCGGGTCCGACCCGCCCTCCCAGCACGTTGCATACCATGAGCACAGCGAACCTCAAGCAGACCATCACCGACGACATGAAGGCCGCCATGAAAGCGGGCGATGCCGCCCGTCTCGGCACGATCCGCCTGCTGCTTGCTGCCCTCAAGCAACGCGAGGTCGATGAGCGCATCTCGCTCTCCGATACGGATGTCGTCAGCGTCGTCGAGAAACTCATCAAGCAACGCAAGGAATCGATCGCGCAGTACCAGGCCGGCAACCGGCCGGAACTCGCCGCGAAGGAGCAGGCCGAGATCGACGTGCTTCGCGCCTACCTCCCCGCCCAGGCGGACGAGGCGGAGATCGCGGCCGTCATCGAGGCCGCCGTTGCGGAAGTTCGCGCATCCGGCGTCACGGGCGGTGCCGCGATGGGCAAGGTGATGGCCATCGTCAAGGGCAAGCTCGCCGGACGGGCCGACATGGCGGCGCTCTCGGCACGCGTGAAGGCAGCGTTGGATTAAGCATCGGTCGGCCCCCACGCCACCGTCCGCTGCCCGAGCGGTCGCGGGACATAGACTTGTCGCCATGTCGCGCGTCCTTCGTGCTCTCGTGCTTGCGCTCGGTCTTGCGGCCGTGCTCGCCTTCGGGGCGTGCGCGATCCTCGCGACGACAGGCACGAATGCGCGCTTTGACGCGAGCAAAGCGCATCACACGCCCGAGGGCTTTCGCAACACCTACACGCCCTTCACCCCCGGCGAGGGCTTCTGGCGCTGGCGCTGGGCACGGCTGACCGACGGGCGGCCGGACCCGACGCCCCCGGGCGGCTGGGCGAGCGTGCTGCCGCAGGTCCGCGCGGATGTGGCCTTTCTGAAGGCGAACAGGCGCGTCCCGACGATCACCTGGCTCGGGCACGCGACCGTGCTCATTCAAGTGGCGGGCATCAACATCATCACCGACCCGGTGCTCTCCGATCGGGCCTCCCCCGTGACCTGGGCGGGCCCGCGCCGCCATGTGCCCGCGCCGCTCGCGCCCGCCGACCTGCCGCCGATCGACGTCGTCTTCATCTCGCACAACCACTACGATCATCTCGACCGGCCGACCGTGCTCGATATCCAGGCGCGCTTCCCCGAGGCGACTTTTCTCGTGCCGTTGGGGCTCGCCGAGTGGTTCCGTGCCGAGGGCATCACGCGCGTCGTGGAGCTCGACTGGTGGGACCGGCACGAGGCGCAGGGGCTCGGCTTGACCTTTGTCCCAGCGCAGCACTGGTCGCGCCGGGGGCTCGCCGACACCAATCGCTCACTTTGGGGCGGGCTCGTGATCGAAGCCCCGGCCGATGCGGGTCGTCGGCCGTGGCGCTTTCTCTACACCGGCGACACCGGCTACTCGCGCGATTTCGCTGACATCGCCGCCCGATTTCCGGGTGGCTTCGACTGGGCGGCGATCCCGATCGGCGCCTACGAGCCGCGCTGGTTCATGCGTCGCCAACACATCAACCCCGACGAGGCCGTGCAGATTGCGCTCGACGTGGGCGCGCGTCGCGCGCTCGGGGTGCACTGGGGCACCTTCAGCCTCACCGACGAGCCGCTCGATGAGCCACCGAGAGCGCTCGCGCAGGCCCTGGCTGCGCGCGGCATCCCGGCCGACCGCTTCGTCACCTTCGCGCACGGAGAGACCCGGCGCATGGAGCCTGCGCCATGAACGCAACGCCAAACGATCGTGTCATCGTGATCACCGGAGCCTCGGACGGCATTGGCGCCGAGCTTGCGCGACAGCTCGCCTCCGATCGCGCCTGTCTCGTGCTGGCCGCACGCACGGCGGACAAGCTCGAGGCGGTGGCCGCACAGTGCCAGGCGCGCGGCGCCCGCACGCTCGTCGTGCCGACTGACGTCGCGATCGAGGCCGATTGCCGTGCGCTCATCGACCGCGCGGCGACCGAATTCGGCCGCATCGATGCGCTCATCCTCAACGCCGGGGTGTCGATGCACGCACGGCTCGCGGACATCGAAGGCACGGGTGTGTACGAACGCCTGATGCGCATCAACCTGATGGGGGCAGTCTGGCCGACGCATGCGGCGTTGCCTCACCTCAAGGCAAGCCGGGGGCAGATCGTGGCGGTGTCGAGCCTCGCCGGGCTCGTGGGCGTGCCGGAGCGCACGACCTACTGCGCGACCAAGTTTGCGATGACCGGATTCTTCGAAGCGCTCCGGGTGGAGCTTGCGCCCGAAGGGGTGAGCGTGACGATCGCCTACCCCGGCGTGGTGGCCACTGAGATCCGGCGCAACGGCTGGAACGCCCGGGGCGAGCGGTTGGGAGTATCCGGGCTCGATGAGACGGGTCAGATGCCGGTCAACGTCTGTGCACGCCTGATCGTCGACGGCATGGCCAAGCGCAAGCGCGACGTGGTCATGACGACCAAAGGCAAGCTCGGGCGCTGGCTCAAGCTGATCGCACCGGGGCTCGTGGATCGGCTGGCGAGAAAGGCGCTGGCACGCGAGCGGCGCTGACGCAGCGCTTCATCGCGCCATCCCGCTCAGTGGACGTCCGCGTCAAGCCGCCGGGTGCAGGTAGCGCGCGCTGATGGCTTCGATCTCGCCCAGGATCTCGGGTGAGAGCTTGACCGTGAGCGCCCGGCGCTGCTCCTCCAGCTGGGCGATCGAGGTTGCGCCGACGAGGGCGCTCGCGACGAACCACCGATTCATCACGAAGGCGAGCGCGAGCGCGGTGGGCGTGAGGCCGTGCTTCCGCGCAAGCGCTGCGTATTCCTCGGCTGCGAGAAAGGCGAGGGGGCGCCGATACCGGCCGCCGAAGTCGGGAAAGCGCTGGAAGCGCGAACCCGTCGGCATCGCGCCGCGCGCGTACTTGCCGGTGAGCGCGCCCATCGCGAGCGGGCTGTAGGCGAGGAGCGGCACCTGCTCGCGGTAGCTCGCTTCCGCCAGGTCGCCTTCGAAATGCCGGTTGAGCAGGCTGAACGGGTTCTGGATCGAGGCGGGCTTCGCGGCACCCAGCCGCTCGGCCTCCCGGCAGAACATCGTGAGCCCCCAGGCCGATTCGTTGGACAGCCCGTAGCCACGGATCTTGCCCGCACGGCGCAGGGCTTCGAGCGCCTCGACCTGTTCGGCGATCGGTACGTGGTCGCGTTCGGCCCCGGAATTGAACTGCCAGCTCCCGAAGGCGGCGACATTGCGGTCGGGCCAGTGCAGCTGGTAGAGGTCGATCACGTCGGTCTTCAGGCGCTTCAGTGAGCCTTCGCAGGCGGCGATGATGTTGGCCCGCGTGAGGCGGGTCTCGCCGCCGCGGATCCAGCCGTAGCGGCCGGGGCCCGCGACCTTGCTCGCGAGCACGATCTTCTGCCGGTTGCCGGGGCGGGCCAGCCACTGGCCGAGGATGGTTTCGGTGCGCATGCCGGTCTCGGCCCGCGGCGGCACGGGGTACATCTCCGCCGTATCGACGAAATTGATGCCGTGATCCACGGCCCAGTCGAGCTGCGCGTGGGCTTCGGCCTCGGTGTTCTGCTCGCCCCAGGTCATCGTGCCCAGACCGATGACCGAGACTTCGAGGCGGGCATGAAAGAGGGGGCGGCGTTCCATGGTGGCTTGCAACGTGACGGGAAAGCCGTCGATGATACGGAGCCGCGTTCACGAAGCCGTAACAGTCACGTCATAAAACAGCAGCATGCCAGCCTCCATCCTGATCGTCGAAGACGAACCCGCCATTGCCGAACTGGTCTCGCTGCATTGCACGCATTCGGGCATGAGTCCGCAGGTCGTGCACGCCGTGCTCGATGCGCGCGACATCGTCGATGAAAAACTCCCCGACTTGATCGTGCTCGACTGGATGCTGCCCGACAAGCCGGGCATCGACTTCGCGCGCGAGCTCCGGCGCGACGAGCGCACGCGCGACGTGCCGATCCTCATGCTCACCGCGCGCGCCGAGGAGGACGACAAGGTGCGCGGCTTCGAGACAGGCGTGGATGATTACCTCACGAAGCCCTTTTCGACCAAGGAGCTGATCGCCCGGATCAAGGCGCTCTTGCGTCGCGCCGCGCCGGAAACAAGCGATCAGGTGCTCTCGGTCGGCCCACTCTCGCTCGACCCAATCGCGCACCGCGTCACCGGGCACGGTCAGGAACTCAAGGTGGGCCCGACGGAGTTCCGTCTCCTGCGTTTCCTGCTCGCCCGGCCCGACCGTGTGCTCACGCGGCAGGCACTGCTCGATGGCGTCTGGGGCGACCATGTGTTCATCGAGGAGCGCACGGTCGACGTGCATGTGCGGCGGCTGCGCGTGGCGCTCGAGCCCGCCGGTCTCGACACGATGATCGAGACGGTGCGCGGCGGCGGGTACCGTCTCCGCAAGCACTGATCCAGCTCAGACGGTCGGGAGAGCACTCCACTACATTGTGCGCATGTCGCGATCTGCCGCTGCGCTCGCCCTCGGCCTGCTCCTTCTGTTCGCCCTGGGCTGGTGGCTCACGCCGTGGCTCACCGCGGTCGGGCTCGCGGTCGCCGCCATTTTCAGCCACACGCTCTGGCGCAACGCGCGCGCGAGCGTGATCGACCTGCTGCGCGACCCGGTCGCACGCAACCGCCGCTTCGTGGACAACGTCGCCCGCATTCGGGAGCGTCTGAAGGCCGGGGAGGAAGGCATCAAGGCACGCGACGCCGAGATCGCGCAGCGCCGCCAGATCACGAATGCAATTCCCGATGGCCTGTTCCTGCTCGATCGCGACAACCGCATCGTCTGGTGCAACCGTGCGGCGCTCGAGATGCACAAACTCGATGCGTTCCGCGACATGGGCCGCCCGATCACCCAGCTGATCCGTGCGCCCGAGGTGCTCGCCTATCTGGCCGATCCGGACTTGCCCGCGCCGGTGCTCACGCAGAACGGTCGAACCTTCGCCTTCCATCTCGAGCCCTCCGAGAACGGCGAGCGATTGCTCCTCACGCGCGACGTCACCGAGCGCGAACGACTCGATCGGATGCGGCGCGACTTCGTCGCCAATGTCTCGCATGAGCTGCGCACCCCTCTGACCGTGGTCAGCGGTCTGGTCGAGACCTTGACCGACCTGCCGCTCACCGAAGCCGACCGCAACCGCTATCTGGCAACGATCGGGACACAGACCGGCAACATGCGACGTTTGGTCGAGGACCTGCTGACGCTCGCTCGCCTCGAAAACGACCAGGTGCCGATCGAGAGCGCACCCATCGAATTGGCACCCATCGTGCGCGATGCGTTGGCCGATGCCCAGGCGCTTTCGGCCGAGGCCCATCGCTTCAGTGCTGAGATCGAATCCGCCACCGTGCGCGGCAGTGCCTCGGAGCTCCGTTCGGCGATCGGCAACCTGCTCACCAATGCCGTGCGCTACACGCCGGCCGGCGGGACGATCGCCGTGCGCCTCAGGCGAACCGAAGACAGCCCGCCGCGGGTCGTGGTCGAGGTCAAGGACAGCGGCATCGGCATCGCTGCCGAGCACATCCCGCGGCTCACCGAGCGCTTCTATCGCGTGGATCGCTCCCGGTCACGCGAAACCGGGGGCACGGGCCTTGGCCTTGCCATCGTCAAGCACGTCGTGCAGCGACATCGCGGCAATCTCGAGATCGAGAGCACGCTCGGGCACGGCTCGACCTTTCGCCTCGTGTTGCCGGTCGCGTGAACTGCGTCAGCGCGTCGGCGGTGGGTCGAAGAAGAGGCCGAACTCTCCCCAGCAGTGCCAGCGGCCGGGTGCAGCGCGCACATCGGCTTCGAGGCGGGCAGCGTATTCCGTGAACGCGGCTGCGGAATCCGTCTGAGCGGAGAAAGGTTCGATCTCGATCTCGTAGCGCAGTGCGTCCGGGTCGAAGTGGCCACGCAGATAGGCCAGATGCGCTCCGGTCGCCACGCCCAGATCGATGAGTTGTCGCGGCAACCAGGCCTCACGGCCAAAAAAAGACACGGCTGACGCTTTCCTCGTGAGGCAGGCGGGCACGTCGAGCAGCGCAACGACCACGCCCCCTTGGTCCAACTCGCCGCTGGCCTGCGCGAGCGCACCCCGCATCGCGATGACCGGCTTGCCGCCGATGCGATTGAGCTCCCTCCACCGCCAGAGCCTGAAGCGTCGCCAGAGGCGCGCCCGCCACGGTGCATTGTCTGCATCGGGTGGAATACTCGCAGCGACGAACCGGGCCCCGCCGCGTTGTGTCCGGAGCCACGGCAGGATCCACCACGCGCCGCCATGATGCCCCCCCAGGAGCAGCACAGGTCCACGGGGCAGCGCCACACCTTGGACGACAACGCTCCTGCGGAGGGTGCGGGTCTCGGCCCAGGCCGAACGAAGCGGATCGACCGCGTCGATGAATCGCGTCAGGCGATGCTCGCGTGTCGCTTGCATGAGGTCGGCCGAGGGCAGATGGCGGGCGATCGCCTTGCTCGCACCGGCGACTTCGATCTCGAAATAGCCTGGGGATCGCATCACGGCATGCAGGATGCGCCGCTTGAGCCACGGCGGTGCGAGCACGAACACGAACGGGAGAAGCACACGCTCCCATGCGCGCCACAGGAATCGCAGCACGTCACGATGGACACCGGAAACCATCGCGGTGCCGAGGAAGACCATGGCCATACCCGAGATCATGTTCAGCGTGATCGGCTCGCCGAGCACGAGAAAGCCCCAGAGCGCGGCGAATGCCGGGAAGAGAAAGGCCACGGTCGCCGCGCGCTGCGGGCCATAGTCACGGATCAGGCCGAAGAAGAGGATGTAGCCGATCGCCGTGCAGAAGATCGCGAGCAGCGCCACCGCGGACCACGCAGTGGCCGAGGGCAGCTTGGGTGGCGCGCCGATGAGCGCAGGCAGCACGAGCCAGGCGAAGGCACCGAGCACCATGCCCGTCGCCCCGGTCACGCCGTCGCCGCCTGCGAGGTGGCGGTTGATCAGATAGCCCGACACCGCGTAAAGCGCCGCCCCCGCAAGGGCGGCCGCCATGCCGAGCACCGAAAGCGCGGTCACGGCCACCGGCTGCAGGCCGACAAGCACGTAGACGCCGACGAAGGCTACGGCGATCCCGAGCCACACGCTGCGCCCCAGATGCTGGTGATAGATGCGCCACGCAATCAGCGCGCTCCACACCGGAACGGTCGCATTCGCAATCGCGCTGTAACCGGCGGGGATGTGAAGCGCCGCGAAGCTGTAGAGCAGGAAAGGCAGCGCCGTGTTGACGCCACCGACCGCCACGTAGCGCGCCCAACGCTCCCGCCAGTGGAGCGCACGCCCAGTGACGAGCACGAACGCGAGCATGAGCAGCGCCGCAAGCCCCACCCGCGCGCCGGCGAGCGCAAAGGCCCCGAACTCGGGTGCCGCGAGGCGGAGGAACATGAACGCCGCACCCCAGAGCGCACCCAGGAGGAGCAGGCGGGGCAGGAGCGCCCGCGGTGAACGGCTCACCACGACCGATGATCACGCCAGTGGGGCATCAGCGCCGACTCTTCTCGACCTCGGCCGCAAGCTCGGCCCCGCTCTTGTAATGCGGCACACGGAGCACGAGTCGGCGCACGCGCTGGAGGAGCGCATTCGCCCCTTTGACCTCGCTCTCCCAGTACTGGCGCGCAAGCGCGAGGTTGCGCACCGGGTCGAGCATGAAGGCGGCCTTCGAACCCGCTCCCCCGAAGATGTAGAGCTTGCCGTCGATCAGCGCAAAGCTGTCTGCGTCCCCGCCCCAGGGGATCCCGTAGACGATCCCGTTCGTGCAGTACCCGCCGAACTCCGGAAGATATTTTTCTGGCGCCGCGTCGAAACGCGCTTTGTTCTCTGCGCTCGAGAAGAGGAACGTGATGCCCTCCCACGTGCTCGACCACTGCCGGTCGCCCTGGCGATAGCGGCCCTCGGTGAAGTAGGCCACCACGTCCGCTCCCTTGAGCAGGACACGGTCGTGGCCGTCCATCGACACCACGTTCGCCGGAGAGAGCTTGCCGCCGGGATTCTGGGTGACCAATGGCGCGCAGCCCGCAAGGGCGAGCACGCACATGAGGCTGGCGATGAAAAGGGAAAGGCGCAGAGGCATGGCACGATCTTGCTGGCGGGACCGCAATTTTCGCGCGAGTCTTGATCCGCTTCAGGCCATCGACTGGACCGGACCCCGTAGCATGAGGCGGATTTCAACGCTGGAGGCGTCATGTTCCCTGAATACCGCGACCTGATTCACGACCTGAAGACCCGGGATCACCACTTCGCCAAGCTGTTCGATCGGCACAACGAGATCGACCACCGCGTCAAGCGGATGGAAGCGGGCGAGGAGCCCGCCACGCACGAGGCGATCGAAACGCTCAAGAAGGAAAAGCTGCACCTGAAGGACGAGATCTACGCGATGCTGCGCAAGGCGGACAGTTCACGCAAGACCGGCTGAGAATGTGTCGCGGAAGACGCCCAGTGATCGTCGCGCAGCAGATCCATAGGCGTCTTCTCACCCCCGGCGTGCCATGAACAGGAGTTTCTGGAAGAGCTCCGTGTCCTGCTCGTTCTTGAGCAGCGCGCCATAGAGCGGCATCAGGGTCTTTCGGCTGTCGCGCTCGCGGAGCACCGCCGGGTCGATGTCCTCGGCGAGCAGGAGCTTGAGCCAGTCGATGAGCTCGCTCGTGGACGGCTTCTTCTTGAGCCCCGGCAGCTCGCGCAGGTCGAAGAACGCCTCGAGGGCTGCGCTCACGAGCTCCTGCTTGATGCCGGGGAAATGGACCTCGACGATGCGACGCATCGTGTCGCGATCGGGGAAACGGATGTAGTGAAAGAAGCACCGGCGCAGGAAGGCGTCGGGCAGCTCCTTCTCGTTGTTGCTCGTGATCACGAAGAGCGGCCGCACCTGCGCGGCGACCGTCTCGCCGGTCTCATGCACGTCGAAGCGCATCCGATCGAGCTCCCGGAGCAGGTCATTCGGAAACTCGATGTCCGCCTTGTCGATTTCGTCGATCAGCACGACCGCGGCGGTCGGGCTCTCGAAGGCCTGCCAGAGCACGCCGCGGCGGATGTAATTGGCGATGTCGTGAACGCGCGGATCCCCGAGCTGCGAATCGCGAAGCCGGCTCACCGCGTCGTACTCGTAGAGGCCGTGCTGCGCCTTGGTCGTGCTCTTCACATGCCATTGGAAGAGCGGTCGGCCGAGCGCGCGCGCCACCTCCTCGGCGAGCAGCGTCTTGCCTGTGCCCGGCTCGCCCTTGACGAGCAGCGGCCGCTCGAGCGTGAGCGCCGCATTCACCGCGAGCAGCAGGTCGGGGGTGGCGATGTAGCTGTCGGAGCCTTCGAAGCGCATGGACGGGCGGGGAGCGAAAGGAAGCCGCCTATCATAGGGCGCATGAGCACATCCACCGGCACCCCGACCGCCGACGACATCGCCCATCTGCGCAAGGACTACAAGCTCGCCGCCCTGGGCAAACGCGACCTCGCGGCCGATCCGATCACGCAGTTCCGCAAGTGGCTCGATGAGGCCATTCATGCCCAGCTGCCCGAGCCGACGGCCATGAACCTCGCCACCGTCAATGCGCACGGTCGTCCGTCCGGCCGCATCGTTCTGCTCAAGGGCGTGGACGAGCGCGGCTTCGTCTTCTACACGAACTACGAGAGCCGCAAGGGCCGAGAACTGGCGGAGTCGCAGTATGCCGCGCTCACCTTCCACTGGGTGGAACTCGAGCGGCAGGTGCGCATCGAGGGCGCGGTCGAAAAGGTCTCCGCCGAGGAGTCTGATGCCTACTTCGCCTCGCGCCCGCTCGCCTCGCGGCTCGGCGCGCACGCCTCGCCGCAGAGCGAGCCGATCGCCTCGCGCGAGGCCCTTCTGCTCAAGGTCGCTGCGGTCACCGCACGCTACGGCGCACTGCCCGGCGGGCCGCCGCGCCCCGCGCACTGGGGCGGCTACCGCGTGCTGCCCGAGCGCGTGGAGTTCTGGCAGGGGCGACGCTCGCGCCTGCACGACCGGCTCGTCTACATGAAGCAGTTTGGTGGGTGGCATATCGAGCGGCTCGCCCCATGAGAAAGGCCCCGTGCACGCTGTTGCGCGACCGCATGGCTTTGTTGCGCGGTGCTCGGGCGCTCGCCTACCGTCGAGGTATGTCTCGCACCCTGCGCGCCGCGCGCCTCGCGCTCCGGTCGCTCACGACGCTTGCACGAAGCCGTTCCGGACACGCCATGATTCATGCGTTGTGATGTCATCGATGCCGCGTGAGCCGATCGGCAAGGCTTGCGCCTGCGTCGTGCAGGCCGGACGGCTGCTCGTCTTCCGCCATCCTCTCGCCGGCGTGCAGTTGCCCAAGGGCACGATCGACCCCGGCGAGACGCCCGCCGAAGCCGTGTTGCGCGAACTGGCCGAAGAATCCGGGCTCGTGCTCGATGTGCAAGCACTCGCGGTCGGCACCTTCGAGGTCGATCGCCTCGCGAACGGCTTCATCCTAGGCGAGACGCCCGAGCGGCAGCGCTGGCATGTCTTCCTGATCCTGCCTGAGGCTCCGCTGCCCGAGTGCTGGACCCACACCGCGCACGGCTCGCCCGAGGAGGACGGGCTCGTCTTCGACTTCTTCTGGCATCCGCTCGCCGCGCCGTTCCCCGACGAAGGCGCGTTCTCCAATGGTGCCTTCGCTCGGGCCGCAGCGCTCGCCCGCGCACATCTCGCGACGACGATCGATCCGCGGTGAACACGGAATCTGCCGCGTCGATCGCCTGCCGTGCGGGCTGCGGTGCCTGCTGCATCGCCCCGTCCATCGCTTCGCCGATCCCGGGCATGCCCAACGGCAAACCGGCCGGCGTGCGCTGCGTGCAGCTGGATCACGCGAACCGCTGTCGGCTGTTTGGGCGTCCCGAGCGGCCTGCGTTCTGCGTGGGGCTTCAGCCCAGCGCCGAGATGTGCGGCACCGATCCGTCTGTCGAGGCCACGCGAGCGCACGCAATGGCTTGGCTCACTTGGCTCGAGCGGGTGACGGGCTGACGCGATCGCTCACTGCGTAAGCGCTTCGGAGGCGAGCGCAAGCACGCCCCTCCGTTGCAGCTCCGCGCGGTGAGCCTCATCCACCCCCGCCGCTTCGAGCCAGTCGATCGCGCCCTCGCCGAGGTGCGGCGGGTCGGTGCGCATGGGCAGCCGTTCGCCGTCGAAGGCGAGCGGGGCGAGTGCGGTCTTGACTGTCTGACCGGCCTTCGGGCCGTCGGGCACGCGCATCGGCACGAGCCCGCCGGTCGCCGTGAGGTGCGGATCATCGACCAGTTCATGCGGTGCGCGGATCGGGGCATAGGGCAGGCCGTGCGCCTCGCAGAGTGCGGCAAGTTCGCTGGCGCTTCGCTTCGCAAGCCGCTCGCGCAGGAGCGGCATGAGCACAGGCCGCGCGCGGACGCGGTCGTTGTTGGTTGCGTAGTCGGGCACCGCAAGCAGGTCTTCGAAGCCGAGCACGCGGCAGAAGGTCTGCCATTGCGCATCCGAGACGGCGGAGAGAAAGATCTGCTCGTCGTCCGCGACCGTGAACACGTCATAGATCGCCCAGGGCGAAATGCGGTTGGGCATCGGTTCAACCACGCGATCCGTGATCTGCGCCTGCAGCATGTGCTGCGCGACGAGCCAGATGTTGTTCTCGAAGAGGGCCGAGGTCACGAGGCGGCCGCGGCCGGTCGTCTCGCGCTCGCGCAGCGCGGCGAGCACGCCGATTGCCGCCCACATGCCGCCCATGATGTCGTTCACGCTCGAGCCCGCGCGGAGCGGGTCGCCGGGCCGGCCGGTCATGTAGGCGAGCCCGCCCATCATCTGCACCACCTCGTCGAGCGCGGTGCGGTGCTCGTAAGGCCCGGGCAGAAAGCCCTTGCAGGAGACGTAGATGAGGCGCGGGTTCTCGGCAGCGAGCGCCTCGAAGCCGAGGCCGAGTTTCTCGAGCGCGCCTGGCTTGAAGTTCTCGATCACGACGTCGGCCGAAAGCGCGAGCCGCCGGGCGACGGCTACGCCTTCCGGGTGCTTGAGATCGATGCCGAGCGAGGCCTTGTTGCGGTTGAAGAGCGGGAAGAAGCCGATGCCTGCGCCGAGCAGGTGCCGCGTGCGGTCGCCTTCGACCGGCTCGATCTTGAGCACGTCGGCGCCGAGGTCGGCGAGCACGAGCCCGGCCATCGGGCCCATGACCATGTGGGTGAATTCGACCACGCGGATGCCCGCGAGCGGGGCGGGCGCGGTCGGGGTGTCGTGGGCTTCTTGTTGGGAGGCAGTGCGGTAGAGGATGGGCGGCATCCCTAGAATTTACGCTGACTTCAACGTCCTTTGGGTCGCCAAGATGCCCCGCACCACGCTCACCCAGTTCCTGGTCGAACAGCAGCGCTCGGCGCAGGCAATCACGCCGGAGCTTCGGCTCCTGATCGAGGTCGTCGCGCGCGCCTGCAAGGCGATCGCGGTGAACGTGGGCAAGGGCGCGCTCGCCGGGGTGCTGGGCGAGGCTGGCAGCGACAACGTGCAGGGCGAGGCGCAGAAGAAGCTCGACGTGATCTCCAACGAAATCCTCATGCAGGCGAACGAATGGGGCGGGCACCTCGCTGCGATGGCGAGCGAGGAGATGGAGACGATCCACGAGACGCCCAACCGCTACCCGAAGGGGGAGTACCTGCTTCTGTTCGACCCGCTCGACGGCAGCTCGAACATCGATGTCAACGTCTCGATCGGCACCATCTTCTCGGTGCTCCGGAAGACCGACGAGGGCAGCTCGGTGAGCGAGACGTCGTTTCTGCAGCGCGGTCGCGCGCAGGTGGCGGCGGGCTACGCGGTGTACGGGCCATCGACCTTGCTCGTGCTCACGGTCGGCACGGGCGTGCACTGCTTCACGCTCGATCGCGAGATGGGCTCCTGGGTGCTTACGCAGTCGAATCTCACGATCCCGGCGGACACGCGCGAGTTCGCGATCAACATGAGCAACCTGCGGCACTGGGCACCGCCGATGCGCCGCTACGTCGACGAACTTCTCGCCGGCAAGGATGGGCCACGCGGGCGGGACTTCAACATGCGCTGGGTCGCCTCGATGGTGGCCGACGTGCACCGCATCCTCACACGGGGCGGCATCTTCATGTACCCGTGGGATGCGCGCGAGCCGGACAAGCCTGGCAAATTGCGGCTCATGTATGAGGCGAACCCGATGGCCTTCCTCGTCGAGCAGGCGGGTGGAGCCGCGACCAACGGCCACACGCGGATCCTCGAGCTCATGCCCAGCAAGCTGCACGAGCGCGTGGCGGTGATTCTGGGCAGCCGCAACGAGGTCGAGCGGGTGACCCGCTACCACGTGGAGGTGGCGCCTCAGCCATGAGTACCCGCCCCGCCCCAGTGGGGGTGGCCACCGGCATCACACGCGAAGACATCGAGGCCGATGCCGCGCGCTCGGACTTTGCCCGCTCCCCGTTCGCACAGGGTCGGCTCATGAGCGAGGCCGACATCGAACGCTCGCTTCATGCAATGCTCGCGCGCTGGAACGGCCGGGAGGACGTCTTCGTCTTCGGCTATGGGTCGCTCATCTGGAATCCGTGCCTGCGCCATCGCGGGCGGCGCCCCGCGCTCGTGCGGGGCTGGCACCGGCGCTTCTGCCTGTGGAGCAGCGTCTACCGCGGCACGCCCGAGTGTCCGGGGCTCGTGCTCGCGCTTGACCGCGGCGGGTCGGTGCGCGGCATGGTCTTTCGCCTCGCGGCGGAGGATGCGCGCGATGAACTGAGGCTGCTCTGGCGACGCGAAATGACCGGCGGCAGCTACCGTGCGCGCTGGCTTACGGCGCGGCTGGATGACGCTGATGCAGATGCAGGCGCGCCGCGATCGGTGCCGGCGATCGGGTTCGTGATCAACCGTGACGCCCCGTCCTACGCCGGGCATCTGCCCGACGAAGCGGTGGTCGACCGGCTCATCGGCTGCGCCGGACGGTATGGCTCGGGTGCCGAGTACCTCGTGCAGACCGACGCCGCCTTGCGTGCCGCCGGCATCGTCGATCCGTATCTCGACCGGCTGTGCCGACATCTGGCCGCGCGGCACGTGGAGCCGGCCTGCACGGGCTCGATTTGCGGCTGACGGGGCGCTCGCGCGGTTGCAAATGCAGCCGAATCCGATACCGCGACGTCACGCGCCTGTGCTAAGGTCACCGGTCTGGATTGCGGCGTCGTCGCGCGGTTGTGGCGACCGGCCGCAAGCGTTTTTTCTTGCGAAGGGAGTGAACGATGAGCCTGTTGGACAGCGTGCTGGGTGCAGTGTTGAACGGTGGCCGCAGCGGCGGCCAGCAGGATTTGATGGGCAGTCTGCTTGGCGGGCTGATCCAGCAGTCGGGCGGCGTGGGCGGATTGCTCGACAAGTTCCGTCAGGCGGGCCTCGGCCAGCAGGCGGACAGTTGGCAGGGCACCGGGGCCAATCTGCCGATCGACCCGAACGACTTGATGCGCGTGCTGGGGAGCCTGGGCGGCGGCCAGGCCAGCGGGCAGAGCGGCGGCGGCATGGGTGATCTGCTCGGGCAGGTGATGTCCGGCATGGGCCAGGGGGAAAGCTCCGCGGGCGGGCTGGGTGCGCTGCTCGGCGGGGGCAGCAGCGGTGGTGCGGATGCGAATCAGCTCTTCGGACTGCTCGCGCAGGCGCTGCCGCAGGTCATCGACAAGATGACGCCCGGTGGCCAGTTGCCGCAGAACGAATCGCCCGACGTGCTGCAGAGCGTGCTCGGCGAAGTGATGAAGAACATGGGCGGCGGGCAGGGCGGTCGCGGACTGTTCGGCTGAACCGCCCGACGTGACGTCCGTCGGCGGCGGCGTCAGGCACGTCCCGCCGGCGCGATCCAACGCGCCAGCCACTCGCGGAGCACACGTCCGCGTGGTGCCGGCTCGCGGCCGGCCAGGCTGGCCATGCCAAAGCGGGCGGTGGCGGCAAGCGGCGGTGTCATCGGTAGTGATACGAGCCCCGGTGCCGCGGCGCACGTCGTGAGCACGATCGTGTCGCTCGCAGGCAGCGAAGAAGCCTTCGCCTCGCCGGGGCTTGCCGCGCGGGTGCCGGCAGGTGTTCAATCACGACGGTGTCGAGGCGCTCGACCTCGAAGCCACGAGTCTGTTCGACCTCTCCCAACCCCAAGCCAGCGCCGCATGATCCCGCAAGCCTTCATCTGTGATGCTCAACGCACGCCCTTCGGCCGCTATGGCGGCGTCTTGAGCGGGGTGCGCACCGATGATCTGGCCGCCCTGCCCATCAAGGCGCTGCTGGCACGCCACCCCAGCCTCGATCCGGCGGCGATCGACGAGGTGATCTACGGCTGCGCGAACCAGGCGGGGGAGGACAACCGGAATGTGGCCCGCATGGCAGCGCTGCTCGCCGGGTTGCCGGCGAGCGTGCCCGGCGCCACGATCAATCGCCTCTGCGGCAGCGGGCTCGATGCCGTGGGCAGCGCCGCGCGTGCCATCCGCACGGGGGAGGCGAAGCTCGTCCTTGCGGGAGGCGTCGAGAGCATGAGCCGCGCCCCCTTCGTGATGCCCAAGGCGACGAGTGCCTTCAGCCGCGACAACGCGGTTCATGACACGACGATCGGCTGGCGTTTCATCAACCCGGCGATGAAGGCCGCCTACGGGGTCGACTCGATGCCCGAGACGGCAGAAAACGTCGCCGCGCAGTTCGGCATCGAGCGCGAGGCTCAGGATCGGTTCGCCCTCGCGAGCCAGACCAAGACGGTGGCCGCGCAAACGCGTGGCTTCTTCGACGCCGAGATCTGCCCGGTCACGCTGCCGCAGAAGAAGGGCGACCCGATCGTCGTGGCCCGGGACGAGCATCCGCGCGAGACGAGCCCCGAAGCACTGGCCAAGCTCAGGGGCGTGGTGCGGCCCGAGGGCACGGTGACCGCGGGCAATGCGAGCGGGGTCAACGACGGGTCGGCCGCGCTGATCGTCGCCGATGAGGCGAGCGCGGCCCGCTTCGGACTCGTGCCGAAAGCGCGCGTCGCGGCCATGGTCACCGTGGGCGTGGAGCCGCGCATCATGGGCATCGGTCCGCTGCCGGCCACGCTGAAGCTCCTCGCCCACACCGGCCTGTCGCTCGACCAGATCGACGTGATCGAACTGAACGAGGCTTTCGCCGCGCAGGCGCTCGCGGTGACCCGTGGGCTCAGGCTCGCCGACGATGATCCGCGCGTCAATCCCAACGGCGGCGCGATCGCGCTCGGTCACCCGCTCGGCGCAAGCGGCGCACGGCTCGCCGCAACGGCGGCCCGCCAGCTCCAGGCGACGGGCGGCCGCTACGCGATCTGCACCATGTGCATCGGGGTCGGGCAGGGCATCGCGGTGCTTCTCGAACGCGTATGAGGCGGCAGGTGTATCGACGCCTCGGCTAAAAAGACGGCTTCGGCCGCTTTCTCCCTTTTGGCTTTTCCGCTTGAACCTGCTTGACGCCGCGGTCCTCGGCATCGTCGAGGGCGTGACTGAATTCCTCCCCATCTCCTCGACCGGACATCTGATCGTCGCTGCATCGCTTCTCGGCGTACATGGCAGCGAAAAGGCCAAGACCTTCGAGATCGCGATCCAGGCGGGTGCGATCATCGCGGTGCTCTGGGCCTACTGGGGGCGCTTCCAGGGCGTGTTCACCGGGCTCGCTCGCGACCGGCAGGCGCAGCGTTTCGTGCGCAATCTCGCCATTGCCTTTCTGCCCGCTGCTCTGATCGGACTCGCCTTCGCAAAGCAGATCAAGGCGTTTCTGTTCAATCCCGTCGGGGTCGCGCTCGCCTCGGTGGCCGGCGCGCTCGTGATCTTCTGGGTCGAGCGCAGGCCCGAGGAGCGCGAGGCCCAGGCTCGAGTGAAGGACGTCGATGCGATGAGCGCGCTCGATGCCTTCAAGGTCGGCATCGCGCAGTGCTTCAGCCTGATTCCCGGCATGTCGCGCTCAGGGGCGACGCTCCTGGGCGGGATGCTGTTCGGCATGAACCGCAAGTCGGCGACCGAGTTCTCGTTCTTCCTCGGCGTACCCACGCTCACGGCGGCGAGCCTTTACTCGCTCTGGAAGGATCGCGATCTGCTCTCGCTCGCCGATCTGCCCCACTTCGCGGTGGGTACCCTGGTCTCCTTCGTCGTCGCACTCGTCGTCATCCGTTGGCTCATTCGCTTCGTTGCGAGCCACACGCTCATCGCCTTCGCCTGGTATCGCATCGCCTTCGGCGGGGTGATCCTGCTCGTCTCTGCGCTCGGCTGGGTGCGCTGGTAGGTCGGCCTGCCAAGGGCGGGATCAGACGAGCAGAAGTCGAAGCGCGCCCACGGCCAGCGCGGCGAGGAGCACGCGCACGAGGGACTGCCCGAACACGGTGAGTGCGATGAGCGCGGCGAGCACGAGCGCGAACTGCGCGCCGTCGGGCACCCCGCGCCAGTCGCCGCGCCAGAGGATGTGCTCGGCGAGGTAGACCGCGAGCGCAGCCATCACACCGACCACGGCGGCGGTGATGCCCGAAAGCGCCGCGGCGAGCCACGGCTGACGCTCGGTCCAAGCAACGAGGGGCGCCCCGGCAAGCACGAGAGCAAAGCTCGGCAGAAAGGTGAAGAACAGCGCAACCGCTGCTGCCGTGACGCCGCCGAGGAGCGGCGTTGCGGCCGCGGGGTCGCTCGCGCCGCCGAGAAAGGCGATGAAGCCCAGTACGAGGATCAGCGGCCCGGGCGTGCTCTCGCCGAGTGCGAGCGCATGTACGAGATCGGCCGCTCCGAGCCAGCCATAGTGTTCCACGCTGGCCTGCGCCACATACGGCAGCACCGCGTAGGCGCCGCCGAACGTCACCAGAGCCGCGCCCGTGAAGAACCTCGCCATCTCGGCGAGTCGTCCCGCGGGCAGGAGCGCATAGACGAGCCCGCCGAGCAGGAGCGCCACCAGCATCACGCCGAGACTCCAGCGGAGTGACACGGCACGTGTCTCGGCTCGTGCTTCACCTACAAAGGACGTCCGGAGTGCGGCCCACCCCATGGCTGCCGCAGCCAGCACGACCCATGGATAGCTGACGCCCGACAGCACCGCCAGCAGAGCCAACATGGCAATCACCCAGGCTGCGGGTCGCTCGAGGGTGCGGCCGCCAAGCCGGACGAGCGCGGTGATCACGATCGCGAGCACCGCCGCCTGCACGCCCCAGAGCAGTGCCTTGACTGCGGACGTGCTGCCAAAGTGCAGGTAGAGCGCGGCGAGTGCGGTGATGAGGATGGCGCCGGGCAGGATGAAGAGAAGCCCGGCGACGAGGCCACCGAGCACGCCGTGCAGACGCCAGCCGAGCCAAGTGGCGAGCTGTTGTGCCTCAGGCCCCGGCAGCAGCATGCAGAAGTTGAGCGCATGCAGAAACGACGCCTCGTCGATCCAGCGCCGGCGCACGACGAGCTCTTCGCGCATGATCGCGATCTGGCCTGCGGGGCCGCCAAAGGAGATGAGCCCGAGCCGGGCCCAGAAGCGGGCCGCCTCGCCGAAGCTCGGTTGCGGGGTCGGCGTGGGCATCAGGCGCGCTCGGCAGTGGCGGGTGTCGCGCGCGGTGCAACGGGGCGAAGCCCGAAGCCGATGCCGACGGTGGCGAGCACGAGGGCGAGCGCGAGCCAGACAGTCATCGGTTCGCCGAGAAAGATCACGGCAGCGAGGGCGGAAAGCGGCGGCACGGCCGAGGTGATGAGCGTCGAGCGCACTGGCCCGAACACCTCGACCATCTTGACGAAGGTGATGCCGGAAACGACGACCGACAGCCAGCCCTGCATCACACCCTGAAAGAGCAGCTCGCTCCACGGCGCCCGCGTGAGACCGCTCGGAATCCATCCCGCCGCCACGAGCAATGCATAAATGGGCACATAGGTGAGGCAGACGAAGCTCGCGAGCGCGATCGTGGCCGGAATCGGTGCGAGCGCGTGCTTTCTGGCGACGACCGTGTAGATTGACCACGACAGGCTTGCGGCGAGAAACAAAAGATCTCCGCGCCAGGCGCCTTCGATGGCGGCCGCACCGAAAAGGCTCGGTCCGCCGACGAACAACGCCGCAAGCAGGATCAGCGCCAGTCCGAACGCGCGTCGCGGCGGTACCGGGGTGGCGAGGAGGAGCCAGGCCACGAGCGCCGTCCAGAGCGGCAGCATCCCCGGCATGAGCACGGCCGCATGCGAGGCGGGCGCGAAGAAGAAGCCGCTGTAGGCGAGTGCCGAATAGCCGACGCCGCCGAACACGCCGGCGAGCACCGCCGAGTGGGCGGGCACGGGAGCGATGCCGGCGAAGGCTGGGGCACTGGGGTTCTGCCGACGCTCGCGCCGTACCCACCACACGCCCCAGGGGATGAGGAGCGCACCCGCGAAGAGGAAGCGCACGAAGCCGATGTCGAACGGCGTCAGGCTCGCATGGGCCATCGCGCGGGCCACCACGATGAAGCTGACCCAGATCGCCACGGTGACCACGGCGCAGAGGACACCGATCTGGCGGGCAGTGAGGTGCATCGGTCGATTATCGTTTGCCTTGCCTACCCCCTTCTTTCTGCTTCGGCCACTTCGATGAATCATCCTTCGCGCCTCCCGGTCGGTGCCGTGCTGGCTGTGGTCGCGCAATTCGGTTTTGCCTCGAAGGCGATCTTCATCAAGCTCGCCTACGGCGCAGCACCCGAGCTCGACGCGGTGACGCTGCTGGCGCTTCGGATGCTCTTCTCGCTGCCGTTTTTCCTGCTTCTGGCCGGCTGGGCCCGCCGGTCGAGCGCTGGCGAGGTGCCCGCGCCGCTCGCGCGCCGTGACTGGGCACTCGTGGTGTTCCTCGCCTTCATCGGCTACTACCTGTCGAGCTTTCTGGATTTCTGGGGGCTGCAGTACGTGAGCGCAGCACTCGAGCGGCTGATCCTGTTCACCAATCCCACGTGGGTACTGTTGCTCTCGGCGCTCTTTTTCGGCGTTGCGATCACTCGACGCGCCGTCGGTGCGCTCGCGCTCTCCTATGCCGGGCTCGTCCTCGCCTACTGGCACGACCTGCGTCTGGCCGAGGACTCCGCCGCACTCGTGACCGGCACGCTCCTCGTGCTGGCTGCCGCCATCTGCTACGCGGTCTACCTGATCGTCGGCAGCGGGATCACGCGGCGCATCGGCTCGGCGCGCTTCACCGCCTACATGATGCTGGTCGCAAGCGTGTTCGTGCTTGCTCAGTTCGTGGCCTTGAAGCCATGGTCTGCTCTTGCCCTGCCGTCAGCGGTCTACCTGCATGCCGTCGGCCTCGCCGTCTTCTCGACCGTGCTGCCGGTCTGGGCGATGGCGGAGGCCCTGCGACGTCTCGGTCCCAACGAGACGGCAATGATCGGCACCGTCGGGCCCATCATCACGATCGGACTCGGCGCGGTGTTTCTCGGCGAGGCGATCTCGCTTTTGCAACTCGTCGGTGCGGCGCTCGTGCTTGCAGGCGTGTGGATGGTGTCGGCGAAGTGAGTGCTGCGCCGGGGGGTCAACGGCGACCGAGGTGCCGCTCGAGGAAGAGTGTCAAGAGCGCGAACTGATATTCGGCGTTTGGCCTTTTCACGAAGCCATGCCCTTCGTCTTCGGCGAGCAGGAACCAGACCGGCGTGCCGTTCGCGCGCACGCGGCGCACGATCTGTTCGGCCTCCGAGAGCGGCACCCGCGGGTCGTTGCGACCATGCGCCACCATGAGCGGGACCCGGATCGACTCGGCCTGCGTGAGCGGTGAGATGCTGTCGAGGAAGCGCCGCATCGCCGGATCGCGCTCATCGCCATACTCCGCGCGTCGAAGGTTGCGGCGGTGGCTTTCGGTCGCTTCGAGAAAGCTCACGAAATGCGAGATGCCGGCGTTGCTGTAGACCGCAGCGAGCCGCGTGCCGTAGCGTGCTCCACTCGCGAGCGCGAGGTAACCGCCGTAGC
>CAZSTF010000023.1:0-26229 GCA_964609555.1 uncultured Alcaligenaceae bacterium | reverse complement strand
GGCAGGCGCTTCGTGAGATCGTCGAGCAGCTGCGCCACCAGTGGCGTGGAGTGCTTGCGCTGGAGCAGGAAGTTGTACTCGCCGAGTTGCTTCTCGACTTGCCGCTGCAGGACGCTCGTCTGCTCGGCGTCGATTCGGGCCTGGGCCTCTGCGGCCTGCAGCGCGATGACCCGCTCCCGCGCCTGCCAGACGGGGAAGACGGCCAGCGCCACGGCAAGGACAAGGCACGCGATCAGCAGGGCGCCAGTGACGATACGTCCGCGTCGCCGACCCGCGTCGACGCGCGCTTCCGCGGGCAGCAGATTCACCTCGGTCGCCAGATCATCCGCCCGGAGCACGACCCGCTCGACCGTGAGTCCGCGTGTTTCGACCGCTTCGATCTGCTGCTTGACCCGCGCTCGCGGGGCGGCCACCAGTTCGGCCACGCAGGTTCCCGCCTTCCAGTCGCGCGAGACGACATGGGCGTCGAAGTAGAGGTCGTTTGCCCTGAGCGGCGTCAGGCGATCGAGATCATGCGACAACACCTGGCGCACCGAGCGATGCACCGCGATGGGCAGCGTGACGCGGCGCCGGAAACCGTTGGCATCATCGAGAAGCAGGGCCACGGCGCCGCTGGCTGGCGCAGCAGACAACGGGCGGCCTTCCGCGTCCTTGGCACCGGCGGCCCAGTAGCGATCCTGCGTGACCGAGACCCGCGCCGAGCGGACCGCCCCGCGGCGATCGGCAGCGAGCGCGGCCGGCAGTCCGCGAGCGAGATGCTCGACCCACCAATCGAGAAACAGACGCCCCTGCCCGGGACGGAGCGAGGAATCACTCACGCGGTCCGGCCTCCGGCGCAGGGTTTGCGGGTTGCGCGGCTGGGCGCGCCGCGCGCTGCCAGAGCTGGAACTGCGGTGCCACCCGTCGTGCCGCGCCCAGACGCACGCTCGCCTCACGGGCGGCTCGGGTGCCGTCCGCTGCGGTGGCCGTGGCCTTGATGCGGACGGCACCGGCACCTCCGCCCGACAGGTAGGGCGAAGAGAACGGCAGCGGCGGGGGAGGCAGGTCGGCGTCGATCGCCGCGTCGCGCTCGGCCACCCAGGCACTCACCTGTCCAGGGTCCAACCCAGGCACGGCGAGGAGCACATCGAGCGATGCCACGAACGGATCGACGCCGGCACTCCGGCTGTGAACCGTCAATTTCGGCGCAACAGCCGCGTAAAGCTCTGGGGTGAGTCCAAGCACGTTCTTGAGTTCCTCGACAGCCACGAACAGCTCGTTGGCAGGCAGCGTCTTGCGACCCTGAGCGCGGTATTCGTCCGCCTCGGCCCCGTTCGGACGGGTCAGACTGTCGGCATCGGTCCAGTCACGGATGGCGGCAACGATGGCGTTCGCCTCATCTTCCGACGCGCCGGCCGAGACGAAAAGCTGTTTGAGCAACGGCTCGGCGGCAAAGTTCAAATCAATGTTAGCAGCCTCCGACTGGGCCGAAACCTCGATCGCGAGGTCATCCTCCTGCCAGGCGTAGCGCTTGCCATTCGGTCGCCAGGCCGGGTTGTCCGGATTCACCGGCTCCCGCGGGCGCTGCAACTCGACCAGCATCCGATGAACCGCACCATCCGCTGCCGCCTGGGCACGGATGGCGCTGACCGCGTTGGAGGCAATCGCATTGCCGAGTCGAAGCGTGTCCGAGAGGCTCAAGGCGATGAGCGTCAGGAAAATGACCAACCCGAGCACGAGGATCAGCGCGAGGCCACGCTCGCGGCGAAAGCGCGGGGCATGGCTCACGGCGCCACCCCCGGGATCACGCAGCGGCCCCGCTGAAAATCGAAGTTGCAACCGATCGAAGGGCTCAGATGAAGCTGGACCACGGTCGCGAGGATGGCCTCACCCTGCCGGTCACGCAGCGTCACCTCGACTGCGGCAGGCGAGCGGCCGGGCTCGTCCCAACTCGTGACCCACCGACCCCCCTCGGGCTCCTCGACCGGGTTCGAGCCGGGGTCGAAGTAGCGGAGCGCAAGCTCAGCCACCGGCTCGGCCAGCACGATCGTCTCCGCCTCGCGGAAGTCGGGAATGTCGGCCACTTCGGGGTTCTGGGGCAGACGCCGGATGACCAGTCGCGGTCGATCCCGCTCTCCGGAATCCACTTCGAGTCGCCACCACATGACCCCCCCCTCGGCGATGTGCGAGAGCACCGGGGCGAGAAAGGTCACGCTCGCGCTTCGCCCCTCGAAGCGCAGTGGTTGCCCGACTTCGCGCCGCCAGCGCAAGGGCAGCATGCCGCCCAGGTGATCACGCAGGAATTGCCTGAGGCGCAAGGTCTGCTCGGCACGCTCCTGGGCGGCCGTCGCCGCCGTGACGCTGCGTTCGGCGTTGCCGACGATGCCGAAGAGCACGGTCGCCAGCAGTGCGAGCAGTACGAGCGCTGCGACGATCTCGATCAGCGTGAAGCCACGATGCGGCCGACGGGTTTCAGGGCGCGATTTCATGGATCCCGACGTGGGACGGCGCGCACGGTGGACAGTTCGAAGCTGCGCGGTGTCGCCCCCGGAGTCAGGCTGTCTCCGCGCGTGACGCGCACGGTCAGCCGCTTGAGTTCGAGCGGCAGACGGATCGGGTTCTCGCTGTCGGTCGTGGGCTCGGGCGCGACCGTCAGCGTCCAACTGAGCCGACGATCGGGATCGCTGCCCGTTTCGGTGCCTTCGGTAAGGGGTCGCTCGAGCCCGGCCGAGGCGAGCACCGATTCCGCCGCTACCGCGAGTTCCGCCAGGTCCCGCGCGGCACCGGCCGAGCGCACGCCCCCCGCAAACACGCCCGCCAAGGCCGATAGCACCAAGGCGGCGACGACGATTGCCACGACCACCTCGATCAGCGTGAAGCCGCGCTCCATCCGGGGCCGCACGTCAAGTCTCATCGATCGCGATGCGACCGCTCAGCCAGTCGACATCCACCCGGTAGCCGCGCTCTCCGACGCGTAGGGTGACGCGCCCGCCGCTCGATCCGCCGTCGGGGTAGAAGCGCACTGAAGCACGCTCGGGGCTCTGGGTTTCGGCGACGGTCGTGGTCAGCTCAAGCGCAATGCCTTCCGGAAGGGTGTAGACCCGGTTCGATGTTGCTGCACCCTGCGGGGCTCTCAGCCGCACCTGGCGCGCCGTCAGATCGAACTCCACCGGCACGTCGACGCGCCGGGCCACCGCTTCGCTGCGCGCGGCCTTGAGGATCTGCGCGATCTGCCGTGCGGCAGCGCGATGTTCGGCGGCCGGCACGGCATTGCTCCAGAGGGGCGGTGCCAGCGCCACGATGACTGCGACCAGCACCAGCACGACGAGCAGCTCCATGAGCGTGAAGCCCCGTGGCCGCGGTGCCCGTAGTGCACCGGATCGGGCAGGATCGGCGATCGTGCGCATCCGCGCAATTTGAGGCTTGAACTGACGTCCGCGCGAGCGATGCAGCGATCAGGACCGCACGATGTCGGCGTTCGCTCCTTCACCCCCCTCGCGACCGTCTGCGCCGAGGGATTTGAGCTCGAATGGCGTGTTGTTCGGCCCGGGGCTCTGGTAGAGGTAGTCGTTGTTCCACGGGTCCTTGATGTTGTCCTTGCGGAAGTAGGGCCCGTTCCAGTTCTGCAGGTTGCCGGGGTTCTTGATGAGGGCGTTGAGCCCTTCCTGCGCGTTCGGGTAGCGGCCGATTTCCAGCTTGAACAGGTCGAGTGCCTGGACGATCTGGCCCATCTCCGCCTTGGCCGCGTTGGCCTTGGCGCCTTCGGACTGCCCGAGGAAGCGCGCACCGATCGTGGCGGCAAGCACGCCAATGATCACGATCACCGCAAGCAGTTCCATCAGGGTGAAGCCGCGCTGAAATGCGGCGGGGCGATGGCGGAGCGAAGATGGAGTCTGTTTCATGAGTCGTTTCCGGAGAGGGCTGATTCAGCCGGTGAGGTCGGTCAGACCGAGGAGCGCATTGAGGAGTGCGTAGATGATGCCGCCCACCACGACGGCAAGCGTGATGATGAGCACGGGCTCCAGCATCGACAACGCGCGCTTCAACGCAATGTTGACTTCGCTGTCATAGATGTCGGCCACCTTGATGAGCATGCGGTCGAGCTGGCCGGTTTCCTCGCCGACGGCGACCATGTGCACCGCAAGCTTCGGGAAGAGTCCGCTTTCCATGAGCGGACGCGCGAAGCCATGCCCTTCCCTGAGCCGCGCCGTGACCGACTCGAGGGCGCCGGCAAGCGCTCGGTTGTCCAGCGAGTCGCGCACGATGGCGAGGGCGGGGAGAAGGCTCACGCCGTTGCCGACGAGCGTGCCGAGGGTACGGGTCATGCGGGCCACTTCGATCTTCTGGAACAGTGGACCGAGGATGGGCAGCGTGAGTTTCCGGCGATGCCACGCCAGTTGCCCCGCGGGCGTGCGAAACCGGCCGCGGACGAGGATCGCCAGCGCCACGAGCCCGACGAGCAGCACCCAGCCGTCGCTGCGCAGGAAGTGGGCGAGCGCGAGCAGGTTTTCGGTGGACGCAGGCAGCGCCTTGCCGAATTGCCGGAAGGTGGCCTCGAACTTTGGCACCACGAAGAAGATCATCACGAGGACCGCGACGATGGCGACCAGCACGAGCACGACCGGATACATCAGCGCGGATTGCACGTTGCTGCGAAGCTCGGCCGAGCGCTCCTGGAACTCCGAGATGCGGGCAAGTGTGGGGCCGAGGGTGCCGCTCGCCTCGCCCGCCCGGACGAGGTTGACGTAAAGGCGATCGAAGTGCCGCGGATGTTCGGCCAGCGCCTGCGACAGCGCTCGCCCCCCCCGCACACGGTCCCGCAGGTCCTGCAACAAGAGCGCCAGCGGCTTCGTCTCGGCGAGACTGATCAAGAGTTCGAAGGCACGATCCAGTGGCAAACCTGCCCCGACCAGGTTGGCGAGATCCCGTGTGGTCGCAATGATCTGGGCCGGCGTGACCCGGCGGGACGCTGCGAGTCGGCCGAGGAACGATCCCTTGCGCTCGACCGAGGCCAGTGCCGCCTGCGCTGCAGGGGCGATGGTCAGCAGGATCAGCCCTTGGTCACGGACGCGCTCGACGGCCTCGCGCTCGTTGGCGGCGTCGACTTGCGCAGCCACCTGCGTTCCGTCGCTGCGAACGGCCTGGTACGCAAACAAGGGCATGAACGACTTACCCTTCCCGCGTCGCGCGCAGGACCTCTTCGATGGTGGTCACGCCCGCGAGCACCTTGCGCAGGCCGTTGTCGTACATGCTCTCCATGCCTTCAGCGAGCGCCTGCTGCCGCAGTTCGCTGGCGTTGGCCTTGCCCATGATCAGGCGGCGGAGCGCCTCGGAGAGCGGCATCATCTCGGCGATGCACATTCGGCCGGTGAACCCGGTGTGCGAGCACTCACGGCATCCCACCGCACGGTAGAGCGTCGGGCGCGCGCCGTCCTCGATGAGTCTCGCGAGCCCGATCTCCTCGACGAACGCCGGTTCGGGCGTGTACGCCTCACGGCAACGTTCGCAGAGCGTTCGCACGAGCCGCTGGGCCAGCACGCCGACCAGGGTTGAAGTGAGCAGGTAGTCCTCCACGCCCATGTCGAGCAGGCGACTGACCGTGGACGGCGCGTCGTTGGTGTGCAGGGTCGACAGCACCAGGTGACCGGTGAGCGCGGCCTGCACGGCGATCTCGGCCGTCTCCAGATCGCGGATTTCTCCAATCATGATGACGTCCGGATCCTGGCGGACGATCGAGCGCAGCGCGTTGGCGAAGGTCAGGTCGATCTGGGGTTTGACTTGGATCTGGTTGACACCTGCCATCTGATACTCGACCGGGTCCTCCACGGTCAGGATCTTGACGTCGGGCTTGTTCAACTGATCGAGTGCGGTGTAGAGCGTGGTGGTCTTGCCGGAACCTGTGGGCCCCGTGACGAGCACGATGCCGTTGGGTTCGGCAATTGCCCGCTGGAAAGCGTTGAGCACGTTCGGCTCGAAACCCAGCCGCGCGAAGTTGAGTGCGACCGCGCCCTTGTCGAGGATCCGCATGACCACGCTCTCGCCGTGCATGGTCGGCACGGTCGACACACGCAGGTCAATGTCCTTGCCCTGCACCCGGAGGCGAATGCGTCCGTCCTGCGGAAGCCGACGTTCGGCGATGTCGAGGTTGGCGAGGATCTTCACCCGCGAGATGACCGCCGCCGCCATGCGCTTGGGCGGGGACTCGATCTCGTGCAGCACACCGTCGATCCGGTAGCGCACGACCAGCCGGTTCTCGAACGGTTCGATGTGGATGTCGGAGGCGCGGGCCTCGAGCGCGTTGCCGATCAACAGGCTCACGAGGCGAATGACGGGCGCTTCGGAGGCAAGATCCTTGAGCTGCTGGACATCCGCCGTCAGCGCTTCGCCATCGAGTCGCGCCTCCATCGCGCCGTCGCCGAGTTCGGTGACGTCCGCGCGACCGCCCCCATAGAGCCGTTCGATTGCGGCATCGACGTCACTGCCGATCGCCACCATGCGCACGATCTGGCGATCGCTGACCAGGCGAAAGGCGTGCTCGACCGTTTCATCGTAGGGATCGGCGACGGCGAGTGTCAGTGTCTCGGCGTCTTCCGCAATCGGCAAGGCGCGGGCATCACGAAGGAAGCGGGCTGAGATCTGCTCCTCGAGGATGGGGATTTCCGGAAAGGCAGAGGATTCCACGAAGTCGAGGCCCGATTGCTCGGCGAGGGCCATGGCCACATCTCGGGCGGAGACGGCGCCCATCGTCACAAGCAGCACGCCGATCGGTTCTCGGCGGCCGCCGGTCGACTGGAGCCGAAGCACGCGTTCGAGTTCTTGCGCATCGAGTCGGCCGCGGCCGACGAGGATGTCGCCCAGCCGCGGACGCGCCGTGCGGGTGCCTGCCGGGTGGGCACCTGTTGCATGCGGGGCGGGGGCGAGAGCTACGTCCAAGTGCGTCAGGGCCGAACGGGCAGCGTGGGGATAACCCTCTGATTCTAAGGAGGAAAGTTGGTTCACCTAGAATCGCGGGCTGCGTTTGATGCCTCCCCCGTCTTCATGAAAAAGTACATGTGCCTGATCTGTGGCTGGATCTATGACGAAGCGGCTGGTGCGCCGGAAGACGGTCTGCCGCCGGGGACCCGCTGGGATGACGTTCCGGTGAACTGGACGTGTCCGGAGTGTGGCGCGCGCAAGGATGATTTCGAGATGGTCGAAATCTGACTTTCTTGCGCGACTCAATTGACCAGGTAATGATCGACCAGCAGCGCGGCAAAGAGCACCGAGAGATAGGTCAGGGAATACTTGAAGACCGCCCGTGAGCGGTCGTCGCTGTAGTTGCGGCGCAGGCGGTGGACGAGCAGGATGAAGCGCAGGCCGAGGGCGAGCGCAACCACGCCGTAGAGCCAGCCGCTCATGCGGATCGCGACTGGCAGCAGGGATACCGCGAGCAGAAGCCACGTGTAGAGAAGCATCGACAGCAGGGTGAAGTCGCGGCCATGCGTGACGGGCAGCATGGGCAGCCCGGAGCGCTCGTAATCCTCCTGCCGGTAAAGTGCCAGCGCCCAGAAGTGAGGGGGCGTCCAGACGAAGATGACGAGCACGAGCAGAAGCGGGCCGGCGGTGACTTCATTTGCGATCGCCGTCCAACCCAGGAGCGGTGGCATGGCCCCCGCTGCACCGCCGATCACGATGTTCTGCGGGGTGTTGGGCTTCAGGTAGAGCGTGTAGACAAAGGCATAGCCAAAGAACGTGGCGAGCGTCAGTGCCCACGTCAGGAGATTCGTGAACACGACGAGCACGGCGGAGCCAGCCGCCCCCAGCGCCAAGGCAAAAAGAACGATCTCGGTGGTCGTGAGCCGGCCCTGTGCCGACGGTCGGCCGCGCGTTCGACGCATGCGTGCGTCCACCGCCGCCTCGAGCAGGCAGTTGAGGGCGAAGCTTGCGCCTGCGAGGAGCCAGATGCCCACCACGCCGCCGAGCATCGTGGGCCAAGGCGGGAGGCTCGGCGAGGGCACGGCTGGTTGCGCAAGCAGCATGCCGATGAACGCGGTGAAGACCGCAAGCAGCGTGACGCGAGGCTTGGTCAGCGTCCAGTAGTCCCGCAAGCGCGAGGTGGAGGCGTTCTTGTTGGCTGCCGTTGGCAGTTCACGCGCAATGGCGGGTTCGTCTCGCGGTGTGCTCATGGCATGAGGCAGCGGTCGTGAGCGTGATCCATTTGCCGCTCGTCAGCCGATTCTGGATGCGCGAAGCAGGCGCATCAGGTCCCGGTTGAGCTTTTTGATGTCGGGATCGAGCGGCCAGGCGATGACCTGGTTACCCAGCGGATCGATGAGCACCGCGCGCTCACGCAGAAGCTGGTCGATTTCCGGCGAAGGCGCAGCCACGCGACCAACGATGAGATCGGGATGCGCGCGCGCCTGTTCGGCGGTCAGATCAGGCGTCCCGATGAGGACGCGCTGGACGCGGGAGCGCTCCTTGCCGAGCATCGTGTGCGCCTGGCGTGTGGCGTAGAGCATCTGCTCGCACTCGGCGGTGCAAGGCCCGTCGGCCCGCATCAGGATGATCCAACGCTGCCGCAGGCGCTCTGTCGCGTCGCCGGGCAGTTGCAGCGGGGGTACGGGTGTCGTCTTAAGCAACTGACCGTAACTCTCACCGCCTTGTGGCTTGATCACGTAATAGGCGATCCACGCGGCGACGAATGGCGCGGCGCACACAAGCGCCACGAGCAGGATCATGGCCCGGGTGGAGGCATTCGAGCGGGTCGCGGCGGGTTGCGGTTGAGCGCTCATTTCGGGGAATGTTCGATCTTTCGGAAGCTGAACACGACAAACAGGACCACTGCAAGCGCAGCCATGGAATACCACTGCACCTGATAGGCGTAGTGGTGGTCGATCCTCGCTGTGGGGGACGGTGGCGTTGTGCCGAGCCAACCTTCACCCTCGGTCAGTTCGACGATCAGGGGAGCAATCGGAAGCCCGACTCGGTGGGAAAGCTCTTCCAGTGCGAGGTAGTTGAGGCGGCGACCGCCTTCATTGTCTGCGGTGCCTGGATTGCGGGACGGGGCGGCATTGAGGCGTCCCACAATCGTGATGATTTCCTTGGGTGTTTCGACCTTGGGCAGAACCGATCGGTCTGCCCCAACGGGAAGCCAGCCTCGGTCCACGAGGAGAAGGCGTTTCTCGCGAGGCAGTGCATTGTCGGTGACGCGCTCGGGTTCGAACAGTTGCAGCACCGCGTAACCGGCGCGCCCCTCATGGATTCGGTTGTCGAGAAACCAGATCGGCTCGGGGAGGAGCCGACCTCGGCCGCGCACCGGCTGATAGCGCGCGTCGTCCGCGGCTTCTGCCGCGTCGCGTGGAGTCAGCGCTGCCCGTTGTTGTGCCTCGACAATAAGCGCCTGCTGCGCGACTTTGTAGGCAGCGCGGTCGCCTTGCCAGTTGCCGAGACGGATCGTCAGCGCAGCGATCGCGCCGGTGAGGAGCAAGGCCCACAGGCGAGGCCGGAATTCGCGATTCATGACGGTCAAGCGCATGGTGTTTCCCGGCAACTAGAATCCGCAAATGCGCTGGCTGGTCATTGCTGTTCTCGTCGCCATCGTCGTCTCCATGGCCTCGGCGCTGGTCTTTCTCTACCGAGATGCGGGGGAGGGTCGGCACCGCATGGTGCGTGCCCTCGCCCTGCGGGTCGCCCTGTCCGTGGGACTCTTCGTATTCCTCATGGCGGGCTACAAGTTCGGCTTGATCGGTCCGCAGGGTCTCAAGTAAGGCTAACGTCGGATCCTGGGCTCGGCGGGTTCAAATGAAAGAGCGGCCCCGAGGGGCCGCTCCCGCCGTGGGCATTGCAGCCTCGCGTCACATCATGTAGACGACGACAAAAAGGCCAAGCCAGACCACATCGACAAAGTGCCAGTACCACGCCGCCGCTTCGAAGGCGAAATGGTGCTTGGCATCAAAGTGACCGCGCATCAGCCGAAGCATCACCACGAACAGCATGATCGCGCCGACGGTCACGTGGAAGCCGTGGAACCCGGTCAGCATGAAAAAGGTTGAACCGAAGATACCCGACGTGAGCTTCAGGTTCAGATCCGTGTAGGCGTGGATGTACTCATAGACCTGCAGCCCCAGGAAGATCAAACCCAGCACAATGGTGGCCGCAAGCCAAGTTATCGTCTTGCTGCGCTCGTTCTTGAGCAGCGCATGATGCGCAATGGTCAACGTGACGCCGGAGGTCAGCAGGAGTGCCGTGTTGATGGCCGGAATGCCCCACGCGCCCATGGGCGTGAACGGCGAATCGATGTAAGGCCCCGTGGTCGGCCACGTGCCCGCGAAGTCGGGCCAGAGGAGCTTGTTGTCGATGCTGGCGAGGTCGGGTACCGCGTGCAGACGTGCAAGTCCCAACGCACCGAAGAATGCGGCGAAGAACATCACCTCGGAGAAGATGAACCAGCTCATGCTCCAGCGGAACGACCGATCCACGTTGGCGCCGTAGAGGCGGCCTTCGCTTTCCTTGATGACGGCGCCGAACCAGCCGAACATCATGAAGATGAGGATGCCCAGACCCGCGAGGAGAACCGGCAGCCCCCAGCCGAAGTGATTCATGGTGCCGACCGCACCGAAAGCGGAAATCAAGAGCGCGATCGAGCCGACGATCGGCCAGTGCGACGGCTGGGGCACGAAGTAGTGTCCCGGGCTGGTGTTGGATGAAGAAGCCATTTCAGTTCTCAGTCAGTTCGTAAACGTGAGGGCGGTCAACTGGGTTGTGCAACTGGTTGCACAGCTTCCAGCTTGCCGGCGGGCGCGTGGTTGGCAGCCGGTGCACCCCCGGGCATTTCAAAGAAAGTGTAGGACAGGGTCAGCGTGTTGACATCCTTGGGGAGCGCGGGGTCGATGAGGAAGACCACCGGCATCTTTCGCGTCTCGTTCGCCGCGAAAGTCTGCTTGGCGAAACAGAAACACTCGAGCTTCTTGAAATGCTCCGCAGCCGACATCGGCATGTGACTCGGAATGGCCTGCCCAACGATATCGCGACTGGCGGTGTTGGTGACTTCATAGACTACCGTGGCCAATTCGCCGGGATGCAGATTCAGCACGGAGACCTCCGGCTTGAAGGTCCACATGCTGTCGCCGCGCAGGTTGGCGTCAAACTCCACCTTGATCGTGCGGGTCGTATCCACCTGTGTGTTCTTGACTTGGTCGGGACGCAGCAGATCGTTGACGCCCGTGATCTCACAGATCTTCTGATAGATCGGAACGAGCGCAAAGCCAAAGGCGAACATGACCAGGGTGAAGACGACGAGCTTGCGCAGCATCGTCTTGTTGGCGAACTCGAGCCACTTCACAGCTTTCCCCAGAGCTTGACGACGCCGACTGAGACCATGAAGAAAAGCGCAAGTGCCGCAAGGGCGAGGCCCGTCATCCGGGCGCGGCGCCGAACGGCATCGGCGCGATCACGATCCTTGAGGACGGCATGAGAGCCCATGCGCGCACTCGCCCTGTGATTACTTGACGACTGGCGGAGTTTCGAACGTGTGGTACGGCGCTGGCGAGGGCACGGTCCACTCGAGCCCTTCGGCACCGTCCCATGGCTTCGCCGCTGCACGGATGCCACTCTTGCCCTTGACCATGCGCCAGACGATCCAGATGAAGAAGATCTGGGCGAAGCCGAAGGCAAAGGCGCCGATCGACGAGATCATGTTCCAGTTCTCGAACTGCTGGTTGTAATCCGGAATGCGGCGCGGCATGCCGGCCAAGCCGAGGAAGTGCTGGGGGAAGAAGGTGACGTTGAAGGCGATCAGCGACCACCAGAAGTGGATCTTGCCGAGCTTTTCCTCGTACATCCAGCCCGTCCACTTGGGGCCCCAGTAGTACACGGCGGCAAAGGCCGAGAAGAGCGCGCCCGCCACCATCACATAGTGGAAGTGGGCCACCACATAGTAGGTGTCATGCAGCTGGATATCCACCGGCGTGAGCGACAGGACGAGGCCGGTGAAGCCGCCCATGGTGAACAGGAACAGGAAGCCGAGACAGAACAGCATGGGCGTTTCGAGGGTGATCGAACCGCGCCACATCGTCGCCAGCCAGTTGAAAACCTTGACGCCGGTCGGGACAGCGATCAGCATGGTCGCGTACATGAAGTAGAGCTGGCCGGCGACCGGAAGACCCGTCGTGTACATGTGATGCGCCCAGACGATGAACGACAGGATGGCGATCGAGGCGGTGGCGTACACCATCGAGGCGTAGCCGAACAGGGGCTTCCTCGAGAAGGCCGGGATGATCTGCGAGACGACGCCGAACGCCGGAAGCGCGATGATGTACACCTCGGGGTGGCCGAAGAACCAGAAGATGTGCTGGAACATCACCGGGTCACCGCCGCCGGCTGCGTTGAAGAACGTGGTGCCGAAGTGGCGGTCGGTCAACAGCATCGTCACCGCGCCGGCGAGCACGGGCATCGTGGCAATCAGCAGGAAGGCGGTGATGAGCCAAGTCCAGGCAAACATGGGCATCTTCATGAGCGTCATGCCCGGTGCGCGCATGTTGAGGATGGTCGTGATGATGTTGATCGAGCCCATGATGGACGACGCGCCCATGATGTGCACGGCAAAGATCATCATGTCCATGCCGATGCCGGACTGGATCGACAGCGGCGGATAGAGTGTCCAGCCCCCTGCGGCTGCACCGCCCGGGACGAAGAAGGAGCCGATGAGCAGGATGGCCGCCGGCGGCAGGAGCCAGAACGACCAGTTGTTCATACGTGCGAATGCCATGTCGGGGGCACCGAGCTGGAGCGGAAGCATCCAGTTGGCGAAGCCGACGAACGCGGGCATGATCGCGCCGAAGATCATCACGATGCCGTGCAGCGTCGTGAGCTGATTGAACAATTCGGGACGCACGACCTGCAGACCCGGCTGGAACAGTTCCGCCCGGATGCCGAGCGCCATGATGCCGCCCGCGATGAACATCACGAAGCTGAACAGCATGTACATCGTTCCGATGTCCTTGTGGTTGGTCGTGGTGACCCACCGCATGATGCCGGTCGGATGGTGATCGTGGTCGTGCGCGGCGTCGTGTCCGTGCCCGTGGGTGTGATCGTGCGGAACGCTGGCCATGATTTACTGCTCCTGAACGTCTACTGCGGGTTGCACGCCGGGGTTCCGGCGTGCAACCGAATGGGGTTTAACTGCCGGGATTGATTTCCACGCGACGCGCCGCGCGATCGTCGCTGCCGCCGGTGATTTCCGTCGGCGGCTTCATGTTGATGCGCTCGCGCGCGACGCCGGCGGCCACCAAGGCGTCACGAACTGCCTTGGCGCGCTCCTTGGCGAGTTCGAGATTTGCATCCCGATTGCCAGTCTTGTCTGTGTAGCCGGTGATGTCGACCTTGGCGTCGGGTTTGGCCTTGAGGAATGCGAGCGCGGCGTCCAACGCCGGCTTGGCATCACCGGGCAAGTCCTTCTTGCCGGTGGCGAAATAGAGCTTGGCAGGGAGCCCATCCGACTTGGCCTCAGCCGTCGCGGCTGCTGCCGCGCCTGACGAGGATTCCGGAGCCGCGGCCTTCTGCGCCCCGGCGGGCAGCTGTCCGCCGTTGCGAGCCTTCGTGAAGTCGATGGGTTGTGCGAGGTCGGTCACTTTGTTGGACCACGAGGCCCCGACGTAGGCCTTGACCGCGGCGAGATCCTTGTCCGAGAGGTGCTTGAACGAGGCCATCGCGGTTCCAGGCTTGCCGTTCAGCAGGAGCGCGATGACCGGATCCTTCGGGCCGTTCACGAGCTTCGAGCCGTCGAGCGCCGGGAAGCTGCCCGCGCCCTTGCCATTGGCCTGGTGGCAACCGACGCAGCCGGCGGATTGATACACCTGCTCGCCGTGGGCGACCAGTTCCTCCTTCGTATAGACCTTGTCGTCGATGACGGTGGCGGCTGCAGCAGCCTTGCCCAGTCCGCGCTTTTCCTTCTCCGCAGCGAGCCACTTGTCGTAGTCGGCCTTCGTCTTGACCTCCACGACGATGGGCATGTAGCCATGCTCCTTCCCGCAGAGTTCGGCGCAATTGCCACGGTAGATGCCGGGACGATCCGCGCGGAACCAAGCGTCGCGCACGAAACCGGGGATCGCGTCCTGCTTGACGCCGAGCGCGGGCACCCACCACGCGTGCAGCACGTCGTTGGCCGTCACCAGCACGCGCACCTTGGTGCCGACCGGCACGACCATGGGGTTGTCGACTTCGAGGAGGTAGTTCTCGCCCTTCGCCTCCTGCCCCATGATCTGCGCGAGAGGCGTGGACAGCGTGGACATGAAACCGAAGCCCTCGTGAATGTAGTCATACCCCCACTTCCACTGGTAGCCGGTGACCTTGACGGTCATCTCGGGCGCCGAACTGTCGCGCATGTCAAGCACGGCCTTGGTCGCGGGGAAGGCCATGCCGAGAAGGATCAGGAAGGGGATGACGGTCCAGATCACCTCAACCGTCGTGCTCTCGTGGAAGTTGGCGGCTTTGTGGCCCTTGCTCTTCCGGTGGGCGTAGAGCGAATAAAACATCACGCCGAAGACACCGCAGAAGATCACGGCGCAGATGATCGTGATGAGGATGTGCAGGTCGTACATCTGCTGCGCGACCGCGGAGTTGGGTTGCTGCAGGTCGATGGCCCAGTTGGCCGCCGCCTGACCGGCAGCGAGCAATGCGCCGGCAACCACGCCAAGGCGACTCAGAAAACGTCCGTACACGGTGCTGGCTCTTGCTTTCATGTGCTGCTGCTCAAAACTTTACCTGACCCGAACTGAATAAACCCGCCTGTGTGGCGACAACGTGACTGTATTCACCCGCTGTCGCGTTCATGCCGCAATGGCACGTCGCAACTGCCGGAGCATCTCCCGGCGCGCTTCGCCCGGCAGGAACTCCCCGAGCGCAACCACACGCCCGGATTGCCGCATCGCCAGCCGCTCCCGTGCAGTGCCGACATCTTCCACGGCGACCGCCACCCACGCCCGATCGAAGCGATGCTGCTCGACCTTGAGACCACGGCAGCGCCGGACACGTACCGCGCGCTCGTCGATTTCCACATCATCACGATCGTAGGCAAGGCATTCCACCCAGAGGAATGCGCCGAGAAGCACTGCGAGCTCGATGCCCACGAACGGCAGGATCAGCCACCCGCGCGCGACAATGGCCAGAAACAGCCCCACCGCCACGGATACGAACGCCAACCCTGCGAACACCCCCCAGCGCAGCTTGCGATCGCTCGCCAATTGCCGCTGCCATGCCAGACGCGTCGTGCCCATACTGCCTCACGAAAACGTAGCGTGCGGATTCTAGCGCGCCGGCGCGACGCCTTGATTTGCGTCAATCGCCGTGGTCGAGACAGCGGAATATTCGAGCCACGATTTGCGCCGCGACAAGAATGCGGGCCTTGGGCTACCAGTCGAGGGTCTGGCTGACCTGCTCCGCCGCGTCCCGCAGGGCAGGCAGGATCTCGTCCAGGTTGGCCAGGTTCATGCGCGTGCTCGGGCCGTGGACGGAGACGCCCGCGACCACCTTGTCCTGGTCATTCACGACCGGCACGGCCACGCAGCAGATCCCGGCCAAGTATTCCTCGTTGTCCACCGCGTAGCCCAGGCGGCGGATCTTCGCAAATTCCGTTTCAAGTGCCGAGAGCGAGGTGAGCGTGTGCCGTGTCTGCGCGATCAGAGGCGCACTCGTGAGCAGGCGGTCCCGAACGCGTTTGGCCGCATGCGCAAGGAACAGCTTGCCGCTCGCACTCGCGTAGAGCGGCACCTTCGACCCGGCGTGAAAGTTGATCCGGAGTGGCCAATGGGCCTCGACCCGTTCGAGATACATCACATGGTGACCGTTCGGAACCGTCAGGTTGCACGTCTCGCCGAGCCGCTCGACCAGTTCTTCGAGGATCGCGCGCCGGGCTGAACGCCACGGCGAATTGAGCAGCACGTTGCCCGCCAGCACGGTGAGCCGCTCGCCCGGCACATAGCGCTTGGCTTCCGGCTCCCGGAGCAGGATGCCGGCTTCCTCGAGCGTGTTCAGAATGCGAAACACCGTCGGTTTCGGCAACTTGACGGCCTGCATGATCTCGGTGAGGCTTACCGATCGCTCACTGTTGGCAACGAACTCCATGACCGCCAGCGACCGGAGTGCGGCCGAACCCGCCTCCTTGCCGTCGCGCGGCTCATCGTGATCCTCCACCGCTCCACTCCTCCTCGACTTCCGCGCTGGCCGAACCCTCTTCTCGGAGCCTCTGACCGTCGGGTGATGTATGACAACTTGTGCCCATTATGCACGTTCTCCAAAAAACGGAACCTCGAGATTCGCTTTGGGTCGGCCAGCAGGCCGCCACATGCCGGCGCATGCGATCCTTCCAAGTTTTGTCGGTTCGGGGCGTTCGCCCCCTTCGCTGCCTGACCCAAGGCGTCGATTCGCGCTGTCGGCCCCGCGGCTGGCACGACGGGAGCCCGACAATCCACACCCATGTGTGTCGCCGCATTTCTCTGGAACCCCGACGCATCCGAGCCATTAGTGCTGGCGGCCAACCGTGACGAGTTCCGCGCGCGACCGAGCGCGCCGCTCGCACGCTGGGAGGAAGGCGACATCATCGGCGGCCGCGACCTGGCCAGCGGCGGCACCTGGCTCGCCGTCCTGCGGGGCGACGATGGCTTGACGGTGCGTTTCGGCTTTGTCACCAACGTCCGCAATCCCGCCCTCCGAAAGGCCGGTGCACCGTCACGCGGCCACCTCGTGCCGCGCTTCCTGCGCGGGGCGGACTCGCCGCTTGAGTATCTGCGCGAGCTCGCCGAGCGCGCGGACGAGTACGAAGGCTTCAACCTGCTGGCGGGCGAATTGGGGCCGCGCCGCGCGACCTTGGCCTTCATGAACAGCGTGGAAGCACGACCGTGCGTCCTGCTGCCCGGGCTCTACGGGGTGTCGAACGCCTCGCTCGACACGCCCTGGCCCAAGGTCGTACGGCTCCGGCAGGCACTGGCCCATGCGCGGGCGGAGCGCGAGCCGGGTCGGCGCGAGTCACGCCTCATGCGCATCCTCGCCGACCGGCAGCAGGCACCCGACGCTCTGCTGCCCAGCACGGGCGTGCCGCCCGAATGGGAACGCGCGTTGTCCTCGGTGTTCATCGACCGCCCGGAATACGGGACGCGGGCCTCGACGTTGATGAGCATCTCGGCCGGCGGTCGGGTCTCGATGCTCGAGCGAACCTGGCACGCGGAAGGATCGTTCACTGACGCCCGGCTTGTGCTCTCTCAGTAGACCAAGGCGGCCGCATTCAACTGCCCCACGGCGATGGCAAGCGCGGCCGAGAACGCCGCCTTGGCCACGTTGCCCTGCTCGATCGACTGCGGCAGCCCCGGCAGCAGCGCTCGCGCGATGAAGAAGGTGGCCAGTTGGACCACGGTCGCCACCACGGCGAACAGCACCATGTCAGCGATGTTGACCGAGTACTCGAGCGCGGCCGACAGCGGCAAGGAAAAGCCGATCATCGCGCCGCCCATCGAGATCGCCGCGGCCACGTTGCCACTGCGGATCAGCGCGAACTCCCGGTGCGGCGTGATCCACGTGTAGATCAGCGTGAATGCAGCGAACAGCGCGAGCGCAATCGCGTAGTAGATGAGGAAGTCATCGATGTAGCGGACGGAGTCGCCGAGCGTGTATTGCATGGTGGGCCTTCGAGCGTGTTCAGATGAAGTAGTGCGGCACGAAGCGCGAGGTGTTCATGGTGATCTCTGAGGCGTCCTCGCGCAGCCCCATGCCGGCGGGCTCGTCGCCGATGATCCAGCTGCCGATGGTGACGAAGTTGCCGTCGAAGTTCGCAATCGGTGTGTACTGCTGGTAGATGTAGCCCTCCTCGCCGTAGGTGCCTTCGGCACGCAAGACCTCGCCCCCCCGGTGGATCTCGACGTTTGCGCCTTCGCGGGACAGAAGCGGTTTCTTCACGAAATCGCCGAGCACCTTGTGCCGCTCGAACGCCGCGGGCAGGAGCAATGGGTGATTCGGATAGAGCTCCCAGAGAATGGGCAGGAGCCCCTTGTTCGAGAGCACCATCTTCCAGGCCGGTTCGATCAGGCGCATCGGCGTCTTGCGGAGGTGCGCGCCGAACTCGTCGGCGATGAGCCACTCCCACGGATAGAGCTTGAACAGGCAGTCGATCTTCTGGTTGTCGGTATCGACGAAGGCCAGCTCGGCCTCCGCCCAGCCGATCTCCTCGATCGTGAGCCAGGGCGCGAGCACGCCCGCCTGCATGGCGGTATCCCGCAGGTAGTCGAGGTTGCCCGCATCTTCGTCGCTGTCCTCGACGCAGGCGAAGTGCACCTCGTCGTAACCGTGCTCGCGCTTCAGCCACTGCCACTGGGCGATCAGCTTCTCGTGCAGGCTGTTGAACTGGTCGGTCTTGGGTTTGACATCCTCGAGCCAATGCCATTGCACGACCGAGGCCTCGATCAGCGCGGTCGGCGTGTCGGCGTTGAACTCGAGCAGCTTGGGTGAACCTTCGCCGTTCCACGCGAGGTCGAATCGCCCGTAGAGCGACGGATGATCCTGATCCCACGATTCGCGGATCAGGGACCACGCCACCTGAGGAATGCCCAGTTCGGCGAAGCGCTCGCGCTCGATGATGTGCTCGGCAGCGGCCATGGCCATGTCGTAGAGCTCCGCCGTCGCGCGCTCGAGCTCGAGAATCTGCCGCTCGCTGAAGCGGTAGCAGACCCCTTCGTCCCAGTACACACCGTCGATCGAGTGGAAATGGAAGCCTGCGTCCTCGCAGCGCTTCTGCCAGTTGGGCCGTTGGGGAACGCGCTCACGCTTCATGGTGTTGGACCTTCAACTGGCTGAACTCCCGCCGCCATGCCGCGAGGCCGAGGCCCCGAACCCGCCGCGGGTCGGCGTCGAGGAAACGGTCCCCTTGCTGCGGGATCCGGGCCGCGGGGTGGTGGAATACCCGGGCGACGTGTGCGTGCGGGAGCTGTATCGCGGTCCGTACCAGACCTTGCGTCCGGTGGCCGATCGCCCCTCGTCGACCATCTCGCACTCGTCCGGTCGACCCCAATCGGCCTGGCAATCCTCCATCGAGGCATACACGTCGCGCTGGGTCGCACTGCCCGACTCAAGCCGACCGCAACCGGTCATGCCGGCCGCGACTGCGGCACTGATCAGGACGAGCGTGAGATGGCGCGACCGGAGCCGCCGTCCGCGACGACGCGCGGTCGTCTCTGGCCGGGCGGGAACGGCCAGTGCCGCCGTCGTCAACTGGCCGTCCTGCTCGTTCGCGAGGTCGCGGTCATCCTCCACGTCTTCCCCCAGAATTCGGTCGCACGCTGCCTGACATGCGATCTCGCATGTCTTTTAGGACCGCGACGAGCCGGTGTCAAACACGCAAGCAAAACCACGCGGACGAGTCCGCGCCAATGCCACCGGGCTGCACAGCAGATCGTTCGGCGTTTCCCTAGTGGACAGACGCAGAACGCAGGAACCGTACGACAGTGCCGTCGGCCAGCGCGAGATCGGCCTCGCCGATCAGGCGCGCGCCCTCGAAGTCGCGCTGGGTCAGGAGCAGGTCCGCCTGCTCGCCGCTGCCTTCGACCAGCACGTCGTCGGGCTGGGTGAATTCATCCGGCAGCTGCAGGTAGTCGGCGCTGAAGACGACGCCACCCACGACCACGTGGGATGCATCGGACATGGCCGCCGAGAGCACGCGCGGCAGCACCGCGCGCGAAAGCGCTTCGGGCTCACGGTGGCCGGGGCGGGCTGTCTTGCTGGAACGGGACATCGTTCAACCTCCGGTCGGTCATGTGCGGGCGCTGCCGTGCACTTTCAAGCGAGGATCGTGCCAGCACATACCGAAACGCACTGCACCCACCCGTGGATGACACGCGAGCCGCTGCGCGCGGTGCTTGCCGCCGAGAATGGGCGGACTGTCGCCTCCCGCGTGTCACCCCATGATCGATCTTTATTACTGGCCCACACCGAACGGACACAAGATCACGATGATGCTCGAGGAATGCGGCCTGCGTTATCGCGTCATCCCCGTCCACATCGGTCGGGGCGAGCAGTTCGATCCGGCATTCCTTGCGATTTCGCCGAACAACCGGATCCCGGCCCTCGTCGATCACAAGCCGTTGCAGCCGATGCCCGATGGCGCACCGATGAGTCTGTTCGAAAGCGGCGCCATGCTGCTTTATCTGGCCGACAAGAGCCGGCGCTTCCTCGACCGCAAGCGCGCCTACTGGCGCAAGGAGGCCTTGCAGTGGCTGTTCTGGCAGGTCGGGGGGCTGGGCCCGATGGCCGGGCAGAACCATCACTTCGTGCAGTACGCACCGGAGCGCATCCCGTACGCCACCGCGCGCTATGTGGCCGAGACCGCGCGGCTCTACGGCGTCCTCGATCGCCGGCTTTCGGACCGGGAATTCATCGCCGGGGCCTATTCGATTGCCGACATGGCCTGCTATCCGTGGGTCGTGCCTCATGAACGCCAACAGATGAATCTGGACGACTTTCCGAATCTCAAGCGCTGGTTCGAAGCCATCGCTGCGCGGCCGGCCACGCAGCGTGCCTACGAACTGGGTCGCCGGATGGCCGCCCAGCCCGCGGCTCAATCGGCCTCGACCAGCGACGAGGCGCGGCGCATCCTGTTCGGACTCGGTCCGCGGACGCCGGGCTGAACAAACGAGCGGGTGTCGAGGGCTCGCGCGTCCAGCGCGGTCACGACTACATTTGCGCACCCGTCGCTCGACTCCAAGCCAAGAAAGCAGTTCGGCCCCATGAAACTCGTGCGTCTCGTCTACGCCAGCCAGCTCGCGGAGCCGCTCCCGCGGACCACGCTGCAGGGCATCCTCGCCACCAGTGTGCGCCGCAACAGCGCCGAGAGCGTCACGGGATTCCTCTGCGTGTCGCCGCGTTACGCCTTGCAGTGTCTGGAAGGGCCGCGCGAGGCGGTCAACGACGTCTACAGTCGCATCGTCCGTGATGAACGGCACCACTCAGTGACGCTTATTCGTTACGTCGAGCCCTGGCGGCGCCTCTTCGCGGCCTGGGCCATGGGTTACTCGTCGGAACTGTCGAGCGCCGCGCCCGCCTCACCTCGCTGGCGCGACGAGGCGGGCTTCAATCCGTTCCTCGTCGAAAGCGACCTGATCGAGAACGTGATCGAGGAGCTCTGCGAGCGGACCGAGCGGGTGGAGCTTCGGGCCTAGTGCCCGACTAGCCCTTGATCCGGGCGAGCTGCCGCGCCGCCCGCTCGATGAGCGCTTCGGCGTGCGCGACGGCCGCCTCGAGCGGCATGGGCCCGGGGACAATCGAAAACGCGCCGCCGTCGAACACCGCCTCGAGTGTCGAGGCGCCATCTTCGGCGATGCCGCCCGAAAGCAGCGTGACCTTGGCTCCGCTCCGTGCGGCTGCGCGAAAGATTTCGGCTGCGATCATCGGTGTCTTGCCGGAGAGGGTTTGCGCGTCGCTCCGGCCTTCGCCGGTGATGAGCCAGTCGGCATCGGCGCAGGCGGCCTCGAGCCCGATCAGCCGGGCCACGGTGCGGGCGCCGGATTCGAAGCGCCCACCCAAGAGCTGGAGCGCATAGCCGAGTCCGCCCGCGGCACCGGTTCCCGGCGCCTCCCGGGCGCTCCGGCCGAGCGCAGCCTCGAGCCGGTCGGCGTAGTTCGCGAGGGTCGCGTCGAGCCGTTCGACCGCGTCCGGCGCCACCCCCTTCTGCGGCCCGAACACCGCCGTCGCCCCGCGCGGACCGAGAAGCGGATTGTCCACGTCGGTCAGCAGCCGGATCGTGCACTCGTGAAGCCGGGGATCGAGCCCGGTCACATCGACCGAGATGAGCTTCGCGAGCCCCGCCGGGGTCGGCTCGACCGCGCGCCGGAAGGTGCCGGTGAAGCGGGCGCCGAGCGCGGCCAGAAGCCCCGCCCCGCCGTCGTTGGTCGAGGTGCCGCCCAGCCCGATCGTGAAGTGCCGGATCCCCTCGTCGAGGAGAAGCCGCATGAGCTCACCCACGCCGACCGTCGTGCGCGCTTCGACCGGGCAGGCACGATTGGCTGCGGACTCGATGCCGACGATCTGCGCGACCTCGATGAGCGCCGCCTCATAGACCCCATCACGAAAGAGCACATAGGCGGCCTCCGCGCTCTCGCCGGCGGCATTGCGGACGAGCGCCTGCTTGCGCCGCGCACCGGCGGCGGAAAGCGCGCTCACGAACGCATCGAGCGTGCCTTCGCCCCCGTCGGCCATGGGCCGCTCGACGATCTCGGCCTCAGGCCACACGGCACGCACGCCGCGGGCGATGGCCGCGCTCACGCGCGCGGCCGGAAGCGAGCCCTTGAAGGAGTCGGGCGCGATGACGATCTTCATGACTCGGATTTTCGTGGCACCGCCTGTCGCATGAGTCGTCAGGCCCGTGGTGCGGTCGCGCGGCGGAGACGGTCTTGGACGGCCTCCCAGTCCGGCCCGGTGGGCGGGGTTTCGACGACGATCACGTCGATGCCTTCACGGTCAAGCGCGCGAAGCGCCGCGTAGAGCTCGTGCTCCCAGGCTTCGGGCGAAGCGGCCGGTAGCCGCACGCAAGCCGTCACGGCGCGGGCCACGGCCTTCGCAAGCGCCGGATCGCGGACGGTCTCGCCGTGGTGGACGAGCCCCAAACGCTTGCCCGCATCCGCCATGGCCTCGAGCAGGATCGCAAGCCCCTCACCCGCAAAGGCGAAGGTCGGTCGTGACGGCGCATAGTGGCTCGCAAGCGTGCCCGAAGCGCGCGGCGCACCGGCAAGCGAAGCGTCGAGCGCGCCCCCGAGCGCGGCTTCGATCTGCACGGCACGAATGCGCCCGGGCCTCAGCATGCGTGCCCGCGCGCCGGTGACGTCGACGATCGTCGATTCCACGCCCACCTCGCAGGCCCCACCGTCGAGCACGAGCAGATCGTCGATCGCCCGAAATTCGTCGAGCACATGCTCGGCCGTGGTCGGACTCACCCGCCCGAAGCGATTGGCCGAGGGCGCGGCGAGTCCGCCGCCAAAGGCGGTGAGGAGCGCGTGCGTGAGCGGATGCGCCGGCACCCGGAGACCCACGCTCGCTTGGCCCCCGGTCACCGCGTCGAGCACCGCGGGCGCCTTGGGCACGATGAGCGTGAGCGGACCCGGCCAGAACGCGCGTCCAAGCCGTTCGGCCGCCTCGGGCCACGCGCCCGACCAGGCGCGCGCCGCCTCGAGCGAGGCCACATGCACGATGAGCGGATGATCCGCCGGTCGTCCCTTGAGCGCGAAGATGCGCCCCACGCTCTCGGGCCGGGAGGCGTCGCCCGCAAGGCCATAGACCGTCTCGGTCGGGATCGCCACGAGCCCGCCCGCGCGCAACGTGGCGAGCGCCTCCTCGAGATCGCGGGCACGGCGGGCCATCAGTAGACACGCTCCATGCCCGGCGGCCGGGTCTTGAAGCGCCGGTGGGTCCACAGGTATTGCGCAAGCCGCGCGCCGCCATCGCCCGTGATCTGGCTTTCGATGAAGGCGTTGACGCGGCGCGCGTCGGCGGCATCATCGCCCGAGGGGAAATCTTCCCAGGCGGGGTGAAAGCGCACGTCGTAGCCCGACCCATCGGCACGCTGGGTGGCGATCACCGGGACCACGACCGCGCCGGTGAGCCGCGCGATCCGCGACACGCCGGTGATCGTGGCCGCGGGCACGTTGAAGAAGGGCACGAACACCGAATCCTTGGCGCCGAAGTCCATGTCGGGCAGATAGTAGAAGGGCAGCCCCTCGCGCATCGCGCGGATGATCGGCTTCACGCCCTCGGTGCGGGCAATGATCTTCGAGGCACCGAACCGCGTGCGCCCGGCGAGCAGGAGCCGGTCGAACTCGGCATTCGACTGGCGCGAGTAGAGCGAACAGCCCGAGGTGTCGACCGAGATCCGGATCGCCGCCGCATCGAGCCCGATGAAGTGCGGGCAGAGCCAGATCACCGGCCGCCGCGTCTCCTCGGGCCCCTCCCGGAAGCGCCGCCACTGCTGCTCGTCATGGAGCTGCACATAGTCGCGGATCGCCTGCGCGCTGCCGCGCCAGAGCAGCCCATGCTCGAGTGCCGCCTGCAGGTACGCACGAAGGTGCTCGCGCTGGATCGCCCGCAGTTCGGCCTCCGGCCGATCGGGAAAGCAAAGCCGTAGATTGACAAGCGCCACACGACGGCGCGATCCGGCGAACGGCCAGGCCAGCACGAGCAAGGCTTTCGAGAGCGGCCGCATCCAGCGCGCGGGCAGCCGAGCGAGCAGCGCAACCGCCGAGGCGATGCCCCATCCCGCGAGGCTCATGGCGCAGGCCTCCAGGTCGGCGGTTCGGGGGCACCGCGCGGGACCTTGTAGCGGTTGTAGCTCCAGAGGTACTGCTCGGGCGCGTAGGCGATCGCGCGCTCGACCGCGGCGTTGAGCGCACGCGCGGCGTCCTCGGGCGCTGCGGTCAACCCCTCGACCGGATCGAAGTGCACGCGAAACCCCGCCCGCTGGCCTGCCCGAGGGCGAAGCCGGATCGTGCTCACCATGAACACCCGGGCACCGGTGCGGGATGCGAGCGTGGGCACGAGCGTCATCGTGTAGGCCGGACGTCTGAAAAACGGTGCCCAGACGCCGTCCCCGCCGCGATCGGCATCCGGCACCTGATCCGGCAGGATCCCGATCGACTCCCCGCGTCGGAGCGCGCCGAGCATCGCACGCACGCCCGAGAGATCGGCCGGAACGGCGCGGGTCTGCTGGCGGGTTCGGCCCTCGCGCATGAGCTGATCGGCCCAGGCTTCGCGCGGCGGACGGTACATGACGGTGACCGGCATCTCGGCACCGATGAGAAGCGCGGGGTATTCGAACGTCCCCAAGTGCGGAGTGAGGAAGATCACGCCCTGGCCCGCCTTGCGCGCAGCACGTACCTCGTCCCAGCCGTGAACCTCGATGAGGCGCGACTGGGCCAGCGCAACGGGCGTGCGCCAGAGTGCGAGCGTCTCGACCGCCATGCGGCCCAAGTTCGCCCCCACGGCGAGCAGAGACACGCGCCCGCTGTAGCCTGCGATCGCGAGGTTTTCCCGCAGACGGCGTCGCAGCCCCGGCGAGAGCAGGGCGAGCCGCCCGAGCCAGCCGCCGATCCGGTACTGCGTGCCGAGCGGGCGTCGAGCGAGCCATTCGGCGACGGCCACGGCGACGCGAGCGCGGCGGGAGACCGCGCTCGTCGGCGGGTCGGAGGTCGATGGAGCGCGCAAGAAAATCGCCTGCCCGAGGTCGCCCGGTGAGGGGCGCCTGTCACGAAGTGGCAAAATTCTAGGTTGGCACATCAAGGCGGCTCGAGTTATTCGACTACTTGCGGGGGCCGCCGCAATCCGGGACAGGGCGATTGCCTCGCCTTCCAGGGATTGCTTCCGTTCCGCTAAAGCGTCGCCGCTCGTGGACCGAAGTTCACACCGGCTCGCCGAACGAGTCGAAGTGAACCGGACAGCCCGGAAAGGCACGTGAGCCCATGAGCGACTATCTCTTCACCTCCGAATCGGTCTCCGAAGGTCACCCCGACAAGGTTGCCGACCAGATTTCGGACGGGATTCTCGATGCGATCTTCACCCAGGATCCGCGCTCGCGCGTTGCGGCCGAGACGCTGTGCAACACGGGTCTCGTCGTGCTCGCCGGCGAAATCACGACCAATGCCCATGTCGATTACATCGACGTCGCGCGCCAGACCCTGAAGCGCATCGGTTACGACAACACCGAGTTCGGCATCGACTACAAGGGCTGCGCGGTGATGGTCTGCTACGACAAGCAGTCGAACGACATCGCCCAAGGCGTCGATCATGCAAGCGACGACTACCTCAATACCGGCGCTGGCGACCAGGGCCTCATGTTCGGCTACGCCTGCGACGAAACCCCCGTACTGATGCCTGCGCCGATCTACTACGCGCACCGTCTCGTCGAGCGCCAGGCGATGCTGCGCAAGGACGGACGACTCCCCTTCCTGCGGCCGGACGCGAAGAGCCAGGTCACGATGCGCTATGTCGACGGCAAGCCGCACTCGATCGACACGGTCGTGCTTTCCACCCAGCACAGCCCTGACCAGAGCGAGACCCCGACCAAGCTCAAGGCCAGCTTCATCGAGGCAGTGATCGAAGAGATCATCAAGCCGGTGCTGCCCAAGGAATGGCTCGTCAACACGCGCTATCTCGTCAACCCGACCGGACGCTTCGTGATCGGCGGGCCGCAAGGCGACTGCGGCCTGACCGGGCGCAAGATCATCGTCGACACCTACGGCGGCGCCTGCCCGC
>CAZSTF010000022.1:26888-27960 GCA_964609555.1 uncultured Alcaligenaceae bacterium | reverse complement strand
CGCTGTTGCCCAACCCCGCCCCCGGCAGCACATCCGCCCTCGTGACAGCCGTGACACCGGGCGTCTCTGCTGCGGTGGGCATCCCAAGCAGTGCCCAGCCCGCACCGGCGCTCACGACGAGCGCCAACACGGGCCCGCAGGCGGCGTTCAGCGCGGGCGGCGCCACCGTGTATCCGGATCCGACCATCAATGCGCTCGTGATTTCCGCGCCGACCGCGATCTACAACAACCTGCGCGCCGTGATCGAACAACTCGACGTGCGGCGCGCGCAGGTGTTCGTCGAAGCACTGATCGTCGAAGTGCAGGCCGATCGCGCGGCCGAGTTCGGCATCCAGTGGCAGGCGCTCGACGCACTCGCCAAGTCGGCGACCCAGGGCTTTGGCGGCACGAACTTCGGCGGGGCCGGGCAGAACATCCTCGGCATCGCGGCCGATCCGGCGAGCGTCGGGCGCGGGCTCAACGTGGGCATCGTCCGCGGCACGCTCACGATCGGCAAGACGCAGATCACCAATCTTGGGCTGCTCGCACGGGCGTTGCAGAACGACCTGCAGGCGAATGTCCTGTCGATGCCCACGCTGCTCACGCTCGATAATGAAGAAGCACGCTTCTCGGGCGGGCAGAACGTCCCTTTCCTGACCGGGCAGTACGCGCAGACCGGCAGCAGCAATTCGGTCACCCCGTTCCAGACCATCGAGCGGCGCGACGTGGGACTCACGCTCAAGGTGCGGCCGCTCATCACCGAAGGAGGCTCGATCCGGCTCCAGCTCTACCAGGAAGCCTCGAACATCGTCGAGTCGGCCGCCGTCGCCGTGGGGCTCGCCAACATCAACAAGCGCGTGCTCGAAAGCACGGTGCTCGTCGAAGACGGGCAGATCGTCGTGCTGGGCGGTCTGCTGCAGGAGGGCTACACCAACGCCGAGGACAAGGTGCCGCTCCTGGGTGATGCACCGCTCGTGGGCGGCCTGTTCCGCTACGACACGCGCAAGCGGCAGAAAACGAACCTCATGATCTTCCTGCGGCCCACCGTGCTTCGGAATGCGGCGCAGCTCGGTGCGCTGTCGAACGAGCGCTA
>CAZSTF010000022.1:0-26788 GCA_964609555.1 uncultured Alcaligenaceae bacterium | reverse complement strand
CTCGATGCCACGGAGCAGGGCGGCCGCATTCGCCGCCGGATCGATGGCGTGCTCTCGGACGTGGCCACGGTCGATTCAGCGACCTACCAGAGCCTCATTGCGCGTGCAAAGGTCATGGCCCGGCTGGATCTCGCCGAACGCCGCCTGCCGCAGGATGGCCGCCTGCGCGTGCTCGTCGGCGGGCGGCGGGTCGATGTGCGTGTGGCCACGCTGCCGACGCAGCACGGCGAGCGGGCCGTGCTTCGCCTGCTCGACAGCGCCGCGGTCCGGCTCGACCTCGCCGAGCTCGGCATGGACGGGCGCACCGCCGAGGCGCTCCGGGCTGCGGTTGCCGCGCCCCACGGCATGATCCTCGTCACCGGTCCCACGGGGTCGGGCAAGACGACCACGCTCTACGCGCTCGTCGCCGGGCTCGACCGCGAGCGCCTCAACGTGGTGAGCGTGGAGGATCCGGTCGAATACGCGATGGACCGCGTGGCCCAGACGCAGGTCAACCCGCGCATTGAACTCGACTTCGCGCGGGCGCTGCGCTCGATTCTCCGGCACGATCCCGACGTCATCATCGTGGGCGAGATCCGCGATCGCGAGACCGCCGAGATCGCCGTGCAGGCCTCGCTCACGGGGCATCTCGTGCTCGCCTCGCTGCACACGAACTCGGCGGGCGCCGCCGTCACCCGCCTGACCGACATGGGCGTCGAGCCTTACCTGCTTGCCTCCTGTCTGCGCGGCGTGCTTGCGCAGCGCCTCGTGCGGCGGCTCGCACCCGAGGCCCGGGTGTCGCGGCTGATCACCGAGGCCGAGAAAGCGCTGCTCGCCTCGCGCGGCGTGGCGCCCGAGGCCTTGCCGGACCGCTTGGCCGATCCGGTGGAGGCGCCGGGACGCGAACGCGCTTGGCGCGGGCGGCTCGGCATCTATCGCTGGCTGCCGGTGACGCCCGCAGTGGCCGCCGCCATCCACGAGCGCGCGCCGGATACCGCCCTCGAAGCGCTTGCCGCATCAATCGAGCAGGGCGGCTGGCCGGGGCTGCTCGCCGACGGGGTCCGTCATCTCGCCGCAGGGGAGACGACGCTCACCGAACTTTTGCGTGTGACGGACCAGTGAGCCCCTCGCTCCCGGTACGCCGACGTCAGTTCCGCGCCGAGGCCGTCCGGGCCGACGGCAGCCGCACGAGCGAGACGATTGTGGCTGCCGACGAGCGGGCCGCGCTCAAGCTGCTGGCTGCGCGGGGCCTCACGCCGGTGAGCCTCGACGATCTCGGCGAGGTCGTGCCGGAGCGTGTGCGGGGGCGAATCCGCGCGGCCGACCGCGCGCTCGCCATGCGCCAGCTCGCTGGCCTCATCGACGGCGGCGTCACGCTGCCGGATGCGCTCTCTGCCGTGGCCGCGAACAGCCCGAATGCGCGCGTGGCCTCCGAACTCTCGGCGGTCGTCGCCGCGCTCGGCTCCGGTGCCGCACTCGAAGACGCCTTCGCCCGGGCCGAGACGCTCTTGCCCGAGGTGGCGCGCGAGGTCGTCAGCGCAGGGGCGACCTCCGGCGCCCTGCCCACCGTGCTCAATCGCCTCGCGGACGATTTCGAGGCCGCCAACGTGCTGCGCGGCCGGCTCGTGGGCGCGCTCGTCTATCCGGCGCTCGTGGGCGTGGTGGCGCTCGCCGTCATTGCCGCGCTCTTCGTCTTCGTGCTGCCGCAAATCGTGGCGGCCTTCGGCCAGTCCGGGCAAAGCCTGCCCTGGCTTACGCGCGCGCTGATTGGCGTGGGGAGCATCCTCCGGGACCATGCGCTCGCCGTCACGGCTCTCCTCCTGCTCGTCTCGATCGCCGCGGCGTTCGCGTGGCGCAGGATGTCGCGCCGCAAGCGCGAGGCCATCCTCGCCCGCCTGCCGTGGATCGGCGACCTGCGCGAGCGTGCATCGGCCGTGCGCACGCTCGCGGCGCTCGCGCTCCTGGTCCGCGGGGCGGTGCCGCTCCCGCAGGCGACCGCAGTCGCCGCCCGCGTGGCGCCGACCGAGGACATGCGGAGCCGGCTGCTTGCGGCACGGGATGCACTCGTGCGCGGGCAGGCAGTCACGACTGCCTTTCGGGACGCAGATGCGTTCGATGCGATGACGCTCGAGCTCATGCAGCAGGGCGAGGCGGTGGGCGAACTCGCCCGCGCGCTCGACAAGGCGGTGGAACTCAAGCGGCAGGCGCTCGAACAGCGCGTGCAGTGGTTCGCCGCGCTCGTCGAACCCGTCATGATCGTCGTGCTGGGCGCGATCGTGCTCACGCTCGTGCTCGCGGTGATGTTGCCGATCGTCACGCTCAATTCGGCGGTCCGATGAGTCGACCGCATCCCTGACGGTTCAGTTTTCTGAGTCAGATCAATCCTCGTCATGAACTCGGATGCATGATTGGTGGGAAAGAGGCTGACCATGGCCAAGTCAGAAGGAGGATGCAATGCAGCGATTCGTGCGTGTTTGGGCTCGTCGATGGACCGTCTTTGCCCTGCTGGGGCTGAGTGCCTCGCTGGCATCGGCGCAGGGGCTCATCCTCCTCGTGAGCGAGGGCACGTCCGGCGGGCAGGACGCGGTGATCGTGCAGGGGCGCTACGAGCCGCTTGCCCAGTTGATCGGCAAGGCCGTCGGCGCTCCGGTTCGGGTACTGGTCGCGCGGGATTTCGAATTGCTCGCTGCGTCCATGGCGGATCAGCGCGCAGACTTCGTGGTCGCCCGCCCAAGCGACTACCCGGCGCGCGGTGTCCGTGATCACGGCTATCAGCTCGTCGCCACGGCCAAGCCGGACGGCCAGTGCGTGTTCATCGGGCCGAAGGGGGCCAAGCCCTGGAGTTCGATCAAGGAAGCCGCGGGCAAGCCGCTTGCCTTGCCGGAGGAGCGCTCCTACATGGCCCGCTTCTGCCGGGCCGAACTCAGGCGGGAGGGGGTGACGCCTGGGCCGATCAAGTTCCACAGCGAACAGGGGGCCGTGGGCTACGCGGTCGAAAACGGTTTCCTGCCTGTGGGCGGTGTCGCGTCGTATTCCTCCGTGGCGCGCAACTGGGAGAAAAATGGCGTGGTCCTCTGGAAGAGTGCGCCGCAGCCTTATCTGCCGCTGGTTGCGAAGAAGGCCGTGACGCCGCAGCAGATCGCGAAGATGCGTGAGGCGCTTCGCGCGGTGTCGGCCGATGCGGACTCCCCGATCCGCAAGGCGCTCGGCATCACCGGATTCGACACGCGCGAAGATGACCGGCTCATGAAGCTCCTCGCTTTCATCGAGTCGCGATGAACGGGCGCACCATCGGCCGCAACACGGTCGCCGTGCTGCTGGGCATCGCCGCGGGCAGTGTGGTCAACGCGTTGATTGTGAAGGCGGGGCCCTTCGTGATTCCTCCCCCGGCAGGCGCGGACATGACGACCTTCGAAGGGCTTCGTGCTGCCATGGCGCGCATGAGCTGGGAGCATTTCCTGTTTCCCTGGCTCGCGCATGCGCTCGGCACACTGGCGGGTGCCGCCGTCGCAGCGCGGATGGCGGTGTCTCACCGCGTGGCGATGGCCATGATCGTTGGTGTGTGGTTCCTGCTTGGCGGGCTGCTGGTGGCGTGGATGTTGCGCGGACCGGCCGCCTTCATCGTCGTCGATCTCCTTTTGGCTTATCTGCCGATGGCCTATCTTGGGGCTCGCGTGGCACAGCCGACTCGCTCTTGAAGGCGAACACGTCGGTGGGCTCATGGCGCCCGTACACTTCCACTGATGTTGATCCGTCATGCCGCCCCCAACGATCTCCCCGCCGTTCAGAAGATCTACGCTCATTGGGTCGAACATGGCACCGGTACCTTTGAGCTGGAGGCGCCAAACGTCGAGGAAATCACGCGTCGGCACGCCGAGGTGACCGGGCGGGGCCTGCCGTGGCTCATTGCAGTGGAAGAGGGGCGCATCATCGGCTACGCCTACGGCAACTGGTTCAGGCCGCGGCTCGCCTACCGCTACACGATCGAGGACTCGATCTACGTGCATCCCGAGGCACAGCGGAGCGGCGTGGCAAAGCTGCTGCTCGCCGAACTCATCGTGCGCTGCGAGGCGCGCGGTGCGCGGCAGATGCTCGCGGTCATCGGCGACAGCGAGAACCACGGCTCGATCGCGCTCCATCGCGCGCTCGGCTTCAGGCACATGGGCACGATGGTTGCCGCAGGCTGGAAGTTCGGTCGCTGGCTGGACGTCGTTGTGATGCAGCGCGCGCTCGGCGTGGGGGGTGATCAGCCACCCACGGCTCCAACGAGCGATTGTGCGTCCGCCTGACCTCGGCATGCTCATCCAGGAAATTGACCAGCAACCTCAGCGCAAGCCATGACACAAAGCGATGCCAAAGATAACCCGTATCTGTGCCTGAAGTGCGGGTACGAAAGGCGGGCCAGCGATCACGGGCCGTCGTACGCCTGCCCGCGGTGCGGCGCCGTGTATGCCAAGGTCCGCGCCGCCATGGCCACCGCCGCGGCCAGCGTACCGAACCGTGCCGCTGCAGTTGCAACTGCGGCACCGATCGGCGCGCCCGCGACCGACACGGATGATGACCCGCTTGACCGGGAGATTCGGGCGTCGGATCAGCGAGATACGCTGATCGCCCATGCGGTGTATCTGCTCTATGTGCTGCCCCTGGGCACCGCACTGATCGGCGTGATCATCGCTCACGTGATGCGCGCGCAGGACACCGCGAGTTGGCTTGATTCGCACTTCCGCTGGCAGGTACGCACCTTCTGGATCTTCGTTGCAGTCTTCGTTGCGTTGCTGCTGGTGGCGCTCGGCTACTCGCGCTTGGCGCTCGCGGCATTCAAGACGGGCGGCGCAGCGACGATGTTTTTCTGGCTGAGCCTCACCAGCTGGATGCGCGTCGCATTCATTCTGCTGACGCTCTGGGGCCTCTATCGGGTCGTGCGCGGCTGGGTGCAGCTGGTGCGCAAAACGGACGTGCCGTGATGGTTTGTTGCGGCAGGTTTGGACTCCGTCTCGTCGGGGAGGGCGGTCCGCGGGCCGTGACGCGTTGGTCGGCGCTGTTGATCGCCGCATCCCTTGGCGCACATGCCGTTGCGCAATCTTCGGCAACCGAACCCGCGCCAGAGCCCCCGTCCGGTCGCACCGAAAAGCCCCTGCTCGTCTTCGAACGCATGGCGGTTGCTGCCGCAAACCCGATCGCGGCGGACGTCGGCTACGCGATCCTCAAGGTGGGCGGCAATGCGGTCGATGCCGCCATCGCCGCGCAACTCGTGCTCGGCCTCGTCGAGCCGCAGAGTTCGGGGCTCGGTGGCGGGGGCTTCGCGCTCGTCTATCGCGCGAAGGGTCACGCGAAGGGTCACTTGAAGGGGCACGCCAAGGGGCAACGGCTCACGAGCTACGACGGACGGGAGACCGCACCGGCTGCCGCGCGGCCCGATCGCTTCCTCGGCGCCGACGGGCAGCCGATGCCCTTCCGCGACGCGGTGCTTTCAAGCCGGAGCATCGGCGTCCCCGGGCTCGTGCCGATGCTCGAGGCCATGCACCGCGCGCACGGCCGCTTGCCTTGGGCGAGCCTCTTCATCCCGGCGATCGAACTTGCCGAGAACGGCTTCGCGGTCGGCCCGCGGCTCCATACCGTGCTCAAGGGCGAGCGCTGGCTCCGGTCCGACCCCGCGGCCCGCGCGCTTTACTACGATAGCGACGGCGAACCTTGGCCCGTCGGGCATCAACTGAAGAATCCGGCCTACGCCGCCACGCTCCGCGCGATTGCGAAGCAGGGCGCGAAGGCGCTCTCCGAGGGCCCGATCGCCGAGGCCATCGTCGCGGCCGCGCGCGCGGGCGAGACCGAGGTCGAGCGCGGTGATCTCACGCTCGCGGATCTGGCCGCCTATCGCGTCATCGAGCGCAAACCAGTCTGCGGCAGCTACCGCGGGTTGCGCGTCTGTGGCATGGGCCCGCCGTCCTCGGGCGGCATCGCGGTCGCGCAGATGCTTGCCTACCTCGAGCCGCTGCCGATGTCAGGTTATGCGCCGCTCTCGGCCGAGGCGGTGCACGCGCTCGCCGAGGCGGGGCGACTCGCCTTCGCCGACCGCAACCGCTACCTCGCCGATCCGGCGTTCGTTCGCGTGCCGGCGGGGCTCCTCGATCGGCGCTATCTCGCCGAGCGCGCGAAGCTCATCGACCCGGCGAAGAGCCTCGGGCGGGCCGATCCGGGCACGCCGCCGGACCTCTCGACAGAGCGCCGGGGCGCCTTTGCGGATGATGTCCGGCAGAAGCTCACCGGAACCACGCACCTGTCGGTCGTCGATCGTGAAGGAAATGCGGTTTCCATGACCTCATCGATCGAGGACGTGTTCGGTTCGCGCCGCATGGCCGCAGGCTTTCTGCTCAACAATCAGCTCACCGACTTCGCTTTTGCCCCCACCGAGAGCCCGACCTCGGGCACGCCGGTGGCCAACCGCGTCGAACCCGGCAAGCGCCCGCGCTCCTCGATGGCCCCGACGATGGTTTTCGACCGGAAGGGGCGGCTCGCGATCGTCACCGGCTCGCCGGGCGGCAGCGCGATCATTGGCTATGTCGTCAAGAACCTGGTCGCGATGGTCGACTGGGGGCTCGATGCCCAGGCGGCGGCCGATGCGCCCAACGTGGGCTCGCGCAACGGCCCGACCGAGCTCGAGCGCGGCACCGCCGCCGCGGCCTTGCGCCCGGCACTCGAAGCGCGCGGTCACCGCGTGGTCGAGATCGAGTTCACGAGCGGCGTGCAGACACTCCGGCGCGCGCCGGGCGGCTGGCAGGGTGGGGCGGATCCACGGCGCGAGGGCGCAGTGCGGGGCGAGTGAGCACGGTGACGCTCGGGCGCGCTACAGTGCAAGCACGCGACAAAGCAATCAGGCTGCGCAGCAACTCAATCAGCGTTTCCCAAGCTCGATCCAGACCGGCTGATGGTCCGACAGCATCGTCATGCTGTCGGTGTCGATCGCGCGCACGTGCGGGGCGAGTGCCGCGCTCACCATGATCCAGTCGCATGCGATCGGTGGCTTGCCTTCCTCCTGCTCATGCAGACGGAACGTGGGCGGTTGGGGCCGCGTGCCGTGAACGAGTGACCACGCGTTACGCAGACCGAGCGCGGTGAGCGCCGCGTGGGTCCGACTCTCCGGGGCGTCGTTCATGTCGCCGCAGACGACAGTGTGCGTGCTCTGAACGCGGGCCGCGAAGGGGCCATCGGGCTCATCCGCGGCGGGTGGATGGCGGGCGGCTGACTCGCCTTCGGCTGCGATCCGGGCGATCGCTTCGGCCTGCGCAAGCCGTTGCGCCGCGTGGTAGTACTCGAGATGCGCCGTGATCACGCGCACGGGCCCGTGCGGCGAGAGGATCATCGCCTCAAGCGCCACCCGGGGCATCGCGGGTGCCGACGGCGTGTGCTCGTCGTGTGGGGCCGGCAGGGCATGGGTGCGGAGCCAGGCCACCGGATGCCGCGAGGCGATCAGGTTGCCGAAGCGCCGACGTGACAGCCCGTCGGGGGCAAGCGCATCGACGCACGGCACGAAGTGCACCGTGAAGCCCGGCAGGGCGTGCACCACTTCGAGTGACTGGTTCGCCCCGTCGCAGCCCGGCAGGCCGGGGAAGTTGTCGCTCACCTCCTGCAGGCAGAGGACATCGAAGTCGATGAGCGTCTGGGCGTGGCCGATGACGCGGGAGACATCGACGACCCCGTCGAGACCGCGGAACCATTGCACGTTCCAACTGAGCAGGCGCATGACAGGGATTTTCCGCGACTCGTTCGGCAGCAAGTCGCCCTGGCCGCGAAACGGTGTGTTACGTCGGGTTGACGGCAGCCCTTTACCGCCCAGCGCACACAGGAGGACAATGCAGCCGGATCAAGCCGTCGGGGGAGGCCTCATGCGTCACGTCACACCGGCTGTTCGTCTGCATCGCATGGTGACTTCGGTTGCGCTCGTGCTGGCTCTCGTTCCGGCCGGGGCCGCGGCGCAGTGGGTGGTGCGTGGCTGGGCTGGCCCCGAGCCGGTCGTCCAGGCGAGCAACGTGCACGCAACCGATGGCGTGCCGCGGGCCGAGTACGCGCAGATCGATCAGATCATGCGCCAGTTCATGCAGCGCACGAACACACCCAATGCGCAGCTCGCGCTCGCCTTCGAGGGCAAGCTGATCTACAGCCGCGCCTACCGGAACACCTACGACGCAGCCACCAATCCGCTCGGGCGGCAGCTGCAGACCGGCATCGGCCACACCGTCAGCGGCTGCACCCCGCCGGACTGCTGGGACGAGCCCCCGTTCGCGGATACCTACGTCGACACGCGCTTTCGGGTGGCGAGTCTGTCGAAGTTCCTGACGGGTCTGGCCATTGCTCAGCTGGCCCTGGATGGTCATCTCGTACCTGACCTGAGCGATGCCGCGTACCCTATCCTCCGGACGGATACCCGCTTCGCGCCGGAGGTCAATCCGTATCTTGCGGCGCCGGCTGACCCACGCATGCTTGACGTGACGGTGCGGCAGCTCCTTCAGCACGAGTGGGGGCTCGACCGCGACTGCATCATCTACCCGCCACCGCTCAACTGCCAGCCACCGGGGCAGCCGCAGTTCATCGTGGACTACCGTGATCCGGCGTCGGGGTTCACCTTTCCCTGGCCCTATCCCTACAACAACGATCCCGCGAGCACCGTCTGGCGGCGCGGTTGTTTCCGCGTGCTGGCGATGGACCTGCCGGCGCGCCTGCTGCACTACACGCCGGGTCAGCCGCCGGCCAGCGGCGGGCAGTACTTCCAGTACTACAACAACACGGGCTTCTGCTGGCTTTCGCAGATCATCGAGATCAAGACCGGCATGAGCTACCAGGAATACGTCCGGGCGAAGGTGCTGCGACCCGCCGGGGTCGACTGGCCGCGAATCGGGCTCTATGACCCGCGCGACCGGATCGATTACACCGGCAGCACGGCGGACGAGATCAACTGGTACTACGACCAGCCGCGGTCGGTCGATGTCTGGGCGCGTCTGTACAACGAATGGTGTGCCATCTTCCAGGCGACGCCGCCGCGACCCTACGACCCGTTCTCGAGCAACTGTCGCGCACCGCGTCCCGTGGGGCGGCTGGTGCAGGAGACCGCGGGCGCCGGGGCTTGGGTCATTTCGGCACAGGAATACGTCCGGGTCGCGCTGTCGGCCTGGGAGCGCAAGCGCGGACCGCATCTGCTCGACTTTCCGGGTGCCAATGTGAGCGGTTCCGACATCATCCTGACGGGCGCCGGGCTGCCGGCCACGGGTGCGAGCTACAGCGGCAAGCCACCGGCACCGACCTACGGCTACCACCTCGGCGTGTACTCCCAGTACGTCGCCTCGCCTGTGCCAGGCTGGTCGATCAACCACGCAGGCAGCTTTCCCGGAACACGGGCGGTGCTCTCCAGCAATCGGCGCGGCTGGCTCTATGTCATCACGATGAACACCAATCCCGAGTGGGGATTGGGCGGCGCCGACAACAACTGCAGCACGACCACGCTCGATCGCAAGAAGGCGTGGTGCGAACTGCTGGGCAATGCGACCCTGCCGCCCAGCAACACCGGCTCTCCGGTGACGCCCACGACATCCAGTTCGTTGTTCCACCAACTGCTCGCGATGTACGACGATCCGACCATGCGCAATCGCATGGTGGCGGCGCAGGATCTGTGGGCGAACCAGGTCGCGCTGGCCTGTCGGCTCGATGTCGACGGCGACGGCACCCGGCGTGCCTTTGGTGACGGCCTCATGCAACTGCGCGCCATGTTCGGCCTTCGCGGAACGGGGATCACCGCCGGAACCGGCCTGTCGACGGCCGCCCAGACCCATGACCGGACCGACCGCACCGCGCGCGATTTCGTGGCGACCCAGGTGCTTGACATCGATGGCGACGGACAGGTGACGGCAGACCGCGACGGTCTCATCCTCCTGCGGGTCCTCCTCGGGCTGCGGGGATCGGCGGTGCTGGCCGGACTGAACCAGTCAGGCGCGACCCGCACGACCTGGGACACGGGGACCCCCTCGCAGCAGGTCAAGGCCTATCTCAACACGCAGTGTGCTGCCGGGTTGTGATTGCACCTAAGAGGTGCATTTCGCGTGATTGCGCGAGAATGGTTCCGTAAGCACCAATTAAGTGCGTTTCCGGCGTCTTCTGCACGCCATTCCAAGGCAGCGCTCGTCACGCGGCCGCAGTACCATCTCGACGAGCGCACTCGCCGTGCGGCCCATGGCCGCTGAGTGGATCGTGCCACGGCCGATGGACGGTTCCATGGCACGGACCATGGCATGTTTTCTGCATTCATGAATCGAAACGGTGCACCCGCGGGGCGCACCTCGTCCGATCCGATTCCGACTCAACCCTCTCAGGAGATTCCCCGATGGCCACCGGCGCCGATGTACTGAAGAAGATCAAAGAAGCCGAAGCGAAGTTCGTTGACCTGCGCTTCACCGATTTCCGCGGCAAGGAACAGCATGTCCAGGTGCCCGCCGAAATGTTCGGGGAGGACAAGTTCACCGAAGGTCACGCCTTCGACGGCTCCTCGATCGCCGGCTGGAAGGGCATCGAGGCCTCGGACATGCTGCTCATGCCCGACCCGAACACCGCCGTGGTCGACCCCTTCATCGAGGAAACCACGGTCAACATCACCTGCGACGTGATCGAGCCGTCGACCGGCAAGGGCTACGACCGCGACCCGCGCTCGCTCGCCAAGCGCGCCGAGGCCTACCTCAAGTCCTCGGGCATCGGCGACACCGCGTACTTTGGCCCCGAGCCCGAGTTCTTCATCTTCGATTCCGTCGAGTGGAAGGTGGACATGTCGGGTTCCTACTGCAAGATCTTCTCGGAAGAGGCGGCGTGGGAATCCGACGTCAAGCACGAAGGCGGCAACAAGGGCCATCGCCCGCAGGTCAAGGGCGGTTACTTCCCGGTGCCCCCGGTGGATCAACTGCAGGACCTCCGCAACGCCATGGTGCTCGCGGTCAAGGAAATGGGCGTGCCGGTGGAAGTGTTCCACCACGAGGTGGCCAACGCCGGCCAGTGCGAGATCGGCACCAAGTTCTCCTCGCTCGTGCAGCGCGCCGACTGGACGCAGGTGCTCAAGTACGCCGTGTGGAACACGGCTGCGATGTACGGCAAGACCGTGACCTTCATGCCCAAGCCGATCGTCGGCGACAACGGCAGCGGCATGCACGTCCACCAGTCCGTGTGGAAGGACGGCAAGAACCTGTTCGCGGGCAACGGTTACGCGGGCCTCTCCGAGTTTGCGCTCTACTACATCGGCGGCATCATCAAGCATGCCCGCGCACTCAACGCGATCACCAACCCGGGCACCAACAGCTACAAGCGTCTCGTGCCGGGCTTCGAGGCGCCGGTCAAGCTGGCTTACTCGGCGCGCAACCGCTCGGCGTCGATCCGCATCCCGTTCGTGCAGTCGGACAAGGCGCGCCGTATCGAGGTGCGCTTCCCCGATCCGACCGCGAACAGCTACCTCGCCTTCGCCGCGATGCTGATGGCGGGTCTCGACGGCGTGCAGAACAAGATCCACCCGGGCGATCCGGCCGACAAGAACCTCTATGACCTGTCGCCCGAGGAAGACGCCAAGATCCCGACCGTGTGCTCGTCGCTCGATCAGGCGCTCGAGTACTTGGACAAGGATCGCGAGTTCCTCACCCGCGGTGGCGTGTTCTCGAACGACATGATCGACGCCTACATCGCGCTCAAGATGGAAGAGGTCACCCGCTTCCGAATGACCACGCATCCGGTCGAGTACGAGATGTACTACTCGCTCTGATCGGTCAGGCAGTGCAGCGATCTCGTCGGGAACCATCCCGGCGCGCCGCGATCGGAAACAAAGGCGGGTTTGCCCGCCTTTGTCATTTTCTGCGCTGTCACACCAAGACTTTGCGCCAAGTCGCTGTTTTGCCTAAACTTTGAGCATGTCTCCGCGTCCCGTCTTCCTCACCCCCTCCGCGCTGTCGAGCGCGCTCGCGGTGGTCTCTGCGCTTTCGGCGCTTGCCGCAGCGTCGCCCGTGGTCGCGGAGGTGATCAAGTGTGTGGATCCGGCGACCGGCGCCGTGGAGTACACGAATCGCGCCCCGGCCAAGGGCCAGCAGTGCACACGCACCGACGGCTCGCCGCTCTCGGTGATCGGCACCGGCAACCGGCCCAATCGTCCCCGGGGCGATGCGGCCGCCAGCGCGTCGGCAAGTTCGGGCGGCGGCGTGGTGCCCGCCTCGGTCAATCGTAACGCGGGCTCGCCAGCCGCATCGGTCGATGCAGCGACGCAGCGCACCCGCGACGGCACGCGGCGGCAGGTGCTCGCTGAAGAGCTCGCCTCCGAGGAGAAGCTCCTCGCCGAGGTGCGGCAGCAACTGAACGGTGGCCGTCCCCAGCCCATCGCGGACGAGACCGTGGGCTCGCCCAAGTACATCGACCGCGTCAAGCAGCTCGAGCGTGCAGCCCGGCTGCATGAGCGCAACATCGCGGCGCTCAAGCAGGAACTCGCGAATCTCCGGATGTGAGATGACCAGCCGCGTGGGCATTGGCACGCGGCCCGCTTCTCGCGGCCCGCTTCTTGCTAAAAGGCCCGCATGCAGCGGACCCCCGGGACTCTCCGAACCCTCGTCGGACTGGATCTGATCTCAACCGGCGTCCTGCTCCTGTCGGATGACGGTCGCATCCTGCACGCCAATGCCGCGGCGGAACATGTGCTGCAACTGTCGAGGCGGCAGCTCACGGGCGTGGCGCTCAATGCCGTGCTGCGCGATGCCCATCGGCTTCACCCGATCATCGAACGGGCCCGCACGATGGGCGCGAGCTTCACCGAGCAGGAGCTCGAACTGCATCTCGCCGGACGCACCAACGGCAGCGCCAAGCTGGTGCTCAATGTCACTGCCGTGCCGGTGGAGGCGGATCACGAGAGCGGCGCCGCGTTGCTGCTCGAACTTCGACCGATCGACCAGCAGGTGCGCATCGCGCGCGAGGAACGCGTCGCGGTGCAAAGCCAGGCGAATCGCGAGCTCGTGCGCAACCTCGCCCACGAGATCAAGAACCCGCTCGGCGGGCTGCGCGGAGCGGCGCAGCTGCTTGAGGGTGAGCTCTCCGACCCCCAGCTCGTCGAGTACACCCAGGTCATCATCCGCGAGGCCGACCGGCTGCAGGCGCTCGTCAACCGGCTGCTCACGCCGCACCGCCTGCCGCGCTACACCAGGCAACCCCTGCATCCCGTGCTCGATCGCGTTCTGGCCGTGATCCGTGCGGAGTTTGGTGCCACGCACACCCTGCGCGCCGATTTCGACGTGAGCCTGCCGGATGTCGAATGCGACGCCGAGCAGATCACGCAGGTCGTGCTCAACATCGTGCGCAATGCCTGCCAGTCGAGCGCCACCGTGGCCGCGCCCGCCGTCACGTTACGGACGCGTGTCGCACGACAGGTCGTTCTGGCACGAAGACTGCATCGCATCGCCTTCGAAATCGCAGTCATCGACAATGGTCCTGGTGTGCCCCCCGAGTATCGTGATCGCATCTTCTTTCCGTTGTTCACCCTGCGCAAGGACGGCACGGGCTCGGGCCTCGGCTTGTCGATTGCGCAGACCTTCGTCGCGCAGCATCTCGGCGCGATCGAGTTCGACAGCGAACCGGGCCACACGGTCTTTCGTGTGGTGCTGCCGTTCGCGCGTCCGGCCGATGAAGCTCGACTGAACGAGGGGGCGACATGAACGACATCTGGATCGTCGACGACGACCGCTCGATCCGCTGGGTGCTCGAGAAGGCGCTGGCCCGCGAGGCGCTGCCCTACCGGAGCTTCGAGAACGCCGAAGACGTGCTCGATGCGCTCGAGCATGGCGAGCCGCAGGTCATCGTGAGCGACGTGCGCATGCCCGGCCGCTCCGGGCTCGAGATGCTCAAGCAGGTCAAGAGCCACTGCCCGCAGGTACCGGTCATCGTGATGACCGCCTACTCGGATCTCGACACCGCGGTGCAGGCTTTCCAGGGCGGCGCGTTCGAGTATCTGCCCAAGCCCTTCGACGTCGATCAGGCGCTCGCGCTCATCCGGCGCGCCGCGCATGGGGGCGGCAGCGCGGCGGCCGAGGTCGCCGATGCGGCGTCAAGCGTGACTGCGCCCGACGAGCGGGAGATCCTCGGCCAGGCCCCGGCCATGCAGGACCTCTTCCGCGCGATCGGCCGGCTCTCGCACTCGCATGTGACCGTGCTCATCACCGGCGAATCCGGCACCGGCAAGGAGCTGGTCGCCCGCGCGCTGCATGAGCACAGCCCGCGCAAGGGCAAGCCCTTCATCGCCATCAACACGGCCGCGATTCCCAAGGACCTGCTTGAGAGCGAACTCTTCGGGCATGAACGGGGTTCGTTCACCGGTGCCGCCGCCACGCGGCAGGGCCGCTTCCAGCAGGCCGAGGGCGGCACGCTCTTCCTCGACGAGATCGGCGACATGCCGCCCGACCTGCAGGTGCGCCTGTTGCGCGTGCTCCAGGACGGCGAGTACTACCGCGTCGGCGGACAGGCGCCGATGAAGGCGAACGTGCGCATCATCGCGGCGACCCATCAGAGTCTCGAGGACCGCGTGCGGCAGGGGCTGTTCCGAGAGGATCTGCTGCATCGCCTGAACGTCGTGCGCCTGCGCCTGCCGGCGCTTCGCGATCGGCGTGAGGACATTCCGCTCCTTGCGCGGCACTTTCTCGTCAAGAGCGCCCAGACCCTGGGCGGCGAGGCCAAGACGCTCACGCCCGAGGCGCTCGACCTGCTCGCCCGCTTCCCGTTCCCCGGCAACGTGCGCCAGCTCGAGAACATCTGCCACTGGATCACGGTCATGGCCCCGGGCCAGCGCGTGGACGTGGCCGACCTGCCGCCCGAGGTGCGCGATCATGCGGGTTCGATCTCGCCGGTTGCCTCGGTGCCCACGGCGACTGCTGCGTCAGCCGCGGCAGCCACAGCCGTGGCCACGCTGCAACCCTCAACCATCGTCGCTGCGGGTGGGAATCCATCGTCTGGACCGTCGCATGAAGCGCTGGCCGCCTGGCGCGTCGGTGTCGCGCAGGCCCTGGCTCAGGCGATTGCCGCCGGCGAGACGGCCGCCGGCGACCGGATCACGCGCGAGTTCGAGATCACGATGATCCGTGCGGCACTCGCCGCCACGCGCGGCCGCCGGATCGAGGCGAGCGAATGGCTCGGCTGGGGGCGCAACACGCTCACCCGGAAGATTCACGAATACGGGCTCGACGACGAGGTCTGATCGCCAGCCGTCCTGAAGCGCCACGGGTTCGCGCGCCCCGGCTTCTCGCCGCTGGCCCCGGCCTGGCGATAGTAGGCATCGATCGCGGCGAGATCCGCCTCCGCCTCCCCCGTGGGCCGGAAGGCCTCGGTCACCACGATGCGCCGCCGCGCGAAGTCGAAGAGCCCGAGCAGGATCGGCACCTGGGCCGCAAGCGCTACGTAGTAGAAGCTCGATCGCACATGGTCACGCGCGCTGCGCGTGCCCTCGGGCGAGAGCACGAAGCGCAGCGTCTCGGCTAGAGCGAAGCGCCCCGCCATCGCGCTCACGAATCCCCGGCCGCCGCCGCGATCGACCGGGAAGCCACCGATCGCCCGAAAGAACGCACCCCACGGCCAACGGAAGAGACTCTCCTTGCCGGCGAAGCAGAGCGCATCACGGCGAGCATCGAGCCCGGCCGCCCACTTGGCGGCGAGCCCCACCACGAAGTCCCAGTTGCTCGTGTGCGGGTACATGATCACCACGCATTTCGCGGGCAGCGGATCCACGATCTCGACCGACCAGCCGCGCGCGCGCAGACCCGCCCACGCCAGGCGGGACAGCAGGCCGTAGGCGGCCAGGGGGCGCCGGTTCGCGAGCGCAACCGAGGGCAACGTCATGCGGCCGAAGCGTAGCCGAGCGGTACACGACCGCTCGGTCGCCTGCTGCGCGGGTTGGAACCTACTGTGCCAGGCCCTGCACGCGACACACCTGCGTCAGGTAGTCGCGGATCGCCGGCCAGTCGGTGCGCGTCGCGCCAGTGCCGATGGCGCCTTGGGTCACGGCGCTGCCGGAGAGCCCCATGAGCGCGCGGCTGTACATGAGCCCGTCGGTGGTCGAGGTGTAGCTGCCGTTGCCGTCAAGGTCCATGTCACAGCGCGTGGTGGCGACGTAGTGCGGGATGAGGGATTGCGTGGTCGGGCCGCCGTCGCCCAGTTGCCCGGCTGAGCCTGAGCCCCAGCACCGCACGCCGCCATCAAGCAGTGAGGCGCAGGTGTGACTCTGACCCGCGCTGACCTTCGATGCGCGGGTGATGCCGTAGACGGAGACCGGGGTCGAACTGCCGACGACGGCACCATTGCCGAGCGCACCGTCACTGCCGCTGCCCCAGCAGCTGACGCTCCCGTTCGTGAGCAAGGCACAGCTATGGTTGCCGCCCGCACCCACCGATGTCGCATTGGCCAGTGCCGTAACGGTCACAGGGATCGAGCTGTCGGACGTGGCACCGTTGCCCAACTGGCCGCTCAGGCCGAGGCCCCAGCAGCGGACGCCACCGGTGGAGAGCGCAGCGCAAGTGTGACTGCCACCTGCACTCACCGAAACAGCGTTGGAAATGCCGCTGACCGTGACCGGAGTGGCGGCGCTGGCGCTGGAGGCGTTCCCGAGGCGTCCGTTCGAGCCGAGCCCCCAGCACTGGATCGTGCCCGCGGCGAGCAATGCGCAAGTGTGACTGGTGCCTGAGCTGATCGCGATTGCAGACGTGATGCCGTTGACGCTCACCGGTGTGGCGCTGTCCGCTGTCGAGCCGTTGCCCAATCGCCCGTTGGCGCCCGCGCCCCAGCACTGCACTGTGCCATGGACCAGCAAGGCACACGTGTGACTGCCGCCCGCGCTGACTTCGACCGCGTTGGTGATGTCGGTGACGTTCACCGGGACTGCACTGTCGGCAGTTCCGCCGTTGCCGAGACGTCCGTTCCCGCCCGCGCCCCAGCAACGCACGCTGCCCGTCGCCAGCGCGGCGCAGCTGTGACTGCCTCCGGCGCTCACGTTCATGGCGTTCGCGATGCCGACAACCGGGACCGGCCGGGAGCTGCCGGTTGTCGCGCCGTGGCCCAGTCGACCGTTCCCGCCTGCCCCCCAGCAATGCACTGCACCCGTGGCAAGACGGACACAAGTGTGCGTTCCGCCTGCGCTCGCCACACCGATCGAGTCGATGCCGACGACAACGAGAGGGGTCAGGCTTTCCGCTGCAGCGCCGTTGCCGAGTTCACCGTTCGCGCCACGCCCCCAGCACCTTGCGTCGCCGCTGACTGTCGTAGCGCAACTGTAGCCGTCGCCTCCATCGACCGTTGTCGCGTTGCGGACATTGGCAACCTCGACGGGGGTCGATCGACTGATTGTCGAGCCGTCGCCGATTTCGCCGCTCGAACCCAAACCCCAGCAGCGCAGCCTGCCGGTGACGAGCGCGGCGCAGGTGTGCGATGCGCCCGCACCGACCGCGACCGCGTTCGAGATGCCTGTGACAGCCACAGGTGTCGAACTGCTGGTCGAGGCGCCGTTGCCCAGTTGCCCATCAACGCCAAGCCCCCAGCATTGGATGTCCCCGGAAGTGAGTGCGACGCAGGTGTGGTAATCGCCGGTGGTCAGGGCTGCGGCAGTCGTGATGCCCGCGGCGACAACGGGTGTCGTGCTGCTGATCGTTGAGCCATGGCCAAGTTGCCCACTCGCCCCGGAGCCCCAGCAACGCACCCCGCCCGAGGCAAGCACGGCACAAGAGTGCAGGTCGCCGGCGCTCACGGACACGGCGTTGGTGATTCCCGTGACGACGACAGGCGCTGCGCTATCGGAGTTTCCTCCGTTGCCCAATTGCCCTGCAAACCCGGCGCCCCAGCAACGCACCGTGCCACCCGCCAGAACCGCACACGTGTGATTGCTGCCTGCCGCCACCGAGACGGCGTCGGAGATTCCGCTCACGGATACGGGCAGGGCACTGCTGGCCGTGCTTCCATTGCCGAGGCGACCGCTGCCGCCCGCCCCCCAGCACTGCACGACACCTGTGGCCAGGACGGCACAGGTGTGCCCTGAGCCCGAGCTCAGGGCTGTGGCGTTCGTGATGCCGGACACGGCAACTGGCGTTGAGCTGCTCAGCGCCGAGCCATTGCCGAGCCTCCCGCTGCTGCCCGAACCCCAACAATGCACGGCTCCGGTGGTGAGCAAGGCACATGCGTGGGAGCTTCCCGCCGACACCATGGCGTAGGGTTGGGCGCGCGCGTTGCCGACACAGAGAAGCCACAGCATCAGTGCGGCGGCAATGACGGGCGCCCTCGACCAGCGGATGACGGGCAGGGCGGGCAAGAACGATCGATGCGGCATGACGGGGGACACGGGAGATGAGCTCATCGCGCCAGCGTAGCTGAATGCGTGTTTGTGTGCGTACGCCATTTGACGCAGTGTTCCGGATGGATGGCCGCAAGGATCGCAATCAGACGGCAGCCCGCGTGATCGATCGTTGGGGGGATGCGGCGACAATTGGAAGTCATGGATCGAATCGCTGCACGTCTGCCGGCCGACCGCCTCGACGCCTGCCTGCCCCAGACCCAATGCCGCCGCTGCGGCTACGCCGACTGCCGCGCCTATGCCGAGGCCATGGCGGCCGGTGAGGCCGACATCGACCGCTGCCCGCCGGGCGGGGAGGCGACACGGGTGGCCCTTCTGACGGCGCTCGAGCGAGCAGGCCCCGTGCCGCCGCTCGCCCCCGATGTGGACAGCTATGCGCCCGAGCAGGTGGCGGTGATCGACGAGGCGCGCTGCATCGGCTGCACCCAGTGCCTGCCGGACTGCCCCACCGATGCGATCGTCGGTGCCGCGAAGCGCATGCACACGGTGATCGCCGAGGCGTGCACCGGCTGCGAGCTGTGCCTGATCGCCTGCCCGGTCGTGGACTGCATCCAGCTCGTGCCGCGCACCACGTTCGCCAACCGGGTGCATGCGTCGCTCGAGGCGCGCGCGGCGCAGACCGCGTGGCTCAGGCACCGCTACGCGGCCCACCAGGCGCGCTGGGTGGTTCGGGCCGAGGCCGGTGCGGCGGGCGCGTCGGATGCGCTCGCGCCCGCGGAGGCGGTCGCGGACGATCCGGCATTCAAGCGCGCCGTGCTCGCCGACGCGCTTGCGCGCGCCCGAGCCCGGGTTGCATCTGCAGGGCAGCGAGAGGACCGCGAATGAACGCCCAGAAGCGCCGTCGCATCTTCGAAAAGCTCGCCGCCGCGAACCCGGCGCCGCAGACCGAGCTCGAGTTCGGCAACCCGTTCCAGCTCCTGATTGCGGTGCTGCTGTCGGCGCAGACGACGGACAAGGCCGTCAACGCCGCCACGCGGCGCTTCTTCCCGTTCGTGACCCGACCGGCCGATCTCGTGGCACTGGGTGAGGAGAAACTCGCCGAGCACATCAAGACGATGGGCCTCTATCGCAACAAGGCAAAGAACGCGGTAGCGACGGCGCAGCTTCTGATCGAACGCCACGGCGGCGAGGTGCCGCGCGACCGGGCCGCGCTCGAGGCCCTGCCCGGCGTGGGCCGCAAGACTGCCAACGTGGTGCTCAACTGCGCCTTCGGCGAGCCCACGTTTGCCGTCGACACGCACGTCTTCCGCGTGGCCAACCGGATGCGCCTCGCGCCCGGCAAGACGCCGCTCGAAGTCGAGCAGAAGCTCATGAAGTTCACGCCGCCCGAGTTCCTGAAGGATGCGCACCACTGGCTGATCCTGCACGGCCGCTACACCTGCACCGCGCGCGCGCCGCGCTGCGGCGAGTGCATCGTCTTCGACGAGTGCGAGGACCCGGGGCGCATCAAGCGCCGCGCAGCGGCGAGCACGTAGAAGGGCTCCCATGTTCAACCCATCCCGCGAGCAGGCTCGCCGCTTTCTCGTCGATGCCTGGGCGAAGTACGGGCGTGGCGAGCCGCTCACGCCGCTCGAACAGATGGCGGTGGAGATCATCGCAGCGCATCCGGAATACCACCGCCATTTCGAGGCGCCGGAGCGCTCCCTCGCCACCGATTGGCGCCCCGAGGGGGGCGAGACCAATCCGTTCCTGCACGTGAGCCTGCATCTGGCGATTGCCGAGCAGTTGGCCATCGACCAGCCGCCCGGGATCCGGGCCGTGCATGACGCGCTCGCCGCGCAGTACGAAGGCGACACGCACCGCGCGCGGCATGACCTGCTCGAGGCGCTCGGCGAGACGCTCTGGCAGGCGCAGCGGGCCGGCACCGGGCCGGACGCGGCGCTCTACCTGCGGCTCGCGCGCGATCGGCTGCGCCAGCGGCCGGACGGATAACACTGAGCATGTCTTGGCGATGCGGGTCGTGACCGATATCCTCCGTGAGTTCCACGCGTTAAGAGGAGGTCATGGATGAAGCGGGTCGCAGCGCTCCTTCTCTCGTTCGCCGTCGCGGTCGCCTCGGCCGGTGCGTGGACCCCGCCCGCATCCCCCACCAAGGAGGACGTGCTGCGGATCTCGCGTGAAGCCGTGGAGGACGCACGCTGGGGCCGCCATGCGGACGCGCTCGCCAAGCACCTCTGGTTTCACGACCACGCACTGGCGATCGATGATTCCCTGCGCGGGGTCCGCCTGTCGTTCGAGCTGTCGCGCTGGATGGCGCTCGCGAGGACGTATCCGCCGGCGCTCGAGGCGTTCGAGGCGAAGCGGCGCGCTGCGGGGGAGCGGCTGACGCAGGCCGCAAGCCCGGAGATCGCGCGCGCCGCATTTCGCGACTTTGCGGCGATGAACGACTACCGATCCCGTGACGCCGAGACCGTGGCCGCGTATGAGGCACTTGGCAAGCGGTGGCCGACCCTCGCTGCCGACCTCTGGCTCTCGGCTCGGGACGCGCTGATCCGCGAGAAGGCCCATGCACTGGCCGTGCGCTGGCTGGACGTGGACCGTGAACTCGACTGGATTGCCGAACTGCTCGCCTACGACCGTCGGCGTCCGGCCTGGGGTGGTCTCTTGGGGCGGGCGTCGGGCGAAGACTTCCACGCGCGATCCTTCGAGACGATCATCGCCCTGCTTGCGATCAACGGGCGCATGGCCGAGGCGCGCCGTGTCGCCGAGCGCGCGCGGCGGGACCTTCGGGTGGACGACCTGTCGCGCCGCATCGACCGCGCCCTCGCGGGAACGGTGCCACCCGCGCCGCCTCGGTCTTGATCTGTTCTGCTGCCGCGCGCCGACAGCCCGTTGATGCGGGGTGTCGATGGGGGTGATGTGTGAGCAACGCCTCGTGCATTGCGTCTTCGGAGCCTTCCGAGACAGTTGGTCGTGCGCTGGCCTTGCCCTGACGAAGCCGCTATTCTCGCGGCGCGTGGAGAGCGAGGGACGATCGGGGGCGATGCGCAGTGGGTCGAACGCTGTTTTCCTGGGCGCGATCGGGGCGCATCTACATCATCCTGGCTGCGCTCGCGCTGACCTTGGCGCTCGCGCTGTCGGCGCTCCTCGCGTGGCGTCATGTCCACGACGAGCTGCAGGCCACCGCGCAACGCGCGGCCGAGAACGGCGCGCGCCTCGTGTCGCGCGCCACGGCCGAGCTGGAGAAGCTCCAACCCCTGCATGAGGCACCCTGCACGCCCGACACCGTTCGGGTGCTGCGCGAGGCGGTCTATGGCTCGCTCGCCCAGATACGCGAGATCGGCCTGATCCGCAACGGGCTGATCGTCTGCACGAGCCACGGCGCGCCGCCACACGAGGTGCGTATCGATGCGCATCTGCTGAAACCCGGCATCGCGCTCGAAGTCGCGGTCAACCAGGTGGTGGTCAACAACCGCTCGCTGTTCATCTACCTCACGCAGAAGGAGGGGATCACCCTCGACGCCGTGGTCAACCCCGCGCTGCTCGCAGACTTCGAAAGCGGGTTCCCGCATGTCCGCCACGGTCGACTGACGCTCGAAGTCGTCTCGCCCGTGGGTCGCACGCAGGCCAGCACACCCGCCCCGGTCTACCAGCTGGGGGAGGCGAGCACCCCCTCGCCGCTTGCCTTCGCGCGGACGCACACGGCGATTGATGCGCCGCTTCGGGCGACGGCCGAGGCCACGGCACTCGCCTGGTGGGAGGAGACCCGCCGTTTGCTGCCGCTGCTGCTCGCGCTCACCGGTGCGCTCGTGCTCGTGGGGGGCGTGCTGCTCCGGCGCTGGATCGATGCCGGCAACCTCGAGCGATTGCGCTTCGAGCGCGCGCTCGCCCAGGGCGAACTCCTCGTGCATTACCAGCCGATCGTGAGCGCCGCCGACGGGACGATCCGCGGCGTCGAGGCGCTTCTGCGCTGGCAGCACCCGCGGCGCGGTCTCTTGAACGCCACGCGCTTTCTGGAAATCTTCGGCATCGAAAGCCTCGCGGCACCGCTCCTTCGCCATGTGCTCGATCGGGTCGCAGCCGACTTCGCCCGCGTGCCGACGGATCGCGCGCTCTGGTGCTCGGTCAACGTCGCCCCGCAACTGCTCGAGGATGCCGCGCTCATGGGCGACCTGGCCCACCGCGCCGGGGCGTTGGGCAGCGGTCGGCTCCGGCTCGAGATCACCGAACGCGAACCGCTCACCGAAATCGGTCTGACCACGATGCACGAACTGCGCGCCCGCGGCATCGCGATCGGCATGGATGACCTCGGCACCGGTCACGCCAACCTCGCGCAGCTGCAGCGCATGCCCTTCGATTTCGTCAAGATCGACGGTGTGCTCGTGAGCGAGATCCGCACCGCCGAAGGCGTGAGCCCCGTCGTCCGGAGCCTGATCGACCTCGCCCGGACCATGGGCGCCGAGGTCATCGTCGAAGGCGTGGAGACGCGGGTGCAGGCCGAGGCGCTGACCGCCGCGGGCGCTGACCTGCTGCAGGGCTTTCACATCGATGCGGCCCGGCCGTTCGACGACATCCTGGCGCGTCTGACCGCTCCCACCTGAACACGGCCCGGCCTGTCCGGCGTCAATGCGGGACGCGGCCGCGACCGCTAAAACGCGCCCATGAATCTGCTCTACGTGGACGTGCCCGCTGCACTGGCCGCCTGGACGTGGCTCGCGCTCGGGATCATCCTCGCCTGGGCGGCGCGCCGTGCGCGCTGGGAGCACCTGGCCGCCTGCAACCTGACCCGCGTCTGGCATGGGGCGATCGTCGCTGTCATCCTGCTCTGGAGTCTGAAGGCCCGGCTCAACGACGGCTTCACCTTCCACCTTCTCGGCATGGCCGGCATCACGCTCATGCTGGGCCTGCCGCTTGCGCTCATCAGTGCCGCGCTCGCCGTTTTCGTGGTGGCCGTGATGCAGCAGGCCCCGGTTTCACAGGTCGCCATCGCCTGGCTCACCCTGGGCTTCGTGCCCATTGTCACGCTGGACGCGCTCCGTCGCGCGGCGGAACGGCACCTCCCGGCCAATTTCTTCATCTACACCTTCGTCATCGCCTTCGCGAGTACGGCGGTGTCGGTGCTTGCCGCCACGCTTGCCTCGCTCGCCGCGTGGTCGCTCGTCGCGGATCGCGCCTTCGGCGAACTCGCCGCGGTCTATCTGCCGATCGTCATCCAGATGGGCTTTGGCGAAGCGCTCCTCACCGGCATGCTGCTCACGATCTTCGTGGTCTACAAGCCGCACTGGGTGGCGACGTTCGATGACGCGCGCTATCTGCGCCGACGTCCTCCTTCAGCGTGACCCCGCAGCGGCGGATGCGAATCAATCCAGCCGCGTGATGAGACTCGACGTGTCGAGCCGCCCGCCGCCCGCGGCCTGCACTGCGGCGTAGAACTGATCGACCAGCGCGGTCACCGGCAGCCGGGCACCGTTGGCGCGGGCTTCGGCGAGGCAGATCCCGAGGTCCTTCCTCATCCAGTCGACCGCGAAGCCGAAGTCGAAGCGCCGCTCGGCCATCGTCTGGCCACGGTTTTCCATCTGCCAGCTCTGCGCCGCGCCCTTGCTGATGACCGAGAGCACGCGCTCGATGTCGAGCCCGGCTTTCTGCCCGAATGCGATGGCCTCGGCGAGCCCCTGGAGCAGTCCGGCGATCGCGATCTGGTTGACCATCTTCGTGAGCTGGCCCGAGCCGCTCGGGCCCATGAGCACGCAGGCCTTGGCGTAGATTGCGAGCACCGGCTCGGCCGCTTTGAAGTCCGCCTCGCTGCCGCCGCACATGATGCCGAGCTTGCCGTTCTCAGCACCCGCCTGACCGCCGGAGACCGGCGCATCGACGAAACCGACCCCCACCTTCGCGCAGGCTTCGGCGAGCTCGCGCGCGAGCTGGGCCGAGGCGGTCGTGTGATCGACGAGCACGCTGCCGGCGGTCATCGCGGCCAGCGCCCCGTGTTCGCCGTAGACCACCGAGCGCACATCGTCGTCGTTGCCCACGCACATGAGCACGACCTGCGCGCCTTGCGCCGCCTCGCGTGGGGTGGCGGCGCGCGCGCCGCCGTAGGTGGCGACCCAGCGCTCCGCCTTCTCGGGTGAGCGGTTGTAGACGGTCACCGCATGACCGGCCCGTTGCAGATGACCCGCCATGGGAAAGCCCATGACGCCCAAGCCGAGAAAAGCCAGTTTCATGGTTCGGAGTCCTCGTTGTGGAGCAATCAATTGGAAGAGGATTGAACGGGCACCCGATCGAAGCGCCACTTCATCACGCAGATCGACAGCGTGAGTGCAAAGGTCACCGCATTGGCCGCGATGATCGCCGGCGCGCCGATGAGCAGGCCATAGACGAGCCAGAGCCCGACGCCCACCGTGAACACGAGCGCCATGCCCCATGAGAGATCGCGCGCCGAGCGGGTGCGCCAGATCTTCGCGACCTGCGGCAGAAACGACACCGTGGTCAGCGTGCCGGCCACCATGCCCAGCGCCTCGGCAGCCGCCATCATGCGCCCCGGTGCGTCGTGTCCGCCGCCGCTCGGCTCAGGCGCTCGCGGGCGAGTGCGATCTCGGCCCGTACGCGCTCGGGCGCCGTGCCGCCGAGGTGCTTGCGCGCGGCGACCGACCCCTCGAGCGTGAGGCAGGCGAACACGTCGTCCTCGATGACCGGCGAGAACGCGCGCAACTGTTCGAGCGTGAGATCGGCGAGATCGACCCCGGCCGATTCGGCGGCCTTCACCGCGCGGGCCACGGCCTCGTGCGCATCGCGGAAGGGCACGCCTTTCCTCACGAGGTAATCGGCCAGATCGGTGGCCGTGGCGAAGCCTTCGCGCGCCGCCTCGCGCATCCGCTCGGCCTTCACGCGGATGCCGCCCACCATGTCGGCGTAGATGATGAGCGTCTGCACGAGCGTGTCCACCGCATCGAAGAGCGGCTCCTTGTCTTCCTGGTTGTCCTTGTTGTAGGTGAGCGGCTGGCCTTTCATGAGCGTGACGAGCGCCACCCAATGCCCCTGCACCCGCGCGATCTTGCCGCGCACGAGCTCGGCCACATCCGGGTTCTTCTTCTGCGGCATGATCGAGGAGCCGGTGCAGAAGCGATCCGCGATGTCGATGAAGCCGAAGCGCGGACTCATCCAGAGGATCAGCTCCTCGGACAGCCGCGACAGATGCATCATCGTGATCGTCGCCGCGTTCAGGAATTCGATCGCGAAGTCGCGGTCCGACACCGCATCGAGCGAGTTGCGGCACACCGCTTCGAAGCCGAGCGCGCGCGCGGTCATCTCGCGGTCGATCGGGAAGGTCGTGCCCGCGAGCGCCGCCGCGCCGAGCGGCGAGCGGTTCACGCGCCGACGGCAATCGACGAAGCGCTCGTGATCGCGCGCAAACATTTCGACGTAGGCCATCAGGTGATGCCCGAGCGTCACCGGCATCGCCACCTGCAGGTGCGTGAAGCCGGGCAGGATCGTCCCCGCGTGCGGCTCGGCCAGGTCGACGAGCGCCGCCTGCAGCCGCACGAGGAGGGCGAGGATCTCGTCGCAAGCCGCACGCGTGTAGAGCCGCACGTCGGTGGCGACCTGGTCGTTCCTCGAGCGGCCGGTGTGGAGCCGCTTGCCGGCATCGCCGACGAGCTCGGTGAGCCGGCGCTCGATGTTGAAATGCACATCCTCGAGATCGAGCGACCACGCAAAGCGGCCGGCCTCGATGTCCGCCTCGATCTGCGCCATGCCGCGCTCGATGTCGGCGAGATCCTGCGCGCTGATGATGTTGCACGCCGCCAGCATCCGCGCATGCGCGAGCGAACCCGCGATGTCGTAGCGCGCGAGGCGGTGGTCGAAGGGGATGGAAGCGGTGAACCGCTTGACGATTTCGGCGACCGGCTCGTCGAAGCGGCCGGACCAGCCGCCGACGGGGGCTTCGGGCGGGGTTTGCGGCGAGGTTTGCGGAGGGGGGGACATGGGGGCGAAAATCGACGGGACGCCCGTCAGCATGCGATGACGAAACCCCTCAGTTTAGCCGCGCCATCCGCCCGATGAAGTCCACCGCCAAGCCGCCGTCCAGCCTCGCCGCCAAGGAGAGTGCAGCGCGCGTGGCCGTCTTTCCCGACCTGCGCAACATGGGCGTGTTCGCGCGGGCGCTCGTGCTCTACCTCACCCTCTGCGCGGGCTATGGGCTGGCGGTGGCCGCCACCCCCGAGGATGTCGCCATCGAGATCATCGTCGCCATCGGCGCGTCGCTGCCGCTCGCCGGGGTCGTGGGTGTCGTCTGGCTTGCTCTTTCCCCCTGGCTGCGCCGGCTCGCCTACGGGCAGGCGGCGCTCGCCATCGGTGTGGTCGCCGTGGTCGGGGCGCTCGTGCTCGCCCGTCTGCAGCTCGTGCCCACGTGGCGCGCGGTGCCGTTCACGCTGATCGCGCTCGCGGTGCTGCTCGTCTACTTCCACACCCTCGGCCAGGCGCGCTCGCCCGCGGTCACCG
>CAZSTF010000021.1:0-29510 GCA_964609555.1 uncultured Alcaligenaceae bacterium | reverse complement strand
CCGCGGCCCGTGCCCTGCACGGTGGCAGGATCGATGCCTTGCTCGGCCATCAGCTTCCTGGCGGCAGGCAGCGCAGTCGGTGCAGCCGCAGCAGCAGCCGGGGCGGGGGCCGCGGTCGTCGGCGACGGTGCCGGTGCGGCCGCTCCAGATGCAGCCTTGGCCTCGGTGTCGATCACGCCGAGCACCACACCCGAGGTGACGGTGGACCCGGCAGGCACCTTGATTTCGACCAGCACGCCATCGCCCTGCGCCGGCGTTTCGAGCACGACCTTGTCGGTCTCGATGTCGCAGAGGTTCTGGTCGCGCTTGACGGCTTGTCCGGGTTGGACATGCCATGCCGCGAGCGTGCCTTCGGGGGTACCTTCGGCCAGCTGGGGAACTTTGACTTCGATCAGCATGATGGTTCTTCTTCAGTCTCTTCCGTATTGTGAGTTCCGCGCTTACAGGTGCGTGAGCATCTGTCCCGTCCCCAGGCGGGACGAAAACGCGCTCTCGACCAGTTCGGCCTGCTGCTTGTTGTGCCACGACAGGTAGCCCACCGCGGGGGAGGCACTCACGGCGCGTCCCGCGTAGAGCAGCACCTGCTCGGGCTTGATGTCGGCGCGGAAGTACGCCATCAAGCGGTACCACGCGCCCTGGTTTTGCGGCTCCTCCTGGCACCAGACGACTTCCTGCGCATTGGGGAACTTCTTCAGCTGCGCCTTGAAATCCTCGTGCGGGAAGGGGTACTGCTGCTCGAGGCGGATGATGGCGACATCCTTGATCTCGTGCTTGCGGCGATAGTCGAGCAACTCGTAATAGACCTTGCCCGAACAGACGATGACGCGCTTGACGTTCTTCGCGACGATCTTTTCGGTTTCGCCGATGACGCACTGGAAGCTGCCCTCGGCGAGTTCCTCGAGCGTGCTGACGGCCTCCTTGTGACGAAGCAGCGACTTCGGCGTCATCACGATCAGCGGTTTGCGGAAGTTGCGCAGCATCTGTCGGCGCAGCATGTGGTAGCACTGCGCGGGTGTGGACGGCACCACGACCTGCATGTTGTGCTCCGCACAAAGTTGCAGAAAGCGCTCCGGCCGCGCCGAAGAGTGCTCGGGCCCCTGTCCCTCGTAGCCATGCGGCAGGAGCAGCGTGAGTCCGCAAACCCGGCCCCACTTGACCTCGCCCGAGCTGATGAACTGATCGATCACGACCTGGGCACCGTTGGCAAAGTCACCAAACTGCGCCTCCCAGATCACAAGTTGGTTGGGCTCCGACGTCGAGTAGCCGTACTCGAAGCCGAGGACCGCCTCCTCGGAGAGGATGGAATCGATCACCGTGAACGGTGCCTGCTTGTCCGACACATGCTGGAGCGGCGTCCACGTGCCGGAATCCCAGCGCTCGCGGTTCTGGTCGTGGAACACGGCGTGACGGTGCGAGAACGTGCCGCGCCCGCAATCCTCACCAGAGAGGCGGACACCGATGCCCTGGTTCACCAAGGTGGCATAGGCGAGGTTCTCGGCCATGCCCCAGTCGAGCGGTTGGTCGCCCTCGCCCATCGCGCGGCGATCGGCAAGCACCTTCTCTACCCGCGAATGGACCTTGAACCCCTTGGGCAGGGTGACCAGCTTCTCGGCGAGCGCCTTCAGGGTGGCCATCGGCACACGCGTGTCGCAGGGTTCGTCCCAGCGGCGGTTCTTGAACACCGACCAATCCTGCTGGTACGGGGCGACGTAGTTCGAGAGGATCGTCTTGTTCGTGTTCTCGCCGCGATCCATGGCTGCGCGGTAGACCGCGACCATCTCGTCCGCTTCGGCCGCGGTGACCACGCCCTCGGCGATCAGCCGGTCCGCATAAAGCTTGCGCGTGCCGGGGTGCTGCGCAATCTTCTTGTACATGAGGGGCTGCGTGACCATCGGCTCGTCCTGCTCGTTGTGGCCGAGGCGGCGGAAGCAGACGAGATCGATGAAGACGTCCTTGTGAAAGATCGTCCGGTAATCCATGGCGATCTCGGCGACGAGGAGGCAGGTCTCGGGATCGTCCGCGTTGACATGGAAGATCGGCACCTCGGCCATCTTGGCGATGTCGGTGCAGTAGAGCGACGAGCGGATGTCGCGCGGATCGCTCGTGGTGAAGCCGATCTGGTTGTTGATGACGATGTGCACCGTGCCGCCGGTGCCGTAATGACGGGTCTGGGAGCGCGCCAGCGTTTCCTGGACGACGCCCTGGCCCGCCACCGCGGCATCACCATGCAGGAGCACGCCCAGCACCTGCTTGCCGGACTTGTCGCCCCGGCGCTGCTGCCGCGCCCGTACCGACCCGGTGACCACCGGATTGACGATCTCGAGATGCGATGGGTTGAAGGCGAGCGTGATGTGCATCGGCCCACCGGGGGTGGTGATGTCGCTCGAGAACCCCTTGTGATACTTCACGTCGCCGGCCGAGAGCGAGTCGTCGTATTTGCCTTCGAACTCGGCGAACAGGTCCGCCGGCTTCTTGCCAAAAACGTTGACGAGCACGCCCAGGCGGCCGCGGTGTGCCATGCCGATGACACTCTCCTGCACGCCGGCGGCACCTGCGCGCTGCAGGAGATGGTCAAGCAGCGGAATCATCGTGTCACCGCCTTCGCCCGAGAAGCGCTTCTGCCCCATGTACTTCGTGTGCAGGTAGCGCTCGAGCCCTTCGGCCGCGGTCAGCCGCTCGAGGAGATGCCGCTTCTCGGCCGCAGTAAGCTTCGGCTTGAGGCGCGTGCTCTCGATGCGCGCGCGCAGCCACTCCCGCTCGTCCTCGTTGGCCATGTACATGTACTCGACCGAGACCGTGCGGCTATAGGTCTCCTTGAGAAAGGCGATGATGTCGCGCAGCTTGGCGCGACCGTTCTGTCCGACCGGAAGCAGCCCGGCCGAGAACTCGGTTTCGAGGTCGCTGTCGGCCAGCCCGTAGTGCCGGTGATCCAGTTCCTTGAGGACCGGAATCTCCTGCCGCTTGAGCGGATCGATGTCGGCCATCCGTCCGCCGACGAAGCGGTAGGCGTGAATGAGCTTCATCACACCCAGCTGCTTGTCCATCAGGGCGGCATCGATCGAGGCCACGGCGGCCTTCCTCGATCGGGCCAGCAGGGCGAACTGATCGATCACCGGCTGATGGGCCACGTCCGCCGCGCCCGAGCGCAGGGCGTCGAAGTACTCCCGCCAGCGGGGCGCGACCGAGGATGGATCTTCGAGGTAGCGTTCGTACTGCTCCTCGATGTAGGGCATGTTGCCCCCGAAGATGGTCGAGGACTCGAGGAATTCCTTCATCATGACGTGGCCTCCTGGGCTTGGGTGCGCGCGCGCCTCGGTTGAGTCGGACCGATGTCAGCGCTTGTCGATGGGCGTGACCTGACGGGGCGCCGATCCGGTGAACAGCTGACGCGGACGCCCGATCTTCTGGTCCGGGTCGGCCAGCATCTCGTTGAGTTGTGCGATCCAGCCGACGGTGCGGGCGAGCGCGAAGATCGCGGTGAAGAGCGCCGTGGGAATGCCCAAGGCCCGCTGCACGATACCCGAGTAGAAGTCCACGTTCGGATAGAGCTTGCGCGCGATGAAGTATTCATCCTCGAGCGCCACTTTCTCGAGCGCCATGGCCAGCTTGAACAGCGGATCGTTGCCGAGCCCGAGCTCGCCGAGCACCTCGTGACAGGTCTCCCGCATCAGTTTGGCGCGCGGATCGTAGTTCTTGTAGACACGGTGACCGAAGCCCATGAGGCGGACGTTCGAGTTCTTGTCCTTGACCTGGGCGATGAACTCGCCCAGCTTGGCCACACCACCAGCCGCCTGAAGCTCGTTCAACATGACCAGGGCAGCCTCGTTCGCCCCCCCGTGCGCTGGCCCCCAGAGGCAGGCCACGCCGGCAGCGATCGCCGCGTAGGGATTGGTGCCCGACGAGCCGCACAGGCGCACGGTCGAGGTGGAGGCGTTCTGCTCGTGATCGGCGTGCAGGATGAAGATGCGGTCGAGCGCACGCACCAGCACGTCGTTGACCTTGTACTCCTCGCAGGGGGTCGCGAACATCATGCGCATGAAGTTCGCCGTGTAGCTGAGATCGTTCTTCGGATAGATCATCGGCTGGCCGATGGAGTACTTGTAGGCCATCGCCACGAGAGTGGGCATCTTCGCGATGAGGCGGATCGCCGCGATGTGCCGGTGCTCGGGATTGTTGACGTCGAGCGTGTCGTGGTAGAAGGCCGAGAGCGCCCCCACCATGCCCGTGAGCACCGCCATCGGGTGCGCGTCACGCCGGAAGCCGCGCAGGAAGAACTGCATCTGCTCGTGCACCATCGTGTGATGGGTCACGTTGTCGACGAAGGCCGCCTTTTCGCTCGCCGTGGGCAGTTCGCCATTGAGCAGCAGATAGCAGGTTTCGAGGAAGTCGCACTGGGTGGCGATCTGCTCGATCGGGTAGCCGCGGTAGAGCAGTTCGCCCTTGTCACCGTCGATGAAGGTGATGGCCGAGCGGCAGGCGGCCGTGGACATGAACCCCGGGTCGTAGGTGAACTTGCCCGTCTTGGCGTAGAGCGTCTTGATGTCGATGACATCCGGGCCGATGGTGCCCTTCAGGACCGGGAACTCGACGCTCGGTGAGCCATCGCTGAACGAGAGGGTGGCGGTGGTGGACATGAAAACTCCGGAAGCGGGGTGAATCGAAACGGGTCAGCGGGGTCAGTGATTTCGCAGGGTCTCTCGCAACAGCGCCACCATCTCGGCCGTGCCCTCGGGCCAGTCGTCCGAACGGCCGGCAATCAGATCCCACAGCAGCGTGTCATCGAGTTCGAGCAGGGTCCGCAGTTGCGCGTGCTCAAGATCGCTCCAGTCGGCGCCGCGTCGCTTGAACAGGCGCTCGAAGACCAGATCGTTTTCGAGCAAGCCCCGCCGGGCGCGCCAGCGCAGTCGGGCATAGTCGGTGTCGGACAGCATGGCGCGTCTGCCTCAGGTGTCGGGCGTCAAGACCGTGACACCAGCATCTGCTTGATCTTGCCGATCGCCTTGGTCGGGTTCAGCCCCTTCGGGCAGACGTCGACGCAGTTCATGATCGTGTGGCAGCGGAAGAGCCGGTACGGGTCCTCGAGGTTGTCGAGCCGCTCCTCGCGCACCTGATCCCGCGTGTCGGCGATGAAGCGATAGGCCGCAAGCAGACCTGCGGGCCCCACGAACTTGTCGGGGTTCCACCAGAAGCTCGGGCACGACGTCGAGCAGCAGGCGCAGAGGATGCACTCGTACAGGCCGTTCAACTCCTCGCGGTCTTCCTGCGACTGCAGACGTTCCTTCTCGGGGGGCGGCGTGTCGTTGACGATGTAGGGCTTGATCGAGTGGTACTGCTTGAAGAACGGGCTCATGTCCACGATCAGGTCCCGCACCACCGGCAGGCCCGGCAGCGGACGCAGGACCACCTTCTGCGGCAGCGTCCGCATGTTGGTGAGGCAGGCCAGCCCATTCTTGCCGTTGATGTTCATCGCATCCGATCCGCAGACGCCCTCGCGGCAGGAGCGCCGAAAGGACAGCGTGGGATCGACCTTCTTCAGCTTCATCAGGGCATCAAGCAGCATGCGCTCGCTGCCGTCCAACTCGACCTCCAGGGTCTGCATGTACGGCTTCTGATCGCGGTCGGGGTCGTAGCGATAAATCTCGAATGTGCGCTTGTCGGACATGTTCGACTGCCTTTCCGTGTCCTTCAATCAGAATGTGCGTTTGACCGGCGGAATCGACTCCACCGTGAGAGGCTTCAAGTTGACTGGCTTGTAGTCGAGCCGGTTGCCTTCGCTGTACCAGAGCGTGTGGCGAAGCCAATCGCGGTCGTTGCGGCCGAGCGGAAACTCGGGCGTGTCGCCGTAGTCGTTGACTGTGTGCGCACCGCGACTTTCCTTGCGGGCGGCGGCGGAGACCATCGTGGCCTTCGCGGCCTCCATGAGGTTGGCCACTTCGAGTGCCTCGATCCGTGCGGTGTTGAACACCTTGGACTTGTCCTTGAGCGCGATGCGCTTCGCGCGCTCATCGATCTCCATCACGCGCGTGACGCCCTCATCCATGCTCGCCTGCGTGCGGAAGACGCCGGCGTGCTTCTGCATGGTCTGACGAAGGTCGTTTGCCACGTCCTGCGCATACTCGCCCGACGTGGTGGCATCGAGCTTGGCGATCCGTTCGCGCGTGCGGTCGGCCGCATCAGCCGGCAGCGGCTTCCAAGCCTTGCTTGCGAGCGCGGTTTCGATCAGGTGGTTGCCTGCAGCCCGGCCAAAGACCAGAAGGTCGAGCAGTGAATTGGTTCCGAGGCGGTTGGCGCCGTGCACCGATACGCAGGAGCACTCGCCGATCGCGTAGAGCCCCGGCACGACCGTGTTCGGGTTGCCGTCCTTCGGCACGACCACCTGGCCGTGGATGTTGGTCGGGATGCCGCCCATCTGGTAGTGGATGGTGGGCACGACCGGAATCGGCTCCCGGATCACGTCCACATTGGCGAAGTTCTTGCCGATCTCGTGCACCGAAGGCAAGCGCTTCATGATCGTCTCGGCGCCAAGGTGCGTGAGATCGAGCGCGATGTAATCGCCATGGGGACCGCAGCCACGGCCCTCCTTGATTTCCTGATCCATGCAGCGCGAGACGAAGTCGCGCGGCGCGAGGTCCTTGAGTTTGGGCGCGTAGCGTTCCATGAAGCGCTCGCCGTGCTTGTTGCGCAGGATGCCGCCTTCGCCGCGGCAACCCTCGGTGAGCAGCACCCCCGCGTTGTGCACGCCGGTGGGATGGAACTGCCAGAACTCCATGTCTTCGAGCGGGATGCCCGCACGTGCAGCCATGCCGAGACCATCGCCCGTGTTGATGTAGGCGTTGGTCGAAGCCGCAAAGATTCGCCCGGCGCCGCCTGTCGCAAGCAGCACGCACTTGGCGTGGAAGATCGCGAGTTCGCCGGTCTCCATCTCGAGCGCGGTCACGCCCACGACGTCGCCCTCGGCGTCACGGATAAGGTCCTGCGCCATCCACTCGACGTAGAAGATCGTGTTCGAGCGCACGTTCTGCTGATAGAGCGTGTGCAGCATCGCATGGCCCGTCCGGTCGGCCGCTGCGCAGGCCCGCGGCACCGGCTTCTCGCCGTACTTCGCCGAGTGCCCGCCGAACGGCCGTTGATAGATCGTGCCGTCGGGGTTTCGGTCGAACGGCATGCCCATGTGCTCGAGGTCATAGACCACCTTGGGCGCCTCGCGGCACATGAATTCGATCGCGTCCTGGTCACCGAGCCAGTCCGAGCCCTTGACCGTGTCGTAGAAGTGATAGTGCCAGTTGTCCTCGTCCATGTTGCCGAGGGCCGCCCCGATGCCGCCTTGCGCTGCCACCGTGTGCGAGCGCGTCGGGAAGACCTTGGACAGCACCGCGACCTTGAGCCCGGCGCGCGCGAGTTGGAGGGAACAGCGCATGCCGGCCCCGCCGGCACCGATCACGACCGCATCGTATTTGTGAATGGCCAGCGCCATGAGGGAGCGCTCCTTACTACTTCAAACCAAAGAGGATCACGACGGCCCACGCGCTGTACGCGATGAAGGCCAGCCACGAGGCACCGACCAGCACGGCCTGGACCGCGCGGTCCTTCACGTAGTCCGGCCAGACGTGCAGCACACCCACGAGCCCGTGGTAGAAGGCCGAGATCAAGGCGAGGAGCGTGAGCACGCGAAACGCGTTGTTCGAGAACAGCGCCCGCCACTCCCCGGCGTTCGGCGCGCCGTGAACGAGCAGAAGCCCGATCAGCACGACGACGTAGAGACCGACCACGGCACCGGTCAGGCGCTGCAGCCACCATTCGGTGATTGCGGATTCGTTCTTTTCAGCCATTACCAGACCCTCGCAACGATGATGGCGGTGATGACCACCGAAATCAGCAGGGTCGCCCAGGCGGTGCGGGTGGAGGTCGCGAGATCCAGCCAGCGATTGGCGTCCTGGATCATGTGCCGGACGCCGGCCACCAGGTGATAGACCACGGCCAGGAGCAAGGCGATCAGGATCAGCTTGCCCAGCGGATTGCCCCAGACCATGCTGCGGAAGGCCTCGAATCCGGCATCCGACTTGAGGCTCATTGCGAAGAGCGGCAGCACGATGAGCATGCCCACGAACAGGGCCACACCCGAGATGCGGTGCAGGATGGACGCGATCCCCGGCGCCGGAAGCCGGTAGCGGGCGAGATCGCCGAACCCGATGTTCCGGTACACCGGTCTCGGTCGCGCCTTCGGCAGCGGCGCTTTGCTGGCATCAGTCATGGTCACTCCGTTTACAGCGTGTGATGTCTGGCTTGAATCTTCAATACAGCGTGTTGGCGTAATGGTGCGAGCGCGTCGTTGCAAGACCGCGACGGAACTCCACGGGTCGATCACCGAAGGTGTAGGCGACACGTTCGACACACAGCAGCGGTGAACCCAGCCCGACCTTGAGCGCTTCGGCGGCAACGGCATCCGCGGCCACGGCCTTGATCTGCTCCTCGGCGCGCAGCATGCGCACCCCGAACTCGGTCTCGAAGAAGCCGTACATCGAGCCGTCGTAGGCATCGAAGCGCTCCTTGGTCAGCCCCTTGAACAGGGCTGCGGGCAGCGTGATCTCGTCGTAGACGGTTGGCACGCCCGAGTAGACGAGCACCCGCCGCAGAAGCAGCACCGAGTCGCCGGTCGGCAAGCCCAGGAGACGCGCAATGTCGGCGGTGGCCCGTTGCCGACGAACCTCGAGCAGTTCGCTCTTCGGTTGTTCGACCTGCCCGTCGTTGCGACGGATGCGCAGGAAGCGGAACATCGAGCTTGAGGTCTCAGTGTGCGTTGCAACAAAAGTGCCCTTGCCCTGCCGTCTGACGAGGATGTTCTCGTCGGCCAGCTCATCGATGGCCTTGCGCACCGTCCCCTGGCTCACGCCAAAACGGGCGGCGAGATCGATTTCGGAGGGGATCGCTTCGCCCGGGCGCCACTCGCCCGTTTCCAGGAGTTGGGTGATCAGGGCACGGATCTGTGAATAGAGCGGCTGGAACGTCGGCGTACCTTGCCCGCCCTGTCCGCGGTCATTGCTCTCCCGCACGGCAACATCCCGCTCCGTGCCCGCGCCACGCTCGCGGGCAGGTGCCTCTCGCGCAGCGTCGCGCGCTGCGTCGCGCAAGACGGCGTCCCGGGACGAGGGCGGGAGAGAAGAGATGGCAGACTCGGTCATGGCGCGGCATTCTCGCCGAAGGCGCGCCCGAAGGCAAACCCAAGTCTTCTGTCTTATATAAGACACAAGACAATCTTGACGCGCACGTCAAGCGGAGCCATAATGCGGCGCAGCAAACCCGGTGCTCAGCCGACCTCACCAGCGGCGGTACCGATGGCGACAGGAAGCGAGCAGCCGGGCCGGTCAGACGACCAAATCGCGGCAAAATCGTGGGCTGACCTTCCCAAAAACGCACAAACGAAGGAAACCTGCGATGAAGTCCCCTGTTCGAGTCGCCGTGACCGGTGCCGCTGGCCAGATCGGATATGCCCTCCTGTTTCGCATCGCCTCCGGCGAGATGCTCGGCAAGGACCAGCCGGTCCATCTCCAACTGCTGGAAATCCCCGACGAGAAAGCCCAGAAGGCGCTCAAGGGTGTGATGATGGAGCTGGAGGACTGCGCGTTTCCCCTGCTCGCCGGCATGGAGGCGCACGCCGATCCGATGACTGCCTTCAAGGACACGCGCTACGCGCTGCTGGTCGGCGCACGCCCGCGCGGCCCAGGCATGGAGCGGGCCGATCTGCTGCAGGCGAATGCCGCAATCTTCACCGCGCAGGGCAAGGCGCTCAACGCCGTCGCACACCGCGATGTGCGCGTGCTCGTCGTGGGTAACCCGGCCAACACCAATGCCTACATCGCGCAGAAGTCCGCCCCCGACCTGCCGGCGAAGAACTTCACCTCGATGCTCCGGCTCGACCACAACCGAGCGCTTTCGCAGCTTGCACAGAAGCTCACGCTCCGCGTGACCGACATCAAGCACCTCGTGGTCTGGGGCAACCACTCGCCCACGATGTATCCGGATGTGCGCTTCGCCACCGCCGGCGGCTTCAAGCTGGGTGAGCGCATCGACCCGAAGTGGAACGAAGAGGTCTTCATCCCCACGGTCGCCAAGCGCGGCGCGGCGATCATCGAGGCGCGCGGCCTCTCCTCGGCGGCCTCGGCGGCGAACGCGGCGATCGACCACATGCGCGACTGGGCGCTCGGCACGAACGGCGAATGGGTCACGATGGGTGTGCCGTCAGACGGCAGCTACGGCATCCCCGAAGGCATCCAGTACGGCATGCCGGTGACCTGTGCCGGCGGCGAGTACAAGATCGTCCAGGGCCTTGAGATCGATGCTGCCAGCCGTGCCCGCATGGACAAGACGCTCAAGGAATTGACCGACGAGCGGGACGCGGTCGCGCACCTGCTCGGCTGATCCAGCGCTTCGCTTCCGCTTTTCCTGACGGAAGCGACTTCTCGATTGCGGCTTCCTCCTTCGCACGATGCCGTAGCCGAAAAGCAAGAACACTGCCGAAGCACGACCAGAGGCAGGACGATCGACCCGTAAAGGCGGGGCGCGCCTGCCGCTCCGCTCGGGATCAGGGATCAGTGAAGGGAGCCCCGATGAGCCTGACCACCGCCGGCGCCGCATTCCGCGCCGCCCTTGCTGCCGAGTCGCCCCTGCAGGTGATCGGCGCGATCAACGCCAATCACGCCCTGCTGGCCCAACGCGCGGGCTTCCGCGCGATCTACCTCTCGGGGGGAGGCGTGGCCGCCGGCTCGCTCGGTCTGCCGGATCTGGGCATCAACACACTCGATGACGTACTCACCGACGTACGGCGGATCACCGACGTCTGCGATCTGCCGCTGCTCGTCGACATCGACACCGGCTTCGGCCCTTCGGCCTTCAACATTACCCGCACGGTGCGCTCGCTCATCAAGTTCGGTGCGGCGGCCTGCCACATCGAGGATCAGGTCGGCGCCAAGCGCTGCGGTCACCGCCCGGGCAAGGAGATCGTCTCCACCGACGAAATGGTCGACCGCGTCAAGGCCGCGGCGGACGCCAAGACCGACCCGGATTTCTTCCTGATCGCGCGCACCGATGCGATCGCGGTCGAGGGCGTCGATGCCGCGATCGAGCGCGCCTGCCGCTGCGTCGAGGCCGGTGCCGACGGCATCTTCGCCGAGGCCGCCTATGACCTGCCGACCTACCGGCGCTTCGTCGACGCCGTGAAGGTACCGGTGCTCGCCAACATCACCGAATTCGGCCAGACCCCGCTCTTCAGCGTGGACGAACTCCGAAGCGCGGGGGTGGCGATCGTCCTCTATCCGCTCTCGGCCTTCCGTGCTGCAAACAAGGCGGCCGAGGCCGTTTACACCGCGATCCGCCGCGACGGGCACCAGAAGAACGTGCTCGAGCTCATGCAGACACGCGCCGAGCTCTACGAGAGGATCGGCTACCACGACTACGAGCGCAAGCTTGACGCGCTCTTCGCAAGCAAGAAGACCTCCTGAACTCACTTACTCCCTGACGACCATGTCCGACACCCCGGCCACCGGCTTCAAGCCCAAGAAATCCGTTGCGCTCTCCGGCACTGCTGCCGGCAATACCGCGCTGTGCACCGTCGGCCGCACCGGCAACGATCTGGCCTACCGCGGCTACGACATCCTGGACATCGCCACCACCTGCGAGTTCGAGGAGATCGCCTATCTGCTCGTCCACGGCAAACTGCCCAACCGCGCCGAACTCGCGGCCTACAAGGCCAAGCTAGCGAGTCTGCGCGGCATCCCGGCCGCGGTCCGGGTTGCGCTCGAGCAGTTGCCGCCTTCGGCCCACCCGATGGACGTGATGCGTACGGCCGTCTCCGTGCTCGGCGCCATCGCCCCGGAGAAGGACGACCATAACCATCCCGGCGCGCGCGACATTGCGGACCGACTGATGGCCAGCCTTGGCCCCATGATGCTCTATTGGTGGCACTGGAGTCACAACGGCAAGCGCATCGAGGTCGAAAGCGACGAGGACTCGATCGGCGGGCACTTCCTGCATCTCCTGCACGGCCGGCGTCCGCCCGCAAGCTGGGTGCGGGCGATGCACACCTCGCTCATCCTCTACGCCGAGCACGAGTTCAACGCCTCGACCTTCGCGGCCCGCGTGATCGCCGGCACCGGCAGCGACTTCCATTCCGCGATCACCGGAGCGATCGGCGCGCTGCGCGGGCCCAAGCACGGTGGGGCCAACGAAGTCGCCTTCGAGATCCAGAAGCGCTACGACACGCCCGATGAGGCCGAGGCCGACATCCGCCGCCGGGTCGAGAACAAGGAAGTGATCATCGGCTTCGGTCACCCGGTCTACACCGTGAGCGATCCGCGCAACAAGGTCATCAAGGAAGTCGCGCGCACGCTCTCGCTCGAAGCGAAGGACATGAAGATGTTCTCGATCGCCGAGCGGCTCGAATCGGTCATGTGGGACGTGAAGAAGATGTTCCCCAACCTCGACTGGTTCAGCGCCGTCTCGTACCACATGATGCGCGTGCCCACCGCGATGTTCACGCCGATCTTCGTGATCAGCCGCACGAGCGGCTGGAGCGCCCACATCATCGAGCAGCGCATCGACGGCAAGATCATTCGCCCGAGCGCCAACTACATCGGCCCGGAAGACGAGAAGTTCGTGCCGATCGATCAGCGTCCGTAACCCGCACTCATCGCCATGCCGCGCGCCTACCGCACCCCTCTTCCTGGCACACCGCATGCGTACTACGACGTCCGCGCGGCGGTCGAAGCGATCACGCCGGGCAGCTTTGCGAGGCTGCCCTACACCGCGCGTGTCCACGCGGAGAACATCCTCCGCCGCGCCGATCCCACCCGCATTGCCGACCACCTGCGTCAGTTGGCCGAGCGCCGCCGGGACGAGGACTTTCCGTGGTTCCCCGCGCGCGTGGTCTGCCATGACATCCTTGGCCAGACGGCGCTCGTCGATCTGGCCGGCCTGCGCGAAGCCATCAGCCAGGGCGGCGGCGATCCCGAGCAGGTCAACCCGGTCGTGCCGGTACAGTTGATCGTCGATCACTCGCTTGCGGTGGAGCACGGGGGATTCGAGCACGATGCGTTCGCAAAGAACCGCGCAATCGAGGACCGTCGCAACGAGGATCGCTTCCACTTCATCGAGTGGACCAAGCGCGCCTTCCGCAACGTCGACGTGATCCCGGCCGGCAACGGCATCATGCACCAGATCAACCTCGAACGCATGAGCCCGGTGATTGGCGTCGAACGTGACGAGGCCGGCACGGTCGCCTACCCCGACACTTGTGTCGGCACCGACAGCCACACGCCGCACGTCGATGCGCTCGGTGTCATCGCGATTGGCGTGGGCGGGCTCGAGGCCGAGAACGTGATGCTCGGCCGCGCCTCCTGGATGCGTCTGCCCGAGATGGTGAAGGTCGAGCTCACCGGCCGCCCCGGCCCGGGGATCACGGCCACCGACATCGTGCTTGCGCTCACCGAGTTCCTCAGAAAGAGCAAGGTCGTTGCGGCCTACCTCGAGTTCATGGGCGAGGGGGCGCGTGCGCTCACGCTTGGCGATCGCGCCACGATCTCCAACATGGCGCCGGAATACGGGGCCACCGCCGCGATGTTCCCGATCGACGAGAAGACGATCGACTATCTGCGTCTCACCGGCCGCTCACCCGAGCAGGTCACGCTCGTCGAGACCTACGCAAAAACTGCGGGGCTCTGGGCCGACGATTTTGCTGCGGCCGAGTACGACCGCGTTCTCACGTTCGACCTCGCAAGCGTCGTGCGCAATCTCGCGGGCCCCTCGAACCCGCACGCGCGCGTGGCCACCACCGATCTCGTCGCAAAGGGCATCGCGCGAGCGGCAAGCCCGCTGACGGCAAGCCCTCACCCCAACCCTCTCCCGGGGGGAGAGGGAGCCTGTGGCCTCGCCGCCGCATCATTGCCTCTCCCCTCGGGAGAGGCCGGCCCGCAGGGCCGGGTGAGGGAAGTGCATGCCGTGCAGGCGACGTCACCCGCTGCCCCTCACCCCAACCCTCTCCCGGGGGGAGAGGGAGCAAGCGCCCGCCCCGCCGCAGCGAACGCCGCAGCGATGCCGGATGGGGCCGTGATCATCGCGGCGATCACGAGCTGCACCAACACGAGCAACCCGAGAAACGTCATCGCCGCCGGACTCTTCGCCCGGAATGCCCGCCGCGCGGGGCTTCTTCGCAAGCCCTGGGTCAAGACCTCGCTTGCCCCTGGCTCGAAGGCGGTCGAGCTCTACCTGCGCGAGGCCGGACTGCTCGAGGACCTCGAAGCGCTCGGTTTCGGCATCGTCGCCTTTGCCTGCACCACCTGCAACGGCATGTCCGGCGCCCTCGATCGCGCGATCCAGCAGGAGATCATCTCGCGCGATCTCTACGCGGTGGCCGTCCTCTCGGGTAACCGTAACTTCGATGGCCGCATCCACCCCTATGCGAAGCAGGCCTTCCTCGCCTCGCCGCCGCTCGTGATCGCCTACGCGATCGCCGGCACGATCCGCTTCGACATCGAGCGCGACGCCTTGGGTCATCGTGCCGACGGCACCCCGATCACGCTCGCCGACCTCTGGCCGAGTGACGCCGAGATCGACGCGACCATCGCAGCGCACGTGAAGCCGGAGCTCTTCTGCCGCGTCTACGAACCGATGTTCGCGGCGCGCCCGGCGACCGCCGAGCGCGTCAAACCGCTCTATGACTGGCGGCCGCAGTCGACCTACATCCGCCGTCCGCCCTACTGGGATCGCGAGGGTGTCGGCGCGCTCGCCGCCTATCCGCGCACGCTCTCGGGCATGCGGCCGCTCGCGATCTTCGGCGACAACATCACGACCGATCACATCTCGCCGTCGAATGCGATCCTGCCAAATTCCGCAGCCGGTGAATACCTCTCCCGCATGGGCCTGCCCGAGGAAGACTTCAACTCCTACGCCACGCACCGCGGCGACCATCTGACCGCAATGCGGGCAACCTTCGCCAATCCCACGCTCCAGAACGAAATGGTGCGCAACCCCGATGGCAGCATCCGCCGCGGCTCCTGGGCGCGACTCGAGCCTGAGGGCACGGTGCTCCGGATGTGGGAGACGATCGAGGCCTACCAAGCCCGCCGTCAGCCGCTCATCATCATCGCCGGGGCGGACTACGGCCAGGGTTCCTCGCGCGACTGGGCGGCGAAGGGCGTGCGGCTCGCCGGGGTGGAGGCCATCGTGGCCGAGGGCTTCGAGCGCATCCACCGCACCAATCTCATCGGCATGGGCGTGCTGCCGCTCGAGTTCGAACCCGGCACCACGCGGCTCACGCTCGGGCTCGACGGAGGCGAAACCTACGACGTCGTGGGCGAGCGCACGCCGCGCGCCCGACTCACGCTCGTCATCTTGCGCAGAAACGGCGAACGGATCGAAGTCCCCGTGCGCTGCCGGCTCGACACGGCGGAAGAAGTCTCGATCTACGAAGCCGGCGGCGTGCTCCAGCGCTTCGCGCAGGATTTTCTCGAGCGAAAGGCTGCGTGATGGATCGTCCAACGCCGCCCGAGCGCCAGACCCGCATTCCTGCGACCTACATGCGAGGCGGCACCTCGAAAGGGGTGTTCTTCCGCCTCGATGACCTGCCCGCGCCCGCGCAGATGCCGGGCCCCGTGCGGGATCGGCTGCTCGCGCGCGTGATCGGCTCGCCCGACCCTTACGGCAAGCAGATCGACGGGATGGGCGGGGCCACGTCCTCCACCTCGAAAACGGTCATCGTGAGCCGGAGCAGCCGGCCCGACCATGACGTGGACTACCTCTTCGGCCAGGTCGCGATCGACACCGGCTTCGTGGACTGGAGCGGCAACTGCGGCAACCTCTCCTCGGCGGTCGGCCCCTTTGCAATCGCGAGCGGGCTCATCGACCCCAAGCGTGTGCCGCGAGATGGCACCGCCGTCGTGCGCATCTGGCAGGCCAACATTGGCAAGACCATCATCGCGCATGTGCCGATGGCCGATGGGATGATCGTCGAACTAGGGGACTTCGAACTCGACGGCGTCACCTTCCCGGCGGCCGAGATCGTGCTCGATTTCCTCGACCCCGCCGAGGAGGGCGAGGATGGCGCAGGCGGGGCGATGCTGCCGACGGGGCGGGTCGTCGACACGCTCGAGGTGCCCGGCGTCGGCGGCTTCGAAGTGAGCTATGTGAATTCGGGCATCCCGACCGTGTTTCTCGAAGCCGCCGCGCTCGGCTTGAAGGGCACCGAGCTTCAGCCGGACATCAACAACGACCCGGCGCTCCTTGCCCGCTTCGAGACGATCCGCGCCCATGCCGCCGTGGCGATGGGGCTCATCCGCACCCCCGAAGAGGCGGCCACGCGCCAGCACACACCGAAGATCGCCTTCGTCGCCCCGCCCACGGACTACACCGCCTCGAGCGGAAAGTCCGTGCAGGCGGGCGAGATCGACCTTTGCGTGCGGGCCCTCTCGATGGGCAAGCTCCATCACGCGATGATGGGCACGGCGGCCGTTGCGATCGCGACCGCTGCCGCGATCCCCGGCACGCTCGTCGCCCGTGCGGCAGGCGGGGCGAAGACCACGATCCGCTTCGGCCATCCTTCCGGCACGCTGCGCGTGGGCGCCGAGGCGCGCGAGGAGAACGGGCAGTGGCAAGTCACGCGCGCCATCATGAGCCGCTCGGCCCGCACACTCATGACCGGTGCGGTGCATCTGCCGGCGTCAGTGCTGAAGGACTGAATATCAACCGCGATGGATCAAGGCGCCCAGGGCATCACCCGCCACCCGGCGCCGGCCACCCACTCGACCAGCGCATCGAGCACGGGGTGAGCCCGTGCGGTCGTCGCCTCCGGGTGGTTGACCATCGCGACGAACACATACTCGACGCCGTCGGCGGCCGTGATGAAACCCGCAAGCGCGCCCACGTCGCGGAGTGTGCCGGTCTTGAGCCGCGCGGGCGTGGGCAGAGCGGCCGACGCTGAATCGCGGAGGCGTCGCGCGAGCGAGCCATCCCGCCCAGCCACGGGCAGACCGTAGGCAAACTCGGGCCACCACGGAGAACGGCGCGCGGCGCGGAGCACCTCCCCGAGCGTGCGCGGTGCGATGCGTTCCCGCCGCGAGAGCCCCGAGCCGTTGTCGAGCACGAGCCCGGGCGCGGCGATGCCGCGCTCGGCGAGCCAGCGGCGCACCACGCGCTCGGCCGCATGGGCCGTGGTCTCCCCTGATACGGCCTCGCGCGCGCCGAGCGCGAGGTAGACCATCCGGGTGATCGGGTTGTCGCTCCGCCGCTGGATGTCGCGCGCGATCTCGGCGAGGCTCCGCGAGCGGACGACCGCGAGCTCGCGAAATGCAGCGATATCGGGCAGGGGCTGATCGTTGAAGCGGATCCGTCCGCCGAGCGTCCCGCCCAGGGCCGCCCAGCGCGCGGCGAGCAAGCGTGCGACATACTCGTCACGGTCGATCACGTTGATCTGGGTCGAGGCGACACAGTCTTTCGGGAACGTGCCCCCGAGCGTGACTTCGATCTGGCTACCGACGCGCGTCACACGCGGCAAGCGCCAGCCCGCCTCCCACGCGGGGCAGCGCCCGTCGATGAGCTCGAAGGCCGCGCGCCAGCGGACGCCCGGAAGGTCGGGTTCGGCCAGGATGCGGACCGCCTCGCGATCGGCGCCAAGCTCGAGCGCGACGAGGTTGCTGCCGAGGAAGAGCGCATCCGGAATCGCGTTGTAGCGAAACTCGGGCGACTCATCGAAGGGCGGCACCCCCACGTCCGTCCGCGCCGGCTGGAAATAGCTCCGGTCAACGATCCAGTCGCCCGCAATGTGCCTCACGCCCTGGGCGCGCAGGCGTCGCAGGAGTTGGTCCAGCTGCGCCAAGTCGAAATCGACGTTCGCCTCGCCGCGCAGGATGAGATCGCCCTCGAGCGTGCGCTCGGCGCCCATCCCCGCGATCGCGGCGCGTGCAAGAAGCCGCGTGGTGCCGCGCCAGTTGGGCCCCAAGGTGTCCAGCGCGACGATCGTGGTCAGGGTCTTGAGGGTCGAAGCCGGCGCGAACGCCTCCCCGCCACGTTCGGCGAACACAGCGAGCCCGCCGCGCGCCGGTGCCACCCAGGCGGCCACCGACGTGGGTGGGAGCCCAGCCGTGCGAAGTGCTGACTCGACCGCTGGCGGTAGCGCCAAGCCAAGACTCGGTGCCGTGACCCCACACAGCAGGCCGCCCAGCGCCAGCCATCGCTTCAGTGCACCACGCCACGGTGCGTCCGGTTGCCGCTCAGGGCTTTCCCTCATCTTCAACGTCTCCCGAGTCGGGCACTGTGGCGATTGTGCCAAGCCCGACACAGCGCACCCGAATTCCGTCATCTGATTGACACATGCCGCGGAGAGCTGCCGATAATGACCGCTGCAACGGGGGCGGGCAGCGGAGGAACGGCCGCATGGCGGCCCCTCGAAATCAGAGATCATCAAGACACCCCACGGGAACCCACGGAGAAGTGCAGTGAAACTCAAGCGAATCGCCATTGCGGTTTCGGTCGCCGTCGCCTCGACGGCGGCCATCGCCCAGAGCACCAATGAACCCACCCGCGTCGAGCGGGTCGAGATCACCGGCTCGAGCATCAAGCGGGTGGCCACCGAAGGCGCGCTGCCGCTTCAGGTCATCACGCGCGCCGAACTCGAACGCGAAGGCATCACGACAGCCGAGCAGCTGATCCTGAACCTGAGCGTCAACGGCAATGGTCTGGACAACCTCGCCTCCAACGCGGACGTCGTGGGTGGCGCACAGCGCGGCAACAACGGCGCAACGAGCGCCAACCTGCGCGGCCAGGGCTCGAACGCGACCCTGATCCTGCTCAACGGCCGCCGCGTGGCTGCGCACGGCCTGAATGGCGGCGTGGTGGACCTGAACCAGATTCCGATGGCCGCGGTCGAGCGGGTCGAGATTCTCAAGGATGGCGCCTCCGCCATCTACGGCACGGACGCCATCGGCGGCGTCATCAACTTCATCCTGCGCACCGACTACACGGGCGTCACCGTGCGCGGCACGGTGGATGTGACCGAGGCCGGCGGCGGCAACATCTACAACGGCGCCATCCTTGCGGGCTTCGGCAACCTGCAGAAGGACGGCTTCAACTTCATCGCCAACATCGCGGTGCGCGACGCGAAGGCGCTGCGCGGTGACCAGCGCGATTTCGTCAATACCTTCCAGCCGAATCGCGGACTGTCGGTCGACACGCGCGGCACGCCGTTCGCCACGATCTTCCCGCTGGCGGGCACGTTGTTCCCGACCAACGCCTCCTTCCCCAACATCCCGGGGACGACGACGGCCGCGAGCGGCGGCCTCAACATCCTGCGTCTGCCCGGCCAACCCGGCTGCAGCTCGATTCCCGGCCAGGCCGACTACGACGCCCTGCTCTGGAACGTGCCCTCGGCGGCGCTCGCCTGCGCCTGGGACACGGGCAAGGCGGCCGTCCTCCAGCAGCCGATCACGACCACGAGCATCGTCGCCCGCGGGACGGTCAAGCTGGGTGACCATCAGGTGGCCGGCGAATTCACCGCATCGGACTCCGACTCCGCCAAGCGCTTCTCCAACCTGCAGCTCACGCCGAACACAACGACGCAGCAACTGCGCTATCCGCGCAACAGCTTCTCGCAGGCGAGCTACGACTACGTGTTCAACGCCCTCATGGCTGCATTCCCTGGCCGCTTCACCGAGGCACAGCGCGGCCAGCCGATCGCCTACCGCTGGCGCTGCATCGAATGCGGCCCGCGCGAGATCGAGACCGAGGCCAAGACGCAGCGCTTCGCGTTGACGGCGGATGGCCCACTCTTCGGCGGCTGGGATTACCGTGCCGGTCTCGTGCAGGCCACGAGCGAGGCCAAGTCCACCCTGGGTGACGGCTACTACTTCCGCGGAACGACCGCGACCGGTGCAAGCGATGGCGGCCCAGGCATCATCCCGGCGCTGAACAGCGGCCGCATCAATGTCTTCCTGCTGCCGGGCCAGACGCAGAGCCCGGAGGGTCTCGCCGCGCTGGCCGAGGCCTCGGCCAAGGGCGTCGTCCTCTACGGCGGCAAATACACGATGCAGCAGGCGGACTTCTCGGCCAGTGGATCGCTCTGGAAGCTCCCGGGCGGCGACGTCATGGCCGCCGTGGGCGTCGATCACCGGGTCGAGAAGTACCGCTTCAACGGTGACGAGCGCGAGGCCGCAAACCAGCGCGTGATCATCGCGGCACCATTCGACCAGACCAACATCCTCGCCGGGGCCAAGCGCGACGTGACCGCGGTCTACGGCGAAGTGCTCCTGCCGGTCATCAAGAACCTCGAGCTCACGGGCGCGATTCGCCATGACCGCTACAGCGGCTTCGGCGGCACGACCAACCCGAAGGTCTCGGTCCTCTGGAAACCCTCGAGCGCCTTTCTTGTCCGTGGTTCCTACAGCACCGGCTTCCGGGTGCCGACCTTCAACCAGCTGTTCAACGGTTCGGCCGAGTCGCTCTACACGGGCACGGCGCTCGTCGATCCGCTGACCTGCCCGGGCGGGCGGCCCAACACGACCGATCCGGGCTGCGCCTTCATCGATCGAGCGGCCAACATCATCAACGGCGGCAAGCCCGATCTGCAGCCGGAAGAGGCCAAGATGTCCTCGGTCGGTTTCGTCTGGGAGCCGAATGCGAACCTCTCGATCGGGGTGGACTGGTGGGGCATCGAGCGCACCGGCACGATCACGATCCTCTCGCTTCAGCAGCTGATCGACAACTATCGCTTCTTCCCCGAGCGCTTCATTCGTGATGCCTCGGGCCGGCTGATCGCGGTCGACCAGCGCTGGGTCAACTCCGGCTCCTCGCAGACCGAAGGCATCGAGGTGAGCCTGCGTGGCAGCTTCAACGCCATGGGCGCGCGCTGGACGGCCGGCATGGAGGGCACCTATCTCACCAAGAAGCGCTCGCGGCTCGTGCCGGGTGTGGACTATGGCCCGAGCGAGATCGGTCAGTTCAGCTTTGCCGGAGACCTGGGCCTGCGCTGGAAGCACAGTGCATGGCTGACCTACACTCGCGGTCCGTGGAGCACCACGCTCTCGCAGATCTACCGGAGCGGCTACAACGATCAGGTGCTGCCTGGCGTGGCCGCCGGTCGCGTCAATCCGCCGGATTGGAATCCGAAGGTCAAGGCCTACACGACCTACAACCTCTCGGTCACCTACACCGGCATCCGCAACCTCACGATCACCGGGCTCGTGAAGAACGTGCTCGACACCGACCCGCCGTTTGCGATCACGTACGACAGCAACTTCGGCTCGGGCAGTTCGTGGGAGCCGCGCGTGGCCGACCCGCGCGGACGGGCCTACGTGCTCAACTTCACTTACTCGTTCAAGTAAGCGGGCACGCACCCCCACGGGCCGAAGACCGGGCAGCCGGCTTCGGCCTTTTTCTTTCCGTGTTCGCAATGAAGGACAAACTGCCGCGCTCCGAAGCCCGCCGTCGATGGTTCAGCGCCACGGCGGCGACGGCGCTCATCGCTGCCTCGCCCGCGTCACCGCTCGCCGCGATGGCGACGGTGCGCCGGCCACCCCTCATCAAACCGCCGCGACTTCGGCGTGGCGACTGGGTCGCGATCGTCTCGCCTTCAGGTCACGTGAGCGACGAGCGGCTCGAGCGTTCGGTCGCGAACCTCGAATCCCTCGGGCTCCGGGTCAAACTCGGGCGCAGCGTGCGCGGCCGGTCAGGCAACTACGGCGGCACCCTCAAGGAACGGCTCGCCGATCTGCATGGCGCCTTCCTCGACCGCGAGGTGTGTGCGATCTGGCCCTCCCGCGGGGGGTCGGGCGGAGCCACACTCCTGCCGCATCTCGACTACCGGCTGATCCGCGCGCACCCGAAGATCCTGATCGGCTTCTCGGACATCACGGCTCTGCTCGTCGCGCTCTACCAGCATGCGGGTCTCGTCACCTTTCACGGCATCGTCTCGGGCTCGCAGTTCGCCCCGTGGAGCCTGCGTCATGCGGAGGACGTGCTCTTCGAAGGCCGCGCCGGGGTCACGATCACACCGCCGCCCGAGCAGCTCGCCCGTGCCAATGGCAATGACGAGGATCGCATCCGCACGCTGCGCGGCGGCGTGGCCGAAGGCCCCCTCGTCGGAGGCAATCTCGCCGTGCTCACAAGCCTCATCGGCACGCCGCACGCGGCGACGCTCGCCGGGCACCTGCTCTTTCTCGAGGAGATCGGCGAGGCGCCCTACCGCCTCGATCGCATGCTCTTTCAGTTGCAGCACTCGGGCGGCTTCGAGCGGATCGCCGGCCTCGCGCTCGGCGTCTTTCGTCGCTCGGTCGATACGGACGGCGAACCAGGGTCCAAACACACACTCGCGCAGGTGCTCGAGGAGCGCTTCGGTGCGATCGACGTGCCCGCGGTCTACGGCCTGCCCTTCGGCCACATCGCACCGCAGTGTGTGCTGCCCTTGGGCATCCGCGCCCGGCTGGATGCCGACGCGCAAACGCTTACGCTGCTCGAGCCCGCGGTGAGCTAGCCGGGGCAAGCGATCAAATGGCGTCCCGGCGTCACGCCGCCGGTCGATACAGAGCGCAGAGCTTGTTGCCGTCCGGGTCACGCACGTAGGCGAGATAGAGCCGCCCCGAGGCGCCCTCGCGCCAGCCGGGCGGATCCTCGATCGACGTGCCGCCGTTCGCGACCGCCGCCGCGTGGAAGGCGTCCACCATCTCCCGGGAGGCACAGCGAAAACCCACCGTGCCGCCATTGGCCACCGTCGCGGGTTGGCCGTTGATCGGCTCGCTGGCGCAGAACGTCGCACCGTCATGGCGCCAGTAGACGCGACGGTGGCCGGTCTTGGCTGCGCCGACCGTTCCCGTTGGCGCGCCCAGCACGGCAAGCGCCGCATCGTAGAAGCGCTTTGCGCGCTCGACATCGTTGGTTCCGACGAAGATGTGACTGAACATCATCAACACTCTCGGGAGAGGTTCAATCGGAACGGCGGCAATCTGCGTGCTCGAAAAGCAGATGCTGTTCCTTACCCACTTTTCTAACGAGCTCGGTGCTCACATCTCGGTCAAACGTAAAGAGCCAGATTGTCTTCCCAGTGTGTCGCTTGATCATTTCAATCATAGGAGAAAAGTCGAAATCCCCGGAAGTGAGAACCAAGTGGGAAACCGCTTCCATCATGGCCACACGCATACCATGCGTCGCCAAGTCAACATCGACACACCTCTGGCGATGATTCCCCTGTTCCACACTGCCGGACATGGGATGTAGGCGTATGATCGCTCCACGGCTCCGCATCAGGTCATAGAACCCCTGAAGTGGCTCGCGCACGCCGAGACTCTCATCGAAACTGTTAAAGAAGCACATCTTCACGCCTCGGCAGCCAATGCGTTGTTCAAGGTAGGCGGCGGCCTTGAAGTTGTCGAGCTTGAACTTGGCCTTACTAGCAGTTTTGATCACATAACCCATGTCAATAAGCCAAACAATGGGTTCAGTCAAATCTTTGGGCAACTGATCGTTCCCCGCCACGTTTCTTTCGTCGACGCCGTCCCCGGCAGTTGGGGGGACAGTTGTCGGTGGCGGCTGAACGACCGACTTTCCTCTATTCAATCGAAGAAAAGGCATGTTTCTCTCCACGGATGACACCAACAACCTCGCGAACTCGATTTTGACAGCATGCTGCTAGTTTCAGCGTCCGATCCTCCAGTCCGACAAAGCGGCTACGATCCTCTCTTCGTAAAGATACTGCGCCGAAAACGCCCCGCGCTCGGTCGCGGGGTTGAAGGCAGTGCCGCCCGAGAGGAAAATGAAGCCGTGCCCGCGCGCGGGATCGAAGGCGAAGCAGGCGGTGAGCCCGTAGGCGTTGCCTAAGTGCCCCCAGCCCGTGAAGCCGCCGCCTTCGACAAGGCGGTCGCCGCGGCCGGGCCCGCCGGAGCGGTCGAGAAAGCGCTGCGGGCCAAAGCCCCAGGCATTGAAGAGTCCGCCTGCGCCCTCGTCGTCCGCCGCCCGGTTGCCCCGCCCGCCGAAGGCGCCCGCATCGTGACGCCAGCGCTCGGTGAGGAGCAGTTCGATCGCACGCGGCGAGAACACCTGCCGCCCGGCTTCATCCTGACCGTGCCGGAGCAGCACCCCCATGAGCCGCGCGAGACCACGCACCGAGATGCGCAGCCCGCCCTGGGGCGCGAAGAGACTGCCGTTGGTGCCGACGACATAGCCCTCGCTCGCCCGCGGCCGGGGTTCGGCCTGCGAAAAATCGTCCACCTGCGGCACCCACGGGCCGGCCGGGTTCCAGCGCAGATCGCCATCGCCCGCGGGCCGCTTGCGGTAGAGCGTGGCGAGCCGCGCGCGCTCCTCGGGCGCGAGCTGCACGGGATCGAAGGTGGCCGTGAGGCCGAGCGGGCCGAAGACGAGCCGCTGCATCAAGCGGTCGAAGCGCTCGCCGGTCGCGCGCTCCATCGCCTGCGCGGCCACGCCGTAGCCAAAGTTGCAGTAGCGGAAGAACATCCCCGGCGCGTGCCCCGGCACGAGCGGACGCTGCCACGCGCGCCCATCGGCGAAGCGCGCGCCCGAAGGGGTCAGCACATCGGCGAGCGACACGGATTCGGGGAAGTTGTAGCCCGCGGCATCGGTGAGCGTGGCGGTGTGCGAGAGAAGCTGCCCAAGCGTGATCGGCACCTTCGGGTGATGCGGGTTGCGCAAGTCGAAGCCGAGTATCTCGCTCAAGTCCCCGTTGGGGTCGAGTCGCCCCCGCGCGCAGAGCTCGGCCGCCGCGAGCGCGACCACGAGCTTCGAGACGGAAGCAATGCGATAGAGCGTTTCGACCGTGGCCGGGCGATCGCGGCCTTGACCCCTTGAACCCGCCGGGTCGATCCAGGCGCGACCGAAGGCGCCCGTGTAGACGGTCTCGCCTTGCTGCACGACAGCCACGGCGAGGCTTGCGAGTTCGCGGCCCGGCCGCTCGACGATGGCGGCGAGCTCGGCATCAAGCATTCGGTGCATCGCGCTCGAACGCCCCGTGGACGGACTGCGACCCAAGCGCGATGCACAGCCCAACAGGCCGACCGGTAGAACAACCGGCAGCACGCGCGGCAGCGCGGTCGTGAGCAACCTCCGCCGGGCTTCGTTCACCATAGACCGGGCTGGACACGAAACCCTCCCGGCGAGGTGATCACATCGAGCAGCGCCGCCGTCTCGGCGTCCGGCGTGCCGTCGAACCGGGCGGGGCGGTACTTCATCTGAAAGGCTTGGAGGCTCGCGCGGGTCACGGCATCGAGAACGCCGGTGACCGGCACGTTGAACCCGTGCTGCGTCAGCTTCTCCTGAAACCAATCCACCGGCGGGAGCGCCGCCTCGAACTGGGGCAGCCGCTCGCGCGCCAGCGACTCGTCCGGCCAGGCGATGAGCCCTTCGCGCGCAAAGCGGCGCCAGGGGAACTTGGGCCCCGGATCGTTCTTGCGCGTGGGTGCGATGTCGGAGTGCCCGAGCACCCGATCCGGCCGGATCTGGTGGCGCGTGATGATGTCGCGCGACAGGGCGAGGACGAGATCCATCTGCTCGTCAGGGTAGTCGTGCCAGAGGCGACCATTCGGCGTATCGGTGAAACCCTTCGCCACGATCTCGATGCCGACCGAACTCGCGTTGATGTGGGTGACCCCATCCCAGTAGCTTCGACCCGCATGCCAGGCGCGGCGGTCTTCCGGGACGAGCTGATAGACCTTGGGCGGGGCGTCGCCCACGCGCTCGGTCACGAGGTAGTGCGAGGACACGGGGCCCTCCGTCAGGATGCGGATCGAGCGCTCGTTGTCGGCGAAGGTGAAGTGCAGGATCAGGAACTGCACGCGCGAGTCCTGGCTCTTCGCGTTGTAGGTGGTACGGTCGACGGGGAGGCGGCTGGACGGGCCGGGCAGCGTGGCACAGCCGCCCAGGGCGATTGCGAGCGTCGCGAGTAGAGCCACGGCGAAGCGGTCGGGAAACAGGCGCACGTGCGCGGCAAACGGAAGGCGGGTCGGTAGCATGGTGCCGCACGATAGCAGAGCAAGGGCGGCGCATGGCACTCACGTATCTCTGGAGCGGTTTCTTCCTCGTGGGTATCGCGGCCGCTGTGCTGCAGTGGCTCGTCACGGGGGATGGCGCGGTGTTCAAGAAGATCATCGATGGCACGTTCGCCGCCGCCCGACTCGCCGTGATGGACATCTCGCTGCCGCTTGCCGGGGTCATGACCTTCTGGCTCGGCATGCTCTCGGTGGGCGAGAAGGCCGGTGTGATCGCGGTCGTGAGCCGCTGGATTGCGCCGCTCTTTTCGCGCCTCTTCCCCTCGGTGCCGCGGGATCATCCGGCCAACGGCCACATGATCATGAACTACTCGGCCAACTTCCTCGGGCTCGACAACGCGGCGACCCCGCTCGGCCTCAAGGCCATGAAGAGCCTGCAGGAGCTCAATCCGCACAAGGACACGGCGAGCGATGCGCAGCTCATGTTCCTGGTCATCCAGACCTCGGGGCTCACGCTGATTCCGCTCTCGGTGATCGCGCAGCGTGCGGTGCTCGGTGCCGCGAACCCGACCGACATCTTCATCCCGACCCTGATCGCGACCTATTGCGCGACATTGGTTGCGATCCTGCTCTGCGGCTGGAAGCAGAAGATCCGTCTCGCCGACCCGGTGATCGTCGGCTGGCTCGGTGGCATCACGCTCGGCCTCGCCGCGCTCGTCTGGGCGATGACGAACCAGCTCACCCGCGAGCAGATCGAAACGGTCTCGCTCGTGGTGTCGAACCTGATCCTCGCAGGCATCATCGCGGTCTTTCTCGCCTTCGGCCTCAAGCGAAGGATCAACGTCTACGAAGCCTTCATCGAGGGCGCCAAGGAGGGCGTGCAGACCGCGCTCACGATCATCCCCTACCTCGTCGCGATGCTGGTCGCCATCAGCGTGCTCCGCAATTCCGGTGTGCTCGACCTCGTCGTGGCCGGCTTTGCCTGGTTCTTCGGGCTCCTCGGTCTTGCGACCGACTGGGTTGCCGCGCTCCCCACCGCGCTCATGAAGCCGATCTCGGGCTCGGGCGCCCGGGCGATGTTCATCGATGCGATGAAGACCTACGGCGTGGACAGCTTCGTCGGCCGCCTCGCCAGCGTCATGCAGGGCGCGACCGACACGACCCTCTACATCATCGCGCTCTACTTCGGCACCGTGGGCGTGACCAAGGTGCGCTACGGGCTCGCCTTCGGTCTGCTCGCCGACCTCGCGGGGATCGTGGCGGCGATTTTCGTGGCCTATCTGTTCTTCGGTTGATGCCCCCCGATGCCTCAGGCAGGGCGCGGCATGCCGATGTTCAACTCGCCCAGGTTTTCGATCACGGGCGCACGGCAAAGAGAAAGCAGGATCGGCACGAGACCGTCACGGGTCACCAGCCCAAGAAAGTGTCGCTGCCGATCCACCACCGGGAGAAACTCGAGGTTGTAATGCATCATCAGCTCGATGGCGTCAGCGAGCGCACACGTGCGATGAACCGTGACCGTCGGACTCCTGACCAGCTTCCGAACGGGGTCGAGATCCTTCGCCCCGAGCACGCTTCGCGATGTGACGATGCCAAGCAGCGTGCCGTCCGGATTGGCCAAGGCAACCTGGTCGTGCCTCGTCTCGAGCAGTCGCGTGCGGATCGTCCTCGCATCGGCGTCCGCAGTGGCCACCGGGACGCCCCGTTGCATCACATCCAGAACGTCCCCCCCTTGCTCAAGCGCTCGGCCGCGCGCCTCTCCACCGCCCGCACGATGGCCAGCAGGTCGTCGGGGTCGACATCCAGTGCATTCTTTGCATTCGAAAGCACCGCCTGCAGATCACTTTTCAGTTGAAGCTCCTGACCCGAGGGCTGCGGCGGGGCCCCACCCAGGATCGGACGGTTTGGATAGCGCTGCCCCAGAAGCCGATGGAAGCACCACGCAAACGCAAGCAGCGAAGTCGTGCTCAGGACAGCAAGCGTCATCTTGGAGAACCATCCCGATGGGTCTCCTCCCCCAAGCACAGCCGTGAGCGCCATGGCACCACCCGGCGGATGCAGGCAACGCAGCAGCGCCATGATTGCGATGGCACCGCCCACCGCAACACCCAGCGCGAGCGGCGGAGAGGTCACATGGACAGCAACGAACATGCCCCACGCCGCGGAAACGAGATTTCCCCCGACGACCGGCCAAGGCTGGGCCAGTGGACTCGCGGGCACGGCGAAGAGCAACACGGCCGATGCCCCCATCGGCGCCAGATACCACGGTGACACCCAGCCGAGTACGGCACCGCAGAAGGCAGCGCTCAGGCCGATGCCGAGGATCGCCCCGAAGGCGGTCAGCCATGGATCACGCGCTCGCCCGCCCGGCGACGGACGGACCTCCGGATTGGGCGTCGGGGCTGGTCCCGTCGGCCCGCGTTTGAACAGACACCCCATGAAGCCTCCTCGGCAGATCATCGAACGGGCGGCGCTTCCACGAAGGGAGCGTGAGTAGATCGACGCGAATTGGTGAACCGCACACCCAAAGGCCGTCCTATCATCTCCCTCAATCGATCATCCTAAAGGCCGCAGTGGGGTGCGCTCGAACGCGGGGTTGCACGTGTTGCCCGCAAGGCGCGGGGACGCCGCAGGTTGGCGCCCCTGCAAGGACGAGCAACGAAGCGGGCGGCACGCACGAGCAAGAAAGCGAACGCACAGCGGGCTCACCCGGCCGGCGAAGGAGAGCGAGAGAAATGAGGGTCGTTCCATCAACCGCTTGCGTGTACAGCTGAGCGGCCGACTGCGGTTTTTTGGATCATGGACACCACGCCGAACGCATCACTTGTCGCCCACGATACAGGACAACGAAACAAGCCCACATCATCCGCGACGGTCAAAACGATACACGTTGCATTCTTGCTGGTCGCTTCTTGCCTCTCTGCCATCGCCCACGGCATGACGCTCGCCCGGCACGGCGACACGCTCATCCTCTCGGGCGTGATCGAGCGGCGCGATCTGGATCGTGTGCAGGCCGAGTTCGCGAAGCCCCCCGCACTCACGACCGTCGTGCTCCGCAACTCGATGGGCGGCAATTCCTGGACCGGCTACCGCCTGGGCGAGCTCTTTCGGGAGCGCGGCGTGCGCACGCTCGTCTCGGGGCACTGCGTGTCGGCGTGCTCACGGGTCTTTCTGGGCGGTGTCACGCGCCAATTCACCGATGACTATCCGGCGAGCCTCACCTGGGTGGGCTTTCATGGCCACTACGAATTCGACCGGCTCGATCCGAAGGCGAGCGAAAAATACGATCAGGCCGGTTGGACGCGACGCTTCACCGGCGGCCGCGTGAACGAAGCCCTCCTCGCGCGCTGGCTCGCGATCCCCGAACGCGCAGGCGACCTGCGCTTCTACCCGGCCGCGGCGGGCGAGGTCCTCGGGGCGCGCACCTTCCTCTGCCAGGGCCGCGAAGCGCGTCGCCCGCACGCCTGCGAGCGGCTCACCCGCACCGACGAGCAGGCGCTCGCCAACGGCATCATCACGACCGAGGCGCTCGCCTCGAGCGTC